>JAAFJI010000066.1 GCA_013298045.1 Betaproteobacteria bacterium
TCTGCGGCGGCGAGATTTTTGCGCTTTTTGCTCTCTGCCAACGCAACAAACGCACTCGCAGTTTTTACTTTTTCGATGCGCGCTTTCGCGAATGAAAAATTCAATCGCAGTGGTCGTTCGATCGTGATTTTGATGTACGCGAAATCTTGGTTGTCGAAAATGCGTACGTGTTCCGAGGCCGCGCCGTCGGCGCTGAAATTCGCGTAGAGCTTTGTGATTTGCGCGATGTGTTCATCGGTCATCACGTTGCGTTTGTTGCCAAGGCTTTTCTTCATTTTTTCGAAGAAGCCGCTCGCGTTGATGAGCTGCACTTTGCCGCGACGATGCGGCAGCTTGCGATTGGTGACGATCCAGACGTAGGTGAAGATGCCCGTGTTGTAGAACATCTGATCGGGCAGCGCGATGATCGCTTCCAGAAAATCGTTTTCGATAATCCAGCGCCGAATCTCGCTCTCGCCACTGCCCGCGTCGCCGGTGAACAGCGGCGATCCGTTGAACACGATGCCGATGCGCGAGCCTTCGCCGTCGCCTTCGACCGGCTTCATCTTGCGCATCATGTGCATCAAAAACAGAAGCGAGCCGTCGTTGATGCGCGGCAGCCCGGGGCCAAAGCGTCCGGAGAAACCGAGGTTGTCGTGTTCCGCCTGAACGAAGCTTTGCTCGCGTTTCCATTCAACGCCGAACGGCGGATTCGCGAGCATGTAATGAAACGTCGAATCTGGGAACCCATCGCGCGATTTGCCGTCGCCGAGCGTGTCGCCGAAGACGATGTGCGAGGTGTCGGCCTCGGTACTTTTGATCAAAATATCCGAGCCGCAAATGGCGAACGATTCGTCGTTGTATTCCTGGCCGTACACCTTGAGCCGCGCGCCGCCGGTGAATTGCTCGACGTATTCTTCGGCGAGCGTCAACATGCCGCCCGTGCCGCAACACGGGTCGTACAGCGTGCGCACGATGCCCGGTTTGGTGAGCGTCGCGTCGTCGGGCTGAAACAGCACATGAACCATTAAGCGAATCACTTCGCGCGGCGTGAAATGGTCGCCCGCTTCTTCGTTGGCCTGTTCGTTGAACTTGCGAACCAATTCCTCGAATACATAACCCATCATGTGATTGGGCACGCGCGCTGGATGCAAATCGACATCGGCACTGGCAAAGCTTTGCACGACCTTGAATAGCAAATCGTTTTTGTCTAGCTTTTCGATTTGCTTTTCGAATTCGAAATGATCGACGATGTCGCGCGCTTCTTTGCTGAAACTCTTGATGTAATGCGGAAAATTGATTGCGAGCTGGTTCGGGTCACCGAGCATTGAGCGAAAGGTGTGTTTGCTCGTGTTGAAAAACGGCACTTTGAATTTCTGCTTCAAGATGCGCTCAATCGTCGCCGCGTCGTACTTTTGCGATTGCAAGCGAGCGAATTCTTCGATCACGCCGTCTTTCGTGTCTTCGAGCATGCAATCGAGCCGACGCAGCACGATCATGGGAATCATGACGTGGCGATACTGAGCACGGTGATACGGGCCGCGAAGCAAATTCGCGATGCCCCAAATGAAATTGACGAGTTCTTGTTGTTTTGCGATGACGTTCATGCGAAAGCGGCGAGGTGTTCGGGCAGATCGATTCGCACCAATGCTGCAAACGCAGCAAAGGTTTGGCGCGAAAATCGTATTTGACCATTACCCGCAACGCGGCGGGTTTACCTTCGACGCACAAGCGCTTTTCTCGTCTCGTCGAACCTGTCTGTGGACGCTATTGGAAGGCGACGCCCAGTCGCCGCGCCGCAGCGGCGAGCTCCGCCCAGGTGCCATCGTCGATTTCTATTCCGTCTCGCGTTCGAATTTCTCGTTTTGCGCGCTCAGGCTCACCTGCGGTTTGCACGGGTTCGTGTGCGTTCGCGGCGGGGCTTGCTTTGCACCAATCGATGAACGCGAGTGCTTGCGATTCATAACCCTCGGCACCGCCGACGGTGTCGGCTTCACCTACTGCGTTCGGATCAATCACGATCGAGAGCATGCTGTTGTGCACTGCCCGACGACCGTCGGGTGCGCGATGCCAGGTGCCGCCGCCGGTGAGTGCGCCAGCGAGGAGTTCGCACGCCATCGCGAGGCCTGAGCCTTTGTGTTCGCCGAATGGCAGGATCGCGCCCCATTGCGCTTGATTGTTTTGATCAACATGTTTCGGCGCAACGACGACGCTCGGATCGGTCGTCGCCTGTCCGTGATGATCGATCAGCAAACCTTCGGCGACGCGGTCGCCTTTGTTGTGCGCAACGCGCATCTTGCCTTGCGCAACGCGGCTCGTCGCGAAGTCGAGAATGAACGGTGGGCGATTGCCTAGCGGTACGCCGACGCACATCGGATTTGTGCCGAAGCGCGCGTCGCTGCCGCTCCACGGTGCGACCGTCGCGCGCGTGAGGACGTTCACGAAATGAATCGAGACGCAACCGCTCGCTGCGACGTGTTCCGCGAAGTGACCGATGCGACCGAGGTGATGCGCGCCCGCGAGCGCGACGATGCAGCTGCCGTGGTCGCGCGCGCGTGCGATTGCGAGATCCATCGCTTGCATGCCGACGACTTGCCCGTAACCATGCGCGCCATCGAGTCCGAGCATCGAACCGGTGTCTTTGCGAATCTTCACGTTCGCATTTGGAATGAGTCCGCCTTCGGCAACCGCATCGACGTAGCGCGGTGCCATGCCAACCCCGTGCGAGTCGTGGCCGCTTAGGTTCGCGAGCACCAAGTTTTCTGCGACAGCGGTTGCCTCAGTTCCGCTACTGCCGCTTGCTTGGAGGATCGAGGCGACGAGTGCGGTGAGTTCTTTTGCGTGAATGATTCGTGACATGCGGGAGTTACTTTTTCCTGTTGGTCAAATTGACTTTGCTCGCGCAAATTTGCTGTCATCCCCGCGAAGGGTGTAGGCGGGGTTTCGGATCGCATGCGATCCGCCGCCGGAACGGCTCGCGCATGCTTGCGCGAGCGCGCCCTGCAAGGGGGGACCCAGTCCCAGAGATCGTATCGGTTGCAACAATCGTACTTCACTTGCAAACACTCCCGGTCTGGGTCCCCGCCTTCGCGGGGATGACAGGAGCGGGAGTAACTCGGAAACCAGAAACATTTCTGTGCAGGAAAACCTACATAACAGCGCCTAGTTGCCACGGCACGAACTCGTTCTGACCATAACCATGTTGCTCGCTCTTGCTGCGCTCGCCGGATGCTGTCGCAAGCACGAGGTCGAAGATACGCTGTCCCATCGATTCAATCGATGCACTGCCGTCGATGATTTCGCCGCAATTGATATCGATGTCTTCTTCTTGGCGTTGCCAGAGCGCGGTATTGGTCGAGAGTTTGAGCGAAGGCGAAGGCGCGCAGCCGTATGCGGAGCCGCGACCCGTGGTGAAGCAAATGACGTTCGCGCCGCCAGCGACTTGCCCTGTTGCGCTCACCGGATCGTAGCCCGGCGTGTCCATGTAAACGAAGCCTTTTTTATCGACGGTTTCTGCGTATTCGTACACCGCTTGAAGATTCGTCGTGCCACCTTTCGCCACCGCGCCGAGCGATTTTTCGAGGATGGTGGTAAGGCCGCCCGCTTTGTTGCCGGGCGACGGGTTGTTGTTCATCTCGCCTTGATTGATGCGGGTGTACGCTTCCCACCAATGAATGCGCTGTATCAGCTTTTCGCCGATCTCGCGCGAGACCGCGCGACGTGTGAGCAAATGTTCCGCGCCGTAAATCTCGGGCGTCTCTGAGAGGATTGCTGTGCCCCCATGTGCGACGAGTAGATCGACTGCGCGACCTAGCGCCGGATTCGCGCTGATGCCGCTATAACCATCCGAGCCACCGCATTGCAAGCCGATCGTGATGTGGGAAGCGTCGCAAGGCGTGCGCGTTGCGCGGTTCGCGGTGGGCAGCATCTCTCGCACGAGTTCGATACCGCGTTCGACCGTTTTTCGCGTGCCGCCGGTGTCTTGAATGTTGAATACCCGTAGCGTGTCACCTTCACGCAAACTGCTTCGTGCGAGCCATTCATTGATTTGATTGGCTTCACAGCCAAGACCGACAACGATCACGCCGTAGAAGTTCGCATGTGTCGCGTAGCCCGCGAGCGTGCGCGCGAGAACTTGCATGCCAAGTCCTTCGCCGTCCATGCCGCAACCGGTGCCATGCGTGAGCGCGACCACGCCGTCGACATTCGGAAAATCGGCAAGCGCTTCGGGATGAATTTGTCGAGAGAAATTGTCGGCAATTGCGCGGGCGACGGTTGCCGAGCAATTGACGCTCGAAAGTACGCCGATGTAGTTCCTCGTTGCAACTCGCCCGTCGCTGCGGTGAATGCCTTGAAACGTTGCGCTGCGCCGCGCGGGTTCCGGTTTCACATCCGCGCCGAACGCGTACTCGCGGGTGAAATCGCCTTTGCTTTCACCGAGCCAAAGATTGTGTGTATGAACATGTTCGCCAGGCGCAATCGGCTTCGACGCGAAGCCGATGATTTGGTTGTAACGTCGAACGGGAGCGCCTTCGGCGATCTGCCGTACTGCGACTTTGTGTCCTGGTGGAATCAATCCACGCACGGCGATGTTCTCGATTTGCGCACCGCCGACCAATTGTGTGCGTGCGATCACGACATCGTCGGCGGGATGAAGGCGTATGAATGGGTTCATCACGAAATCAGTAAAACATTTTCGGCAGCCACAATGAGATGCTCGGCACGTACGTAATCAACATCAAACTGATGAGGAGCGGCACGAGCCACGGCAGAATCGCAATCGTTGTTCGCTCGACGCTCAACTTCGCGACACGCGCTAGCACGAACAGCACCATGCCCATCGGCGGATGCAGTAAACCGATCATCAAATTGAGCACCATCACGAGACCGAAATGCACAAGATCAATGCCGAGCTGCTGACAAATCGGCACCAGAATCGGCACGAGAATCGTGATCGCGGCGGTGGGTTCAAGAAAGCAACCGACGAAGAGCATCAGCAAATTCGCAAGCAATAAAAACACCCACGGCTTATCGGTGAAGCCAAGCACCCATTGGCTGATCGCAGCAGTCACGCCCGTGGCCGTGAGCATCCAACCGAAGATGCTCGCGGCGGCAACGATGAAGAGAACGGTCGCAGTTGTCTCGACCGTGTCGAGGCTGATCTTCACAAACATCTTCCAAGACAAGGTGCGATACCACGCGAAGCCAAGCACCATCGCCCAGATGCAGGCGGCGATTGCGCCTTCGGTCGGCGTGAAGATTCCTGTGGTCATACCTCCGATCAGCAATACCGGAGTTAATATGGGCAGGACAGCCTGAAACTTAAACACTCGATCAGCGATGAAAAGAATAACGATGCCGAAAATCACTGTGGCTTGCGGCGGAAAAGCTAGTTTTGTAATCAACAACCAGAGCACGAGTGGCCACACCGCGACTACTGCCGTTTCTGCGAGCGCTTTCAACACTCGTGGCCACTGAAATTTCACGTCGGCACCCCACCCGTTTTTGTGCGCGAAGTACGCAACGGTCACCATCATGAGCCCGGCCATGATGAGCCCCGGCAAGATGCCTGCGAGGAAGAGCGCGCCAACGCTAACGTTGGCCATCATGCCGTAAATCACAAACGGCAAGCTCGGTGGAATGATTGGGCCGACGGTTGCCGACGCAGCAGTCACGCCGACTGCGAACTCGGTCGAGTAGCCGTGATCTTTCATCGCTTTGATTTCAATCGTTCCTAAACCCGCAGCGTCCGCGATTGCCGTACCACTCATGCCGGCGAACACGACGGAGCCTACGACGTTCACATGACCCAAGCCACCCTTCAACCAACCGACGAGACCGAGCGCATAGTTGTAGATGCGATTGGTAATCCCCGCGTTGTTCATCAAGTTGCCCGCGAGAATGAAGAACGGTACGGCAAGCAGCGGAAAACTATCGATGCCGCTCACCATGCGGTGAATCACAACGAATGGTGGCAAATTGCCCGTCCACAAAATGTAGATGAGCGCTGCGCCCGCCATTGCAATCGCGACGGGCACGCCGCCTGCCATCAGGAATAGGAAGAGCACCTTAAGCATTGGCGTTATCCATTTGCATCAGCGATCTTCCATCGTCGACTCGGGACGTTCGAGCACGCTATAGCCACGACGCCAATGCACGACAAGCACCCACACCGAACGCAAACACATCAGTGCAAAGCCGACGAGACAGACGCCATAAACAACGTTCATCGGCAGCTCCACCATCGTCATGCGTGACGTATTGCCAAGCTTCATCATCATCATGATCGTGAGCACAACAGCCGCTGCGAGAAACGCGATGCGCAGCACATCGACAAGCGTTGCGAGCACCCGCGCGACCTTCGCGGGCAAGTAGCGGAACAAGATGTCCACTTGAATGTGGTTGTTCTTCGCCACGCCAATCGTTGCACCCGTAAAAACCGTTGCAATCAGCAAATAGCGCGCGATTTCTTCGGTCCACGCGGCCGAATCGTTCATTACATAGCGTGTGAAGAATTGATAGAAGACGGTGAGCCCAAGAATCCAAAAGAAACCCAGGGCAATCCACGCCTCGGGCTTAGTCGTCGAGAGATCGACGGCTTCGTCTTGCGCATGAAACTCGCCGTCGGCCCCCGTCACTTGAGAGCCGTCATCGATAGATTTCACGGCGCGACTACTTAATCGCTGTCACGCGATCCCAGTCACTCTTCTCAAGCCCCATCGATTTGAATTCGATCGCTTTCAACACGCGTTGCTGAAAATCGTTGCGATCGACGGTCACCACATTGATGCCTTTCTTCTTGAACTCGTCGACCAATTCGCCTTCGCGTTTGCGAATTTCTTGCGTCACTTTTTCGGCGGCTTCCTGCGTGACATCGGCAAGCGCTTTCTGCTCTGCGGGTGACATCTTTGCGAGCGTCGAAGGCGCAATGATCGTGAGCAGCGCATCCGCAATATGCCCGGTCAGAATAATGTGCTTTTGTACCTCAAAGAATTTTTTTGCTTCAATCGTTGGCAGCGGATTTTCCTGCGCATCGACGGTGCCGTTTTGCAGCGCGAGATAAACCTCAGCGAAGGCAATCGGCGTCGGGTTCGCGCCACACGCGCGCGGCAGCGCGGTGTAAGCTGGCGCATCCGGGACTCGCATCTTGAGCCCTTTCATCTCGTCGCAATTTTTGAAGAGTTTATTGCTCGTTGCATGACGAACGCCGTAGTACGTGAGCGCAGTGACGGTGTTGCCGGTCGCTTTTTTGTAGCCTTCCGTCAATTCCCTGAAAACATCGCTTTTGCTGTACTTGATCACATGGTCTGCATCGCGAAACGTGAACGGGTAATAGCTCACCGCAAGGCGCGGGAACGAGCGCGCGGCAAACGATGCACCGGTGTAGATCATGTCCACGGTGCCGAGTTGCAACCCCTGATTGATTTCGGTTTCTTTGCCGAGGCTTGACGCCGGAAACACCTGAATTTCGTATTTGCCGTTGGTGCGTTTTTTAAGCTCTTCGCCAGCCCACACCGCCCACTTGTGATACGGCTCGCTAGTCTCGTAGACGTGCGCCCATTTGAGTTTTGTCTGCGCGAAGCTTGCGCTGCTTGCCAAGGTTGCCGCAGAAATTAGGATCGCCGCAGCGATGCCGCTTAAAGTAAACCGCTTCATTTCATCCTCCTTGTTGCGCGCCGCTTTGTGTCGTTCAAGCGGTTACGTGCTGCCGATTGTTCGCGCTTTCTGCGCGTCGGTCAAGGAGAGATACCAGTTTGCTCGGTGCAGAATTCGCGCACCGCGTTGTTGCGGTGCGCAATCGTCGCGTTTAGCGCCCCGCGAGCAGTTTCTCGTTACCTAAGCGCCTCGAAAAGATCATCAACGCAATGACCACGCCAACAATCGGAATCACCCACATCGCCACCCAATCGAGCGGAGGAATATGCTCTGAGCGAAGCACTTTGGAGAGCACCGCGTACTGACCATTTACCGGTACCCACACGTCCCACCACGGCGGTTGCGTTTGCCGAATGAAGCTGATGAGCGGCAACATGCCAACGAGCGACGCTCCCATGCCAAGCGAGCTTTGGGCTTCTTTCGCCGTTCTTGCGGCAGAACCCGCAGCAAGAAACACCGCAGGCACCAAGAACGCAAACGGAATCAACACCGCCATGAATCCTGCAAATTCTTGTACGCCGAAATTGAACGGCACGCCTAGTTTTGCGAGCGGCACAAACTTGAGTGCAATTAAAAATCCAATCAACGATGTAGTCACTGCTAGCAAATTAACGGCACTCACCGCGAGCCATTTTCCGACTGCAAGTTCGCTCGCGGTGACCGGCGTCGTGAGCAGCGGCTCCAGTGTTTGGCGCTCGCGCTCGCCCGCAGTCACGTCGAGCGCAGCGGCGATCGCGCCCATGAGCCCCGCGAAGAGCGCGTAGAAACTCATGATTTGCAGAAGACGTGCGCCGCGTTGCTCGGGTGTGGCTAAATCGAATTCCTCGATTTGAAGCGGTCTCGCGACGGCTGGCGCAACGCCGCGCAAAATCATGCGCTCGTTGCCGATAGTGTCGGAATAGCGCTGCAGCTCGCGCGATAGCTTGCTCACGATTGGCGCGGAGCGATCGCGGCTTGATTCGGTGAACAGCGTGATCTTCGCGGGACGACCTTCCGCCAATGCTTTCGCAAAATCCGGATCGATTTCGATGACGGCGTCGAGCTCGCCGAGCTTCACGCGTTCGCGATAGTTTTTCGGCTCGGCATCGATTTTGATGCCGCGACGTTCGAGATGACGCACGAGATCCGGCGCAAATTGCGTGTTCACAATCGGCGCGGTCGTTTTCTCGACGCGCTCGCTCACTGTTTTGGTGATGAAGTAGAGCAATCCGACGACGATCGGCCCCGAGATCGACACGGCAAAGAGCGCCCAAAAAATGCTCTTGCGATCGCGCAGCAAATCGAAGAGTTCCTTGCGCGCAACGGTCACCATACGAGTGAAGGAAAACGCGCTCATGCGAACAACCCCTCGTCGCTTCCGATTAGTTTGACGAATCCATCTTCAAGCGAAGCAAGCCCGGTTGTTGAGAGGACTTCTTGCGGTGTGCCGTTGAACACGACATGTCCTTTCGCAATGATGACGATGCGGTCGCAGAGCGCAGCAACCTCTTGCATGATGTGGCTCGAAAACAAAACGCACTTACCCTGCGCTTTGAGACCGCGAATCAGATCGCGCATGCTGCGCGTCGACATGATGTCGAGCCCGTTCGTGGGTTCGTCGAGCAAGACCGTCTGCGGGTTATGAATCAATGATCGACCAATGGCAACCTTCATGCGTTCGCCCTGCGAGAAACCCTGCGTTGGACGATCGCCGAGCGCTTCGAGCCCGAGCTCGCGAATCAAAACGTCGGCGCGTTGTTTCGCGTCGGTTTCATTCATACCTTGCAGCTTTGCGAAATACATCATGTTCTCTCTCGCGCTCAGCCGCCAATAGAGGCCTTTCGCGTCGCCGAGCACCCCGAGCTTGCGGCGGATTGCGGCTTTCTGTGTGGCGAGGTCGGCACCGTCGATACTTGCTTTGCCGCTATCGGGCGACAGCAGCGTCGAGAGCATGCGCAACGTCGTTGTTTTGCCTGCGCCGTTTGGGCCGAGCAAGCCAGTCACTTCACCGTCTCTCGCTTCGAAAGTCACACGATCAACGGCGGTGACTTCGCGGGTGGTCGCCCTGAGTGCGAACGCAGAGGTGCGCTCTTTCGTCGTGAATTTTTTTGTGAGTGTGTCGACGACAATCATTTGGCTTCCAGTGCGTTGGCGTAGAAGAGCGGGCGCGGCAATTTGAGTTCGGCTTCGCAACTGTCATTTGCTGCGCCAATGTCGCCCGCATCGACGAACTTTTTCACGATGCGACGAATGCAAGGATGTGGCGAGACAATGTGGCCCGCGCCCACGACGATATGTTTACTCGCGCTGAGTGTTTTCATAGCAACTTCTGCAGATGACGGCGGAGTTACTGGGTCGAACGTGCCGGAAAGCAGTAAAGTTGGAATGCTGCTTTTCGTTGGTTCAAAGAAATCTTTTGCTGGGCTACCATGCGGAAAGCTAGAGCAAAAATCGAAAAATAGCTTACCGATTGGACCCAAGCGATCATTAGTCTGAGGTTTTTGTTCGAACATATCCTCAGCGCACATCACGGCGAAGCGTTGCGCGAGTGAAATGCTGAGCTCGTTCGAGCCGCCGCCCCCTGACATTCCTGCAGCAAACGGCGCGAAATTGCCCGCCGCTGCCGCTTCAACCATCGTAGGCAGCAGCCGCGTGGCATCGGGTTGATAGAGCAGTGGCCAGAGCATCGTCGCGAAGGTAACGCTGGTGATCGTTGCGTTGAAGGGCTTACCCGTCGAAGGGTGGGCGATAGTCACAGTCTTTGGCGATTGCTTGAGCGAAGCGAGCAAATCGTCGAGTTTTTTCGCAATGCCGGGATACGCCTTCGCGCACTCGGGCGACTGTTCGCACGCGACGAAAACTGCGCGCAGTTCGGCTTCTGAATTGGCGAGCGCATCGTTTGGCAAACGTAGTGTGGTCGGCGCAACGCCATCGATGACCGAGCTTCGAATTGCATCGGGATGCAACTTCATGTAGCGCAACGCCACACGCGAGCCGTAGCTGCCGCCCCAGACGTTGATCTTGTCGTACCCCATCGCCTTGCGCACCAGTTCGAGATCGGCGATGTAGTCGTCGGTGCGATGCGTTGCGGGATTGCCTTTGAGCGTGTCGAGGCACTTTTTCCATTCGGCGCGCATCTGCGCATCGTTCGCGTTGAGCGCTTCTCGCAGTGGCTGCGACTCCGTTTTCAGTGTTTCGCCGACGTCGCAAGTGAGCGTTTTGCTCTTACCCGTGCCACGTTGATCGACCAAGACGATATCGCGATTGCGACGCAGCGGCGAGAGTGCTTCAACCAATATCCCAATGTCGCTTGCCGCCTGGCCAGGACCGCCCGCGAAGAAAAACACCGGATCGGCCTCCGGTTTCGGCGCAAGCGACGGCACGATCGCCACATGAATCTTGATCTTTGTGCTGTCGGATTTTGCGTGGTTCTCTGGCACTTCGAACAGTGCGCACTTCGACTGCGACTCGACCCGCTTTAAGCGGCAATCCTCGAACGAAATCGTTGTGCTTTTTTTAAGCGTTTGCGGCGCGCAAGCGACCAGGAGCGTCGCGGCCGTAAGGACAGACGCGATGAGTAGAGGCCGCGAGAAGCGGCGGTTGGGCGTGTTCGGCTTCATGGTGCAAAGCTTAACTTGAAAGTCCGCCCCCGCAATCCGTCTGCGATGAATGACGAGCGCAGGCGACGAGCATGATCCGAGGCGGCGCGACCGGTGCCTCGACCCTTTTGTGGTGCTACCTGAGCGTCGCGGAAGAGCCTATTTCACGATGTTGCGGACCAGCGTAATCAGCAGCACGACCAACAGTGCCGCGCAAAGCACGCCCGCGACGACGACATGCGCGAGCTTGAGCTGTAGATCGCCTTTTGCATCTTCGCGACGACGAATTCCGATGAAGGCGGAAAGCACCGCGGCCAACGCAGAGAGAAAAGCGCGCACCGTGTTCATGGCTTCGATGGTAACCGACGCGCTCGAAGCCTACGCACATGTGCCTCACCGAGGGTGGGCTGAAAACCGGCTGCGGTCAGATTTTGACCGAGGTACGAACGTGTTCGAGAAACGCCTGTGCACTGTTCGCGCCGACCATTCGCTCGAGCGATTGACGAACCGCAGCGACCGCCTCGCGAAGCTCCTGCGCGTTGCGGGTGCGCTCGAGCTTGACCGCAAGCGTCTCGCCGCTCGGTCCGAGCTTATCGTTGATGAAGCGCACTGCGGCAGTGCGTGCCGCAATGAACTGTTCGTTGGTTGGCATGAGCGCAGATTCGCCAGAGGGGCTTTGCGCGGCGGGCGCCGCCACCGGTGCCGCCGAAGGCGGAGCAAGCGCGCTCTCCACGTTGCCGTCGAGCGGATCGATCAAACCGAGCGCCTGCAATTCGTAGAGCAGCATGTCGATCTCGGGCATCCGGACAAAGACCGCGAGTTTTCCAGCCGTGTTGCGACCATCGATGAGGATGAGGAGACGACGCAATTCGGCGCGCAGCCCGAGCTTTCGCGAGGCGACTTCCATGTTACCGAGCTCGGTTTTTCGGAAAATGGTGTTCGGATTGAGCATATGAAGTTGTCTTCAGGGCGGTACGTTGCACACAAAGTTGGCGCACCGGACATTTCCGATCTTACACCGAGCTGACGGCGTTGTCGGCGGGGTTACACGCAAGTAAAAACCCCAACCCGGCAAGCGATCGGATGAAATCCTGCGTCGCACCGATCAGCCGTTCGAGTGTGCGAGCCTACTACCGAACACAACCGTACCACGCGACCGCCGATGCGGTCACCTCCCTAAATGGGTAGGTGCAAAAAAGTGTTTTTTTGTAGGCGAACCGGCTCAGGGACCGGAGAGCGTCATCCGCGCCGACGGTAACTTCAACTGCAGTTCGACATACGCGCTCGCACCGCCACTACCCCAGCGCTGCGCCAGATCGCGGAAATGTGGCGAGAACGGATTGCCGGACTGACCGGTCGAGTAAATGATGCTGCCAGCGTCTGGGTCGGCCTGCGACAGGTCGTACACCGCGCGCAGGCTCGCCGCGAATTCATTTAGGTACGGCTCGGGTTCGCGAAGTCGAAGTTTGCCGACCATGACGCTGTAGGTGTCGCCCGCAGTCGGCGTTCGAACCTCAAAGATCCGCGCCAGCACGGGCACGTTCGAAAATGGGCGATGCTCACTGCGCGCGACGTGAGCGCGCGCCCATTTCCAGTCAGACGGATCGCCGTAGCGCTGCGTCAGATCGGCGAGCGCCGCTTCGAAAGACGCAAGCACGATGTCGTCGCATTGCTCTGCGCGCTGAGTCGTTTTGTCATCGCACCACCAGGCGTCGTTTCGCGAAAGAACGTTGTTAAGGGCGGGTCGAAAGTCGCGACGACCGTACACCGCATCGAACAGGCTCACGCCGATCTCGTCGGCAAATATTCGGCGGGTAACTTCTTTCGTCCATGCCCACATTAATAAAGCCTCTGACCCATCTGCATCAAAAGTAGTCTTACTCTTCAGCTTTCTCAAAACATCCAAAATCTGGGGCGAAAGACCTCGAAGTTGTTCAACGCTCGATATCCATTTCATTAGCGGCACGTCGTGGGTGTGCTGGAGATCATGCTGAATCTCCCGCAGGCTTTGCGCGTCGTGTTTGGGCTTTGCGGCGAGCAGCGTGCTGATTCGCTCGGCGCGGCCGGGGTGCGCCCACTCGGCGCTAATGAAGTGCGGGTAGGCGTCATCATGAATGCGTTGATTCGCCGTCGCAAAAAACGGCTGTCGCCACGCTGAGCGGCTCGACTGCGGCAACTGATCGAACGGGAGCCAGCCAACCCAGTCGTAGCGCTCGTCCCAACCCGGTGCGGGAGCCTGCCCTTTTAAATCGTTGTCCGCCCGGCGCAGCGGCACCCGACCGGCGGCGATGAAACCGGTCGCGCCGCTGGTGTCCGCAATGACGACATTTTGCTGAGGCGCGGCAAAACTTTTAAGCGCATCCTTCAGCTCGGCGACTGTTTGCGCTTTGTTCATCGCAAAAATTGCCTGCGCGGAGAGGTTATCCGCGTCGAGCGCCGACCATCGAAGTGCAAGCGCGAACTTTCCCTTGCTCGAAGCCAGCGCATTTGCCGCAGCTGCATTCGCGTCGGAGATGATTGGTCCGTGGCGTGATTCACGCACCGTGATGGGCACATCGGCTCCGCCCTTCACCCGAATCGTCTCCACCCGCGTCGAGAGTGCAGACCATCCTTGCGGCGTGCGGGCCTCCCCTTGGGCATTAATTTCTTCCAGATAGAGGTCTTGCGAATCCGGACCGGTGTTGGTGAATCCCCACGCAACGCCGCGAGTACGTCCAAGCACAACGCCTGGAACCCCGGGAAGCGTCGCCCCGGTGACCTCGATACCCGGCGCGCGAAGCTTGGCGAAATACCAAATCGCGGGTGCGGAGAGCGAGAGATGCGGATCGTTGGCAAGCAGCGGCTTGCCGGTGGTCGTGGCCTCGCCATGCACCACCCAATTGTTTGAGCCAACGCCTTCAATGCCACCGGCCTGCGGCAGCCGAAGCAGGCTGGTGCGAAGTTCAGCGGTGACGCCAAGCGACTTGTAGAGCGACACGTAGTCTGAAGTTGGCAGCGGCCTGTCGCCACGCTGCACCGGAAGTAGTTCGGCGATGCGCTCAACCGGCAACGTACTCGCCAGCTGGAAGCGCAGCAACTCGGTACCCCAGTTCCCCGAAAGATCGTAGGCCATCATCAGCATCCAGGCCACACTATCGACCGGCTCCCAGCGACCCGGCTGTACACCGACAATCACGAACTCGGGCGGGCGCACGCTCATGATCTCGCCAACGTAGGCGTTTACGCCGTCGGCATAGCGTTGCAGGTGTAGCTGAGTCTCGGGCGGCAGATTTTCGAACTGTCGCTTCGCCGCTCGATGGATACCAAGGGTGCGCAAGAATTTATCGGTATCAAGCGCCTTTGCCCCGAACAGCTCGGCCAGCTCGCCGCGCCCGACCCGCCGGTTCACCTCAAGTTGCCACAAACGGTCGCGCGCGTGCATGAAGCCGATCGCGAAATAAAGATCGCGCTCGCTTTTCGCCTCGATGAGCGGGATGCCGACCCGGTCGAAGGTCACGCCAACTTCAGCGAGCGGCACACTCAAGCGATGATTTGCGCGATCGCTCGGAATGCTGCGGTCGATGTAGATACCAAGCGCAACCGCACCTCCTATCGCAGGAATGCCGAGCAAGAGCGCAATACGCCGAATCCATTTCATCAGTCTCTACCCTCTTCTGTCTATCGACCGCCGCGAATCGTCACGGCAGCTAAAGCTTATCTTTTTCGTTATGTTACGCGCCGCGCTTTCGCGCCACGATCTGCAACCGGTATGGCGCTCGCAAACAGCACGCCGCCCGTTACAAGCATCGCGGAGATACCAAGCGAGACCACGCCCGCACCAAACGCAAGCGGCACCGCCACCGAGCAGGTATTGCCGATGACCGATCTTAAACCGACCGCTTCCGCGCTGCGCCCGTTCGGCGCTGCCGCGTGCACGAGAGAGAGCATGTTGGGTTGGCTCATCCCCACCGCGCAGCCAAACACGAAGCCAGCGGTCATCAGCAACCACGCGCTGCCCAACCAGGGTAAGACGAGAAATACGAAGGCGATTATCACCGCCGACACCCGCAGGATTTCCCACTCGTGGGCGTGTCTGGAAAGCCAGGGCATGCTCGCGCGAGCTGCGAATGTCCCGAGTGCGAACATCGAGAATACGGTGCCGATCACTGAGGCAGAAAAGCCTTGCCGCACTCCGAACACCGGCAGCATGACGATGAACAAGTCCCAGGACGCTGACATGATCATGTTGACCCAGTAGATGCGGCGCATTTCGGCCGTTGCCAGCAAGTCGAAGGCGCTGCGACCTTTCGAGTTGACCGGAACCTCTCGGATTTCGTCCTCACCACTGCTCACGGATCGCGCGTCCGGTGCACCTGGAGCGCGCGTGACCGGGAGACCGCGAATCCGGCTAAAAACCAAGAGCGCGGCGGTACAGCTAAAGAGCGCAAGCAATGCAAAGGCGCTGCGATAGCCGAGATGATCGATCGCAAAGCCCGCGACAAAGGGACCAAACGCACTGGATGCAGAGTGCCCCATCGCGAACCAGCCAAAGTGCGCCATTCGCTCGGATGGAGAGACGTCGTCAACCAGGTGACCTACCGTGTGTTGCGCCGCCACCGACATGATGTTGAAGCCAAAACCAATCATGATCGCGGTCGCAAACAGCGTTGGTACCGAAAGCACAATGACCGGCAACCAAGCGCCGCAGAGCACCAGCACGACACCCATGCGCAGCACCCGCGACGCGCCTACCCGATCAACCCAGCGGCCAACGGCAAGCGCGGTAAACATCGCCACAACCGAGAACAGCGCCATGAATACGCCCACCACATACTCGGCAGCACCGCTCTTAAGCGCGAACACCGAGCCCGCGACCCGCCCGCCGGAGAGCGCCATGTGCGCAGTCAGGTTAATGAAAATGAGCGGGAGCAGAAACGGCGGAAATTGGGGCAAGCGCACCGTGTGATTGTAGAAGCGACGCCCGTCGCGATTGCGTGCGCGACGACATGCACGCAAACCGGCGTGCACCGTCGTTGCAAACGCGTAGGCACTCCGCCGCGAGCAAATGCCGGCTGCGACTCAGTCGCTGGCAGCCAAAGTGATCGCAATGAGCGTCGCGCCGTTCGCGCTACCGCACTAGGGCGTTTCGGAAATCACGGTTCTCAGCGTCTCGAAAATCTGGTCGATCTGCGATTTTTCGA
>JAAFJI010000067.1 GCA_013298045.1 Betaproteobacteria bacterium
CCCTAACATCTAACCCGTGACTGCTTCTTTTCTATAGAACGAGCGCCGATAAATTGTTCACCCCACTTTCGTCGCTACCGCGCGCTCAACCGCCTGCATCATCAGTGCACAAGCGCTTGTCGACAGCGATAGCCATGCCACTGAACCCGCAAATTGACATTCGCAGGCATGGTGAAAGTCAGTTTGGCAATGACAAGTACGACTTGGTGACGGGTTATCGAACACTGCGTTACGCACCCCAGCTCAAAGCCGGAACATCATTCCGCGACGCTGAGCTTTCCCCAGCCCACCATGCATATCAAAACGTGGCGCCGCTCTACATCCAAGCAGGTGGCAAGGAGATTCTGGTAGACATGATCCGCGACTTTGCGCACAGCCTGCCGGCTCAGGGAGCGCCGGTGCGATTAGATGTCTGGGAACATATGACGCATGAATTCCACGCTTACGGGAATAGCTTGTCGCAGAGTGAACATGCTATCGAATGCATTCGTACAGCCATCGCGCGGGCGATGGACGGCTCGGACAAAAGATCGTTTTCGCCATGTGCGCAACCAGAAGTTGATTGCTTCAATCGTCTCACTAACGCACAACTAAACGCGGTATGAAGCACCACACGCCAGCAATTTCAACGAAACGATTCACGACACTTTTTCCGATTCATTTCGATGACTTCGAACTCCTTCATACAGCGCAGCAACTAAGCTGCGAACCACTCGTAAGAGCAAAGTGGGCTGAGTCCGATCTACGGATAGGTAACAAGGAGAATTGCAAATGAACTACCAGTTTGCGATTGTCGGAGGACTAACTTCTCTCGCATTACTTGCTCACGTGTTCGGTGGTATCCGGCAATCTTTGAGCATTGAGCCCAGTAAACTGACCAGCACAACACGGACTGCAAACCTTGAAGCGCTGGATCGAAATTGGGTTCAGTCAGTGTGCGCGTTCCAGCTGATCACGGTTGATTTATTTGCCTTGTCCGCGTTGCTGTTTCTGCTTGCATTTACGAACGTTATTCAGCAAAAACAGGCTGTCGGTCTTGCCCTATCTGCGTTCTATTTTCTATGGGGTTGTTTATGGCTTATTCAGCTGATTGCTTTGCGACGAAAGGCTAAGGACTATCTCGTGCTAGGCCACTGGATTTTCTGGTTTTTTTGCTCGGCTCTTATTTACTGGGGCGCGCTTTCAACTTGATTGGCACACACTTCACACAGATCGCAAATTCAACAACGAGGTAAATCAACATGGCAAAGGCCACTGCTTGGGCAATCCTGATATTGGGCTTAATTCACGTCGTTTTCGGCATCATTCGATTCAAAGTTCCGCTTGCTGATGCATGGGCTGCGGGTTTCGTCGGGCAGTTCAGCACCCCTGAAATCAGACGCACAGCATTCTGGTTCATCATGTGTGGGCCGCTCTTTATGGTGGCGGGTCACTTTGCTATCCATGCGGTTGAGATCGGCGATGGGCAGCTACTCAAACTCATTGGCATGTACATGCTGGTGGCCTCAGTTATCGGCGTATTTGCTTTTCCAGTTTCACCACTATGGGCACCTTTAATACTGTCAATTTTGCTATTGGTATCTGGATACAGATTGACCAAGTAAATGAAAAATATTGCCATCATTGTTTTCGATAATTTCACAGACATCGATCTTTTTTTGATGTGGGACATCCTCGGCAGGAACACCACAGACTGGCAAGTGAAGATTCTTGGAACAAAAGACATGCATCTATCTGCGCATGGTCTTTCTATCCATACGCACGGTCACATCACAGAGGCAAACTATGCGAATGTTGTTCTATTCACTAGCGGAAAGAACGGTGTGAAAACGGCGTTAGCTGATCCCGCATTCATGGATGCTTTTGTACTTAACCCAGATACACAGTTGATCGGCTCCATTTGTGGGGGAGCATTTATCCTTGCGCAGTTGGGGTTACTTAATTCGCGACCTGCTACAACTCACCCCGATGCAAAAAATGCGCTGCAAGCCCTAGGTATTGAGGTGCTCGATTTGCCGCTGGTCTGTAACGGCAACATTGCCACTGCGGGAGGCTGCCTCTCTGCTGTCTACCTTGTCGGTTGGGTTGTAGAAACGTTATTCGGCGCTGTCAAACGCAAAGAAGCTCTAAGGGAGCTCATCCCGGCTGGCCAAAGTGCGATCTACGAGCAGTTGATCGAATCCAGTATCCGATCGACTTTGAAATGACACTTATTCGCGCCGGGACTGCCGCGCTGCTTTCGTGCATCGCTGTTTTTTTGGCTTCGGTTCGACATTGTTCCCAGTGTTCACGACGCCCCTACCAATCACAAGCTGCCCGTTCCAGTGTTGATGAGGGCGTCCGAAACGTTCTTCTCAATGACCTGCTCGCTCTCGAGAGAGGTTAGGTTTGGCTGCAACTCTACGCCAGGTTGTTCTGGCCAAAATGGTGAGTCTGGATTTCTCGATATGTGACGGATGTGCACTACCGGCGCGCTTCTAGCCCTGAAATTGGAAAGCAAGGCGCCAATGACAGACTCCGCTTTTGGGTTATTTCGAGCGCCTGTTGTGGGCCAACACATTCCAACCTGCATATCGACAATCAGAAGTGTGGGCATGAGGTGAGTTTGGCTTAATGAGGCCTAACGTGTTTTGCACACGCGACACGTCGTAACAGTTGATAAGTGCAAATCACATTCTGCAATTTCCACTTCGAACTCATCGAAATTAATTGTCAAATAAAACTGTACCGTAGTTCCGCGAAATTTAACGGTAAAACCGCGATCTGCCGCGTCGACCACTACTTTCTCGTCATCCAGGATAAATCACAGCCATGCCTGAAGCCTACCTCGAACACCCCGCGCTTTGCGAATACTTTGAAATCACAGAATCTGACAACAATCTTCTAATTCGGCGTGGCGAGCTTGGTTTACCTTGCTTAGTGTTTCATGTGCCATTCGTGACAGAAGGCAAAGCAATTGTGCAATTCGAACGTCTCGTGTCAGTTTGGCAGGAAAAAGGGTTTATTTCGTCTACCGCGAGCCTGCCTATTGTGGACGGTTGCCACGTACACATGCTTGTAGGAGCCGACATTTGCGAAGAAAGTTTGCATGCAAAGATTTTTGACATCGCGGGCGGTGAGCGATTGCGCGAGGGTCGTAAACGTGTTTTTCACATACGAAATGGGCTTACTATCGACGGTGACTTCGATTTCGAAGTGTTCGCGGACATGGGGCTCGGTAGCGCGGTTATCGTCGACGGCGGTGTACGGGTCACTGGGGTCTTGAGCCAACTTTCCTACACCTATCCTTCCCCTATCCTTATTTTTGGCGATGTCTTTGCGCATAGTTTTGCGCACCGAGATAGTCATCTCACGATTGAAGGAAATCTTACCGTCGACAACGTTGTGTATGGTGAGTACAACGATGGCTGCTTATACGTAAACGGCGAAGTGCGGGGACTCGCCTGGATCAGTCAAGATCATGACATGGATGCTGTGAAACTCGTCCTACCAATTTTCGATGACGAAAACGAATACGAAGGCCTCGACGAATCGTTACTCGATGAGGAAGATGGCCTCGACACGGACCGTGTACGCGAATACATTTCAAATCGAAAGAGCCCGCTTATCGAGGGATTTAAGTACGAACCGCCGCCTGCGCTCGTATTCAAGACTGTGCCTCTTGCTGCGTCCGCATTAACAACACAGATGCGCGCACTTGCAGCACGAGACGACACCGAAGGTATGGTTGATTTACTAGAGCAATTTCCGTCGCCGAACGAAGAGTGGCTCGTGCTCGCACACTCTCGACTCATCGCACCCAGCAGCACCGAAGCGCAAAAACAACGTCTACATAAACTACGCGTGAGCGAAGCCGCCGAACGTGCGCGCAGTAATGTCACACAGGTGCCTACATTCGCGGAAAGCGCGCCTGAAGTCAAAAATCTCGTCAAGACAATGGACGGCGCGGGCGGCGGCGCGCGTACCGAGAAGTTATTGCTGCAAGCCCCTCTTGATGAACTTACGCTGCTTCGTCACAGCAACGTATTGATGGTTAACGTCCTACTCAAAAACATGGATTTCCCTGGGCGCTATCTAGGATTGCTCGAACGCTTACTTAAGAACGGCGCGCACGTGGACGGTACCGAGTCGCTTGTTTACATGCAACCGGATGTTGTTACGCTCGTCAAACAACATCGACCAGCAGTCAAGCTTCTTGACCGAAAAAAGACGTAGCTGTATTCGAGTAACGTGAGGAGTCAGCACAAAGCCCACGGTTCCGCGATGTCGTGAATGCTCTTTTTTTACAAAACCGGCGCAGAAGTGGCTCCGTTCGTGTAGACAGAATTCCCCGAGAGATAAGTGGAAACAGGGTGTGGGGATGCAGGTGTAGCGTTATCCACGGCGCGCGCGAAAGCTCTTTGCATCGAGCACGTTTCGCGCGCGCGGTGGGTAACTCGGGGCACGCCGATTGCATTCATTCTACGCAGCCACTTTCATCGTGAGGGCGGCTTGCTTGGCCAGTGATTCCTCGTACGTGCGCTTGGGCGTACGATCGCCAAGGCTCGTGTGTGGCCGCTTGTCGTTGTACCAAGCGATGTACTGGGCAATGTCTGTGCGCGCTTGGCTCACCGTGTCATAAGCGCGCTTGTAGATGCGCTCGTACTTCACCGTGCGCCAGAAACGCTCGACGAACACGTTATCTCTCCACGCGCCCTTGCCGTCCATCGAGAGTTTGATCCCGCGTTTGTCGATTGCCTCGACGAATTCGTTGCAGTGAACTGAGCGGATTCAACCGGTCGTCGCAACACCTTTAACTTTAGAGGTGTGTATGGGGCGACTAACAGGATGGGTGCAGGAGCTAACGGGGTGAGTCTCGATGCGCTCGCCGGGCCATCTACCGCATCGAAATGAAATTGAACGGCGATTTTGGAAAGAGATCGCAACCGGCATCACAAGCGAGAAGGTAGCCGAGGCCGTTGGTGTTTCGCAAGCGGTAGGCTCGCGCTGGTTTCGTCATCGTGGCGGCATGCCGTTGTTTATGTCAAAAGCTGTGTCCGGCAAGTATCTGTCGTTTGCTGAACGAAAGGAGATCGCTCTGCTACGCGCCCAATCGCTGGGCGTGCGCGAGATAGCCCGCCGTATCGGGCGCAATCCCTCAGCGGTTTCGCGAGAGCTGACGCGCAACGCTGCAACTCGGGGCGCGCAACTGGAGTATCGAGCCTCGGTTGCGCAGTGGAAGGCGGAGCTTTCGGCAAGACGGCCAAAGCCTGCGAAGCTTGTGGCTCACCCGCAGTTGCGCCAATATGTTCAAGCGCGTTTGGAAGGCAAAATCCTCGATGTAAATGGGTGCGAGATTGCAGGCCCCCGATACGCACCGTTTAACGGGCGCAACAAACCCCATCGCGGCGACCGAAAGTGGGTCAACAGCTGGTCACCATAGCAAATCGCCAATCGGCTACGCGTAGACTTTCCGGAAGATGAATCCATGCGTATTTCTCACGAAGCCATCTACCAAGCGCTCTACATTCAAGGGCGGGGCGCGCTCAAGCGCGAGCTAGTGAGTCGTTTGCGAACTGGGCGGGCACTACGCGTGCCGCGAGTCAGGGCACGAGCCAAGACCTGGGCACACGTTAACGAGCATGTCATGATCTCCAATCGCCCCGCAGAGATAGAAGATCGTGCTGTGCCTGGGCATTGGGAGGGTGACTTGATCATTGGTCTGAATCGCTCTGCGATTGCCACGTTCGTGGAGCGATCAAGCCGATTCACGGTGCTTGTCCACCTTCCGTGTGAAAAAGGCTGCTATGACGTGATTGCGCGCACGAAGAAAGGGCCTGCATTGACGGGCTACGGCGCCATCACCATGGCCAACGCACTCACGCGAACGGTTGCAACCTTGCCTGCGCAGTTGTGGCAATCTCTGACTTGGGATCGAGGCAAAGAGCTGTCCGACCACGCGCGCTTTACCGTTGAGTCTGGGGTCAGTATCTACTTTGCTGACCCTCACAGCCCATGGCAGCGCGGCACCAATGAAAACACCAATGGCCTGCTGCGGCAGTACTTTCCGAAGGGTACTGATCTGTCGCGATGGTGTGACCACGAGATTCAAGCGGTGGCGCACACGCTCAACACGAGACCGCGCAAAACGCTTGGCTGGAGAACGCCAGCGAAGCTTTAGATGAGTACTTACAATCCGTTCAACAACCCACAGTGTTGCGACGACCGGTTGAATCCGCCTTGACTACCTTGATCGCTGTGATGGATCACCGATTCGGGCTTTCGCTGCGTCAAGGCCTTGTTGAGCGCGTTCAGCACTAAATCGGAGGTCATCTACTCGCCGATTTGCCAGCCCACCACGTGGCGGCACCACACATCGACGACGACCGCCAAATAAATGAATCCCGCCCAAGTCGACACATAGGTCATATCCGCCACCCAGAGCACATTGGGCACCTCGGCAACGAACTCACGTTTGACCAAGTCTGGGGCTGGGCCATCTCTTCAAACGCGCTACTCGGTTCTCACCTACGCTCGCCCAGCGCAGATCGTGATCGACGGTGTCCGGATCGCGCAGCTCGGTGCAAATCTTGGGCGCACCGTAGATTCGATCACCCGTCGCGTGAATGGCCTTGATCCGCTCGGCAAGCGCGGCGTTCTCGACGGTTCGCGCCGCCGGTTCTCGTGATTGCCAGTCGTCAAAGCCGCTTCGAGAGACACCGAGTACGCGGCGCATCGTCTAGGCCGCAAACCGCTTTGCAGACGCTTCATGGATGTTGTGTGAGCCGTCGTCCTCGACAGCTTTGGCCTGATTTGCGCGGATCACTTGATAGACCCGTTGGACGTCTGTGCGCTCGTTCCGGCAAATCAGGCCGTAGCCTTTGCAAGGATGTCGCGCTCGATCTGTAAGCGCTTGTTCTGCTTACGCGGTCGCCCCACCTCGCTGCGTTCATCGGTCGTCAGCGCCGTCTTATTCGCTACGGCTGACGCCTGACGATGCGCCGCGAGAATCAACGCCCCGCGCGGTAGGCTCGCCAACGTCCCCGCCTTCTTCACCCGCTCGCCGATGCTTTGTGCAGACGCGCCAAACTCCCGCGGCAGCTCCGTCGCCGTTCGACCGCTTGCCACCAATTCCACAATTTGTTGCCTAAACTCCACCGGGTACGCAGGCCTAAACTTCCTCTTCTCCTCGCTCATCTCGAACCCCTTTATCTGCATCATAAAAGCGTCCATTAAATCGGGGGCGAGTCAAGCCGATGCCCCATTGAAATTTCGGACAGAGTCACTCATTCTCTCTTGACTAATGACCAAGGGTCAGTTAAATTTCGGATCAACTGACCCGAAGTCATTTTCTTCTGTGCCCGCCTTCATTGTCCATGCCGCCACTTAAAAAAATAATCAAAGACGCGATCGCGATGCACGAGGCGCATCACGCCGAGCGCTGTACGAAGGATGGGCTACGCGCGCTGATGCAGGGCAAGCGGGTGCGCGCGGTCGATGCCGCCGACAAAGAGGCACGACGAGCCGGAATTCTCGACGCCGCCGAGACGCTGTTCAAGAAAACGTTCGAATACGCAAATGTCTCTGAGGTCGCACGAGAAGCAGGGCTCGCGAAGGGCACTGTCTATCTTTACTTTCAAACGAAAGAAGAGATGTATCTCGCGCTGCACATGAGAAATGCCGAGGGTTTCTTCAGCGAGTTGATCGCCGATCTCGACGCCGGTTTTCCTCATGGCGAGCGAAAGACAATCGATTTCGAATACATGCGCGGCCTGGTCGTAAAGCACATGTTCGCCAACGAAATTTACTTTCCACTCGTCGCCTGCTGCGTGGGTTTGCCGCAGGACAGCGTACCAGCCGAGTCTGCGCTTGCCACCAAGCAATTACTTACGAGCTGGTTGCTGCGCGCGGGCGTCGGACTTGAGCGTCACTTTCCGCAGTTGCAATCTGGCGAGGGCGTGCGCATTCTTAACCACAGCTATGCGCTGATGATCGGGCTCTACCACCTCCTAGGCGATCACAACCACGCGCCGCAGCGGCCCGACATTGGAATGAACAGCTTTCGAGAGGAAGCGCTCATCGGCTTGACCCGCTACTGGCAAGCCACCCTCGGCGACTTGAATTTGAAATAACTAGATAGAAAAAAAGAACCAAGGCAGTCCCTCCGTCTCCTCGAAGAAATCAAGAAAAAACTAAGGCAAACCAACGTGATCACGAGCATGAACTCCTCCTCTCCTCTACGCAAAGCGCTCTACCTCGCGACCCTCATCGCGGCGACAGCGCTCTTAACCGCCGCTTGCGGAAAAAAAGACGATACGGCCAACGCCAATGCGGCCACTGCGAATGCTGCCGCCAGCGCCAAAGCCGAGCCTCCGCGCCCGGTGCGGGTGTTGACGGTTGGCGCGAGCGACGTGTCCGACGCGATTTATCTGCCCGGCGAAGTGCGTGCGCGCTACGAACAACGCTATGGTTTTCGCGTGCCCGGCAAGATTGCTCGGCGCATGGTCGATGTCGGGCAAACGGTCAAGGCGGGTCAGACGCTTGCCGTGCTCGACTCGCAGGACGTGTTGCCTGCGATCAACGCGCAGGCTGCTCAAGTCGAAGTGGCCAAGACCGATCTCACATTTCAGCAAAGTGAGTTGAAGCGACAGCAAGAGCTCCGCGACAAAGGCTTCGTCAGCGGCGCGGCGCTCGAGCGGCAGGCCGCGAGCACCGAGTCGGCGAGCGCGCGAGTGAAAGCCGCACAGTCGCAGCTCGCGAATGCGCAAAACGGTTTGAATTTCCAAACGCTGCGTGCGGATAAAGCGGGCGTCGTGGTGGGCGTAGACGCCGAAGCGGGCAGCGTGGTCGCCGCTGGTCAATCGGTCGTGCGCATCGCGCAGCTTGGCGAAAAAGAAATCCTGGTGAACGCGCCTGAACGCAACGTGTCGCAAATGAAAAGTGCGAGTGGCTTTCTGGTCGTATTCGATGCGCTGCCCGGAAAGATTTACCGAGCAAAGCTGCGCGAGCTCGCACCCGCAGCCGATCCCGCAAGTCGCACCTATGCGGCAAAGTTGAGCCTCGCCGACGCGAGCGACGAGGTGAAACTCGGCATGAGTGCGACGGTGCGAAGCGAGCTCGGTGCAGCCAGGTCAATTGTGATTCCGAATACCGCGCTCTACACCCGCGACGCGGCGACCCGCGTCTGGCTCGTCGATCGCACGAGCGAGACTGTCAAGGCTGTTGAAGTGAAGCTGGGTGCGAGCACCAACGAGGGCGTGGTGGTTGCCGCCGGACTCACCGCTGGTGACGTGCTGGTCACGGCTGGTGCGAATTTGCTCCAGCCAGGTCAAAAAGTGCGAGTAATTGATTTGCCAGCCAGTGCGCAGCAGAAAAACCTTGCTACGCCTACTGAAAATGAAGTTAAAGGTTCAAAAGATAGCGCGTCGAAAAGTGAAGTAAATTCGAAAAATGCTCAATCGAATGCGGCAAAAGAACCGGAAGCTAAAAAATAATGAAGCCTGCCCTCTCTAGCGACGGCTTCAACGTCTCAGCCGCCGCGCTCAAACATCAACAACTCACGCTCTTCTTCATACTCGCAATCGCGATTGCCGGACTCGCCGCGTACTTCTCGCTCGGTCAGCGCGAGGACCCGGATTTCACCATCCGTTTCGCAAACATCCGCACGCTCTGGCCAGGTGCAACCTCGTCTCAGGTCGATCAGCAGATCACCGATCGGATCGAGAAAAAGCTTCAGGAGATGCCGTACTTCAAGCGCACCCAAAGCTATTCCAAGCCGGGCGAATCGCTGATCATTCTTGAGCTGCAGGACACGGCACCGAAGAAAGAGGTGCAAGCGCTCTGGTATCAGCTGCGCAAGAAGGTGCAAGATATTCGTCACACGCTACCTTCGGAGACGATCGGTCCGTTTTTCAACGACGAATTCGGCGATGTGTTCGGCTCCATCTACGCTTTTACCGGCGACGGCTTCACGATGTCGGAATTGCGCGATCAGGTCGAGTCGGTTCGCCAGGAATTGCTGCGTGTGCCCGACATCGCAAAGGTCGAATTGATCGGCGTGGTCGACGACAAAATCTATATTGAAATCCCGAATGCGAAGATCGCTTCGCTCGGTATCGATGCGGTATCGATTGCCAATCAATTGCAGGCACAGAATGCAATCGTGCCCGCAGGTGTTATCCAAACCAAAGACAACGCGATCGCGCTGCGGGTGAGTGGAAATTTCGATTCGGTAACGTCGGTGCGAAACCTCGAACTCTCGGTCGCAGGCAAAACCGTGCGTCTTGGGGACATCGCGACGATCACGCGTGGCTATGCCGATCCGCCATTCCAGACCATGCGTCTGGCGGGTAAGGCGGCCATCGCGCTTGCCATTTCAATGAAAGGCGACGGCGATGTATTGAAGCTCGGCGAAAACCTGACCCGCGAAATGGCGCGCATCAAGAGCGATCTGCCGGTCGGCGTCGAATTCACTCAAGTTTCGAATCAACCGAAAGTCGTCAAACAGGCGGTCGGCACGTTTATGCGCGCGCTGGTCGAGGCAATCGCAATCGTTCTGGCGGTGAGCTTCCTTGCGCTCGGCTGGCGCGCAGGCGCGGTTGTGGCGCTCACGATTCCGCTCGTCTTGCTCGCGACATTCCTCGCCATGCAAATGTTTAAGATCGATTTGCATCGCATCTCGACGGGTGCGCTCATCATTGCGCTCGGGTTACTGGTTGACGATGCGATGATCGTCGTCGAAATGATGGTGCGAAAGCTTGAGGAGGGGCTAGAGAAATTTGCCGCCGCGACCTTTGCCTATTCGAGCACTGCCTGGCCGATGCTCTCCGGAACGCTGGTGACAGCCGCCGGATTCTTGCCGATCGCGATGGCTAGATCGACGACCGGCGAATACACCTTCGACATGTTCAGCGTGACCACCATCGCACTGGTGATTTCGTGGTTCGCCGCGATCATTGCCACGCCGCTCTTCGGCTACTGGATACTGAAAAAACCGAAGCATGCCGTTGCCCAAGGCGAAGCGCACGAGCACTTCGACACGCCGTTCTACACTAGACTCCGCGCCATCATCGACTGGTGCATCCATCATCGATGGAAGACCATCGCTTTCACGGTGCTTGGACTCGGTCTCGGTATCGTTGGCATGGGACTCACCGAAAAGCAATTCTTTCCGACCAGTGATCGCACCGAGGTCATGGTCGAGCTCTGGCTGCCTGAAGGGTCGAGCTTCAAGGCGACCGAAGCGCAGGTCGAAAAGCTCGAAGCGGTTCTGAAAGCCGACAAGGACGTGCAGAGTTTCATCACCAGCGTCGGCAATTCGCTGCCGAGGTACTTCCTGTCGCTCAACCAGGAGCTCTTCCGTCCAAACTACTCGCACACCTTGATCCTTACCGAGAGTATCGATGCGCGCAATCGCGTCACCGCGAAACTCCAGAAAGAGCTTGAAACCAACTTCCCCGGCGTTCGAGGACGAGCGCTGCGCACTCCGCTCGGCCCGCCGGTTGCCTACCCGGTGATCTTTCGCGTGAACGGTCCGGATATCGACGTGCTCAAGAAAATCGGAGACGAAGTCGCTGCGGTGATGCGCAAGCATCCGAAGACTGTTGAAGTGAATACCGATTGGGGCGATCGATCGCCTGCAATCCAGATCGAAGTCGATCAAGATCGGGCTCGCGCGCTCGGTGTGACGTCGCTTGCGATTGCGCGTAGTCTCGGCGGTGCCGTCTCCGGTGCGAGCATCGGACAGTTTCGCGAACGCGATCGACTGATCGATGTGGTCATTCGCGGACCCGAGGCGGAGCGGCTAGCGGTCGCCAACGTTGCGGATTTACAGATACCGACTGCAAACGGTCGCTACATCCCGCTCGCCCAAGTCGCCAGTGTCAAGCAGGTGATGGAAGAGCCGATTATTCGTCGCTACTCTCGCGTTCCGACGCTCTCGGTGAGGTCCGATATCGTCGAAGGCGTGCAAGCGCCCGATGTGTCGGCACAAATCAATCCGCAGCTCGACGCCATTCGCGCGAAATTGCCACCGGGTTATCGCATCGATGCGGGTGGGGCTTACGAAGAAAATGCAAAAGCGCAAGCTTCGATTAACGCCGGTGCGCCATTGATGCTATTCGTCTGGCTCGCGCTTCTAATGTTGCAGCTACAGAGCTTCTCACTGGCTGGCATGGTGCTTGTTACCGCACCATTTGGAATTGTCGGCGTTGCGATGGGGCTCTTGTTGTTCCGCTTGCCGTTCGGCTTCGTCGCGATGCTAGGTGTGATTGCCTTGATGGGCATCATCATGCGAAACACGATTATCCTGATCGATCAGATCAAGCAACACATGGCCGCGGGCGAGCATCCCTGGGTCGCCGCGCGTGAGAGTGCCGTGCAGCGTTTCCGACCGATTGTGCTCACCGCCGCTGCTGCGATCCTCGCAATGATTCCGCTGACCCGCAGCGTGCTCTGGGGGCCGATGGCGGTGGCGATCATGGCGGGGTTGATCGTCGCCACGGTGCTCACGATTCTTGCCGTGCCCGCAATCTATGCGGCTTGGTATCGCGTGAAGCGACCGACGTAGCCGAGATGTCGTAGGCGCGGACCCGGACGCGCCTTGCCCATTTCACAGCAAAACCGCGAAGCGACCCCAGGTGGCCGCCTACAACCGGAATGTGTAGGCGCGAACCTGGACGCGCTTTCTTGCGCTCAAACGACTTTGAATTGAAACGCAAGCGCTCGAAGCGATCCTAGGCGGTCGCCTACCACCGGAAAAAACCAATCGGTCGTGGGCGATCACGCGCATAAAAGGCGTGTGGCACCAAACAGTCCTCGCTTCAACGCCCGCCGCACCCGCGACTCGTCGCAAATCCTCCGAATTCTTGCCGCTCGCGAAGCCTCCCCGCGATTCATCGCATCTGTCTTCACGATGTCACGCGGGAACTTTATCGTTCGCTCCATTGAAATTAGTTGCGAAACTGAGGAGTACGAAATGAATTTGCTGCATCTAGTGTTTGTGTTCAATCTGGTGACCGCCGTGATGGTGCTCGCCGGTTGTTTCTACCTTCACCTTAAATACGACGAGCGCATCGACCGCGACGTCGATGCGCTGCCGACCGGCGTCAATCTTGCCGGTATTGTCGGTGCGAGTTTGGCGTTCGGCTTGCTAAGCAGTGTTGCGGTGATGTTCGCGTAGCGCGGTTGCGCGACCAAACGACAGATCAGCGCGCACCCGCTCGCACGAGCGCGTCGATAAGCGCCTGATTGTTATTGCGACGCGCGTAATCAAGCGCCGTCATACCCGCCGAATTGCGTAGCGCAACGTTTGCGCCAGCGGCTAAAAGTTCGAATGCAGTTTCGTTTGCGCCGTTACGCGCTGCGATGACGAGTAGGCTTGCACCTGTTTTATCCAGCGCATTCACGTCTGCGCCTCGCGCAATGGCGTTGCGCACATCGTCGACTCTGCCTAGACGAACTGCCTCGCGCAATGCTGCATTGATGCTTGCGCTCGATTCCGCATCGCGGTTTGCAACGCCGCCGTTCACGCCGCTGCCCGGCACCACGCTTGAACTGGCTCGCGCCACGGGTGGCGGCGCTTGTTCGCCGACTGCGACACTCGGGCGTGCCGCACCACCTACGGGTGCTGTGCGACGCGTGGAGCCTGCGGCTTCGGTGGCCGAAGTCATACTTCCGGAAGCGGCTTGCTTCTTCTCCACCGACGCGACGCGCTCTGCAGTGCTTGCGATTTCGGCGGACATCGATTGAGCCGCCTCAGCGCGTAACTCGTTCGTCGGCGCTGCGGCGACCGGTTTGTCGGCGATTGGGTCGACCACTTTGGCAACCGGTGCTGGCGATGGCGCGGGCTTGAGCTCAGCACTCGCGACGATGTCATTGGCTTCGTTCGCTTGCGACGGTCTTTCGCGCGCTGAGTATGGCGTAGCAGCAGCCGCAACCTGTGTCGCCGTGGTTCTCGACGCGTCCACCGCACGTGCGGCGGGCGCTGCCGGCGCTGCAGCCGTTTTCTCGACTGCGACCGCTTCACGCGCTTCTTCTTTGACCGCAACCGCTGCAAGCTCAGCGCCACCTGGCGGCGGTGGTGCCGCAGCGGTCGACTGCATCGCCGGCGCGACCTGCGTTTGCGTGGCGGTCGCAGCGGCAGCGCGTAGATCGGCTTCTGGAGAGCGGTTCATTTGATAGCTGATGAACGCAGTAAAACTTGCCGTGACCACAGCGGCGGCAGCGGCGTAGCGCCACATTCCGTCGTTGGCGGCACGCCGCGCAGGCGCAGCGGTGGCTGAATGAGCCGAAGCTGCGCGAACGCTTGCGTCGGCAACGGTTGCCGAATATGCAAGCACCCGTTCGCGCACTTTCGGGTTGGGCGCTTCGGCGAGCGCGGTCGTTGCAGCGCGGTAGCGCGCGACCAGCTCATCCGGTCGATCAATTGATTCAGTGCGCTCGTTCATGGGCGCGCCTCCATCGGAGCCGATTTGATGTTACGTTCGGCGACATCTGGCACGAGAAGCGCCTTCAGCTTACTTCTCGCATAGCGCAATCGGCTTTTGGCGGTTTCGAAGCTCACCTCGGTTGCGGCAGCGATTTGCTCAACACTCATTTCGCCCTCGGCTTGCAGAAGGAACGCTTCGCGTTGATCTAGCGGCAGCGATTCGACCGCGTCAATTAACTGCTTTGCCAAGTGTTTGCCTTCAAGCTGCCGTAGCGGTCCTAGCCGGGAATCGGCGGCGAGTTCAGAGAAAACAGATTCACCCTCGTCGTCCTCGATATCGATACTCTGATGCGGTTTTGCGGTACGCGAGAGATCGATCACGCGATTTCGCGCCATGGTGAAGAGCCAGGTACGGAACTTCGCAGTCGGCTCATAGCGCGCCGCGTTACGCGCAACCGCGAACCACAGCTCCTGCGTCACGTCATCGGCAATAGCGCTGTCGCCTACGCTGCGCAGTACGAATCGCCACACCGGCTTTTCGTGTCGATCATAGAGCGTCTCGAAGGCGCGTGCGTCGCCTGCGGCGAAGCGGCGCATGAGCTCCTCGTCGCCTAAATCGACAAAATCGGCATGAACTGGCATGCCCGGATTATGTCGGGAATGTACCTTCGACCGCGCGTGCTGCCGACTTTGCAGCCGGGCGCGGACGGCGTCGTGTTCGATGATCCTCGCTCGCCCGACGCATCGGCCGACGAGTAGGTCGCCGACCGATGCGCACCCGGTTTGCACTGCGGACTCTTTGCCGAGGTGGCTTGCAGCGCGCGTCCAATCAGCGACGCCAGTGCGGCGGATCGGGGACGTAGCCGTTCGCGCCAACCGAATCCGGAAACGGATTGGGCGCGCGCTCCCACGGGTTGCGCGGCGCGGGGATCACTCCCATCGAGATCAAATTTTCGCGACTGTCGTAGCGAATCCGGATCACCTCGGCGGGCTGGGTACTTGCCCGCTCGAAGTTCGTGTGGGTCACGCGATCCCATTCGCGCTCGCCGTGACCGGTGCCGAGCTTCTCCTCGACCCGGGCACCGCTTGGCGCGCGCTTGGCGGTGTCGGCGCTACCGGGCAACACCGGCGCAGGTGCCGCGCGGGTGCTCGATTCGCTTTCGCCCTGCTTGCGCAGTCCCGGCGCACCCTCGTTATCGTTGTAGCGGTCGCGCCAATCGGTTGGCGGCGCGTAGCGACGCGGCTGATAGCGCTCGCGGAAGAGGGCAACGCCAATCGTGCCGACATTGTCCGGGCGACCGGTACGCTGTGCATACGAACGCGGCGAGGCGACGAAAGTGAATGCGGCAATCTCATGGTCGCTTTTGCGCCAGCCGCTCACGTCGTAGCGCTGGAACCCGTTGAACACGTAGCCGGTTTGATCGAAGGCGGCGGTTTCGCCATTGAGCACGTTGACGCCGTCCACCGACATCACTGCGAGCACGCGCTCGCCCTGGCGATTGGTCACCGACACCGAATACTTCGAGCCGGGTGTGCCGGCGACCCAATACTCGCCGCGATAGCGATACACCGGCAGCGTCTGTCCCGAGTTGCGATCGACGACGGCGACGTTGGCAAGCGCGCCGACGCTCGACTCGGCGAAGAAGCGCGAGGCGTGCGACGGCGTTGCAATTGCAGCGTAGCCGACGGCGGTGCCCGAGATCAGCGCGGCGAGCAGCAAGCGGCGCGACAGCGTCGCGCGCGTGGCATCCAGGGTGGCGGTGGCACCGCGTGCTGCGGCGAAGAGGGGGCGGTTCAAAGAACCAATCAAGCGAACCATGGACATGCTCCTTCTAGCAATCCCCGCAAAATGGCTGCGGTTACTGCATGAAACGAGCGAGCAACCCGAGCGGGGTTAATCGTTTACGCGTATCTGCTGCAAGAAGAATTAAAGCTTTGCCATATTTCGCCCAAGAAAATATGACTCGTAGTTGATTG
>JAAFJI010000068.1 GCA_013298045.1 Betaproteobacteria bacterium
ACTACGCCGCACGTGGAGGCGACGTGAAAACGGCCGTGAGCCACACGCTCGATCTGATGGTGTCGCGAACGTATGGCGTGATGACCAACGATGTGTTGATTTCGATCCCGCTCTTCGTATTCATGGGTTACCTCGTCGAGCGCGCGAACTTGATTGAGAAACTGTTCAAATCGTTGCACCTCTCGCTCGCTCGCGTACCTGGATCGCTCGCGGTCGCAACGCTCGTGACCTGCGCAATTTTCGCGACAGCAACTGGCATTGTGGGTGCAGTTGTAACGTTGATGGGCTTGCTGGCTCTGCCCGCGATGATGCGAGCGGGTTATGACATTCGACTCGCCGCAGGTGCGATTACGGCGGGAGGATGTTTGGGCATCCTGATTCCACCCTCAGTGATGCTGATCGTGTACGGTGCCACGGCTGGCGTCTCGGTCGTAAAACTCTACGCGGGTGCTTTTTTCCCAGGCATCATGCTTGCGCTGCTCTACATCGTCTATGTGATCGTTCGCGCCAAGCTCAACCCGAAACTGGCGCCACCGCTCGCGCCCGAAGATCGCATCGTTCCACTTACCCCCGTACCGGCGGCGCTTGACGCACAGGGCAAAACGCGCGCGTTGCCGGCGCTGCTCGGAGCCGTTGGCAAAGACAACGCGCTCGGCGTCGCAAAGAACGCATCGTTTAAGCAGGCGTTCATCGCTCTCTTGCCGGCGATTATGGTTGCCGTGTTGCTACTGCTTGTGCATCGCGCAGTCACGACCGAAGAAGTCGCTGCGTCTAGCTCCGGCCTGGTGGAGATGGGATCGTCATCGACCACAATCAAACCGATCGGCGGCGACGAAGGCGGGTTGAAAGAACCACCCGCTGCAGTGAGCGAATTGAAAGAGCCACCATCTGACGGCGTGAAAGAGCCGCCCGCGTCCGACGGCGTAAAAGAACCACCCGGTGCCGCCGCCACAAACGCAGCCAGCGTTAGTATCAAGGAGCCTCCAAGCAGCGTTAGCGCGTCCGTGACGAAAGCGCCGGATGCGCCGAAAGCAGCGGCGCAAAAACTGCCGACGCCCAAGTGGTTTTGGATCACGCTTGCGGCTTTCGCGGCTCTGCTAGCGTTCTTCTACGCAACGCTTAATTGGCAGCGCTTCGAAGTCTTCAAGATGCTGCTCGCCTCGTTCTTTCCGCTTGCATTCCTGATTCTCGCGGTACTTGGCACCATCGTATTCGGGCTCGCAACGCCAACCGAGGCGGCGGCGGTCGGCTCAATCGGCGGCTTCATCCTTGCGTCGTTCTATCTGGTTGTCGCGAAACCCAGCGAAGAACGATCGCGCATCCTGCGCATGTGGTTGCCATTCTGGGCGTTGATCCTTGCCGCCATCGTCTGGTTCATCTTGCTCCAATCCGAATTCATCACCTCGCCTGTGCCGCTATGGGTTGGCTGGCTTTCCATGACGGCGTTCGTCGCGTGGTGCGCGCTCGCGACTGTGCAAGTGAAACTTCAGGGCGTGCTTTCTGAGTCGGTGTTTTTGACTGCAAAAACTTCCGCGATGGTGTGCTGGCTTTTCGTCGGCTCCTCGATTTTCTCGGCGGCGTTTGCCTTACTCGGTGGTCAGGAAGTAATAGAGAAATGGGTGCTTTCGCTCGGTCTCACTCCGACGCAGTTCTTGATCCTTTCACAGTTCATCATTTTCATTCTCGGCTGGCCGCTCGAATGGACGGAGATCATTGTGATCTTCATGCCAATCTTTATTCCGTTACTCGCGAAATTCGGTATCGATCCGCTGTTCTTCGGGCTGCTGGTCGCGCTTAATCTGCAAACCGCGTTCTTGTCGCCACCGGTCGCGATGGCTGCGTTCTACTTGAAGGGTGTAGCGCCTCCGCACGTGACCTTGAACCAGATATTCGCGGGCATGGTGCCGTTTATGGTGATTCAGGTGATCGCACTTGCGCTGCTCTACCTGTTCCCGGCAATCGGATTGTGGCTACCCGAGGTGCTCTACAAGTAGTCAGACCGACAACGAAAAAAGCGCGGCAGTGCCGCGCTTTTTTTTATTGCGAACCGAAGAATCGCGGGCTGCACGGCAGAGCGCGTCGCCGAGCCACCCTGCTCAGCTCGAACTGAGCTTGAGCGTCTCCCGTAGAGGCATGGCGGCGCCAAAAAAGTAGCCCTGCAGATGCGTGGCACCGGCTTTAATGAGCGCATCGGCTTGTACCTTGGTTTCGACCCCCTCGACCACCACCTCCGCGCCGATCTTCCGGGCGAGTTCTATCAAACTGACCACGACCGGGCTCACGCCGTCTATGGTCTCGATTCCACGCACCAGCATGCCATCGATTTTGATGAAATCGAATGGCATGCGCTGCAACTGACTCAGATTTGCGTAGCCCGTGCCAAGATCGTCCATGCCGACGCGTACGCCCCGCGCGCGCATCTCATGCAGCGTGACCTCAGCGTCGCCGTCGAGCGGCGCACGCTCGGTAATTTCGAGTCGCACACGATTGCCGCCTACAGAGACGACCTGCTGCGCCAGGTCGTTGAGCACCGCGTCGTTTTCGAGCAAGCCCGCCGCGATGTTCACGGTCACCCACAACGAAACGCCTCGTGGAAAAGTGTCAATATCGGCGCGAACCCGATCCAGCACATAGCGTGTGAGCGGCATCGACAACGAATTGATCTCAAACATATCCGAGAACTGCGCCGCCCGCAAAAGGCCGCGATGCGGATGTTGCCAGCGCATCAGCGCTTCCATGCCAACCATCTGTCCCGAATCGGCAGCGACAATCGGCTGGTAGTGAACCTCAAATTCTTTGCGCTGCATGGCTCCCATGTAACGCGCGCGCTGCACGTTTCCGTCGGCAAGCCACCCGCGCGCCCAGAGCAGCGCGGCCAGCACCATGAGTCCGATCACCAGCCCGATCGACGGAAAAATCGAGGCAAAGCTGTGCCACCAAGCCACAGATCGCGTATGCGCCGTGCCAACAATGCCGCTGTGGGTCGACATGACACGCTCGCTCAGAAAGAAGTCAGCACCCTCGTCGAGCCCCCAGGCGTAGATCAATCCGCGTGGCGGTCGAACGGCGTCGCCTGCGCTGCTATCGCCGACCGGTGCGAGCTCGAGCGTAAGCCGACCAAAGCCAACGAATGCATAGTCGCGCTCAAACTCTGCGAGTACCTGCGGGTTAAACAGTGCGTTCACCGCAGTGCCAGCCTGCGAGGAGACATAGATAAAAAACGAGGTATTGTTGGCGACGACCGCGTTTGGCGCGAGATCGAGCCGGGTGCCGGGTTTTGTGAACCTCTTCGCGATTGGAATCTCGACCGGCGGCGCACCCATGCTCGTGCAGTAGAGGCGCTCGTCGCGAATCAGCCCAATTTCGCGGATCTGCGTGAGTGACCCGTACACCGCATCTTGCAGCATCCGCACGACCGTTGGATCGCAGGGCTGACGGCGCAGAGCGTCGAGTTTGTGCAGGTCGCTTACCGTGCGCTCAATCAACCGATCTGCATTCTGAACCGCACGCTGCGCGGCCGCGTGCAAATCGGCACGAACATCACGCCACGCGAACCATGCCGATAAAGCGACGGCCAGCACAAGCCCGATCCCAGCGACCACTGCCGAGAGAAACGGAAAGCGAAGCAATCGATACACTGGCTTTTAAGTCCCGGTCTGCGCTTGTTTGCGTCACTCTTTTTTTCGCACCTGTTTTGGATGCGCTCGCGACCCATGGTATCGCGCGTAGCCGAAAGAGTCACGAATCATCTTCACGACCCGCGAGCCCACGAATCAAGTGTCGCAATTGCAGAACAATCCGAGCGCAAACGTCAGATCGACTAGCTACGCAATCAACTATCAACGTTAATGCCTTATAAAATATAGACTAGACGACGAAAAGTATTTTTCTGTATAGTTCCTTTTTTGTTTACAGAAAACAATTTTTAAAGGGCATTAAACGAAAAAGCTAAGTACCTGAACGCGTCGCACAAATGAACTGCTTGCACGCAAGGGCTTGTCCGTTTGGATCAAGCTGCACGCCAGCCTCGTACGCAATCACATCGAATTTCGCGACACGCAACCGATCTATCAGTTCGTACGGACGCAGCAGGAAATCCGGGCGCGACGGTTTGCCAAAGCGCTCGTTTCCGTCCATAAACGTTTCGTAGAGCAAGAGACCGCCAGGCTTAATTGTTGAGAGCATCCGCTCGAACGTCGGTCGCCACAAATAGTCGCACACGAGTAGCGCATCGAACGATTCAGGCGCATACGGCCACGCAGATGGCGAGCGCTCGGCACCCTCGAGATCGCGACATTCGACCAAAACGTTTTCAACGTCACGCAGCGAAGCGCTCGTTGCTTCGCTACGATCAACCGCAGTCACCAAGACCCCGCGCGAAGCGAAAAATCTTGCGTGGCGACCGTGCCCACAGGCGACGTCGAGCAATGTCGACCCGGCGCGCACGAGCGCAGCGTGCCTAATCATCCAGCGAGATGCGATTTGGGAGTCGTGCATCATGGAAACATCGGCGGCAGCGTGCGCAGCACAAGGCCGAGAGAAAATGGGTTGCCATACGCAAATTTACTCAAAGACATCATAACGCTAAGTTGTGCAGTTGGACACCACGTGATCGAATTCGCAGTGGGGGTCACGGAAAATCGAGCGCAATCATTGTTTTCTGCGCTTCGAGTCTATCGACATTCATGCTCAGAAGAAACCCGCCCCACTTTTCGTATCAGTCGCGCACTTCCTGTATCTCACTTCTTCGGTTCATAAGCGCGGCGCTCCTCGCGTTGACCGCGTCGCTGCATGCCGATGCCCAGTTCGCAAACGGCACCGGTATTGCACAAGTCCCGAACCTGGGCACCCATGCCGTCGGCCAGCGCTCGAACGACGAAGGCCTCGGGATTGCGCTGCAGAGCGACGGCAAGATTGTCGTTGCTGGGCGCTGCATCGGATCCAATCCGAATTACCGTTTTTGCGTGGCGCGATTCAACGCCGACGGCACACCCGACGCGTCGTTTGACGGGGGCATCGCCTCGCCACCGATCTCGGGAAAGGTCGTGGTGCCGAACCTCACGGCTGCAATCGGTGTGTCGGTTCGTGCAGCGAAAGTCGCGATCGATGCAAGCGGCCGCATCGTGATTGCGAGTACGTGTTACACGGCAAGCGTGTCCGAGCGATTCTGCGTTGCGCGCCTTCTTGCCAATGGCGCGCCCGATTTGTCGTTTGATGGACCCGACACCGCCAATCCCGGCAATGGTGCCTTCGTGGTGCCGATCTCGGCTGGGTTCAGCGAACGGCTGTTTGACCTGACGCTACAACGGATCGATGGCCGCATCGTTTTGGTCGGAGCCTGCTCCGACTACACCTGCATTGCGCGACTGCGCGCGAGCGACGGAACCTATGACGACGATAGCAACGATTTCGGCTTTCTGAAACCGCCCGCGAACGCTCGCGCGACAATCGACCCCGTGGCAAACGGACGCGGCATCTGGAGACAGCCGAGCTACTTCAACAGCGACGGTAGGGGCAGCGCCCGCAGCGTGGTCACCACCGCTGAGGGAAAAGTTCTGGTCGTTGGTAGCTGTGGGTTCACCGGTGGTGTGAGCCAAATCTGCATGACAAAATTCAATCGCGACGGCAGCTTCGATGATGACTTCCGCGGCGACTCGCTGCCGATCGGAAGCGGCGGTAGGCTAGTGATCAATACGCTCAACGCGGGCGGCTTTGTGGTCACCGAAGAGGCGGTCGCAGTCAGGATGCAAGCTGATGGGCGCTTCTTGTTGCAATGTGGGTACTTTCGCAATTCGAGCGTTAGCCAGTGCATTTACCGAATCAACAGCGGCGGCACCATCGCCACGAGTTGGAACAGTGAATTGCCGGCACCGAGCGAGCCTGGTCGCGTCGTCTACAACGCAGTTGGCAACCCGCTCGACTTCGCGATCACCCCGCCTGGCACCCAACCGGGCGACCCCTACGCCAACCGCGTCATCGCGCTTGGCGACTGTAGCGGCGTTGGCGGCAATCCCGGCAGCACTCGCATTTGTGTCACCGCGCTTCGCAATGGCACAGGTAGCCCACCCAACGCCGACGGCAAAATCGATACTGACCTGATTGGCCCCAACGGAAACGGCAACGGCACCTTTTTTCAGAGCACGGAAACCGCCGCCTCGGAAACTGGTAATGTGGTGCGCGGTGTAGTTGCGACGACCGACGGATACTTTCTCATCGTTGGCGAATGTGATGATCGAATGTGCGTCTACAGATATCGTCCCGATGGTGCGCTCGATACGTCGCCTTGTGCCAAAGACCTCGACGGGGATACCTTTGTGAGCGCCGCCTCCGACGGTGCGAAATTGATTCGCGCAATCCTCGGCGTGCCGGGCGCACCGGCGATTCCCGCAGGATTGGGCTACGACATTGACGGCAACGGCACGCTCAGTGCACAAATCGATGGTCTGCTCTTTACGCGCGCGATGCTCGGATTTCGTGGCGACAGTTTGATCGGCAACGTAAGTCTCGGCTCGAGCGCTCGCCGCAAAGCGACGGCCGATATCGAATCGTATTTGAAGACGCGCTGCGGCCTGCTCAACTGACGCGCCAACTGACGCGTTCATCGCTAGCGCGGACTTTGCAGCCGGGCTCTTACGAATTCGACAATTGCAGTGGCGGCGTCCTTCTCAAGACCTGCGTAGTGGTGATCGGCACTGCGAATCATTTTCTGTTCTGAGTTCGCTGCCGACCACACATACATTCGCCGCAACCAGGCGCTGCCTAGGTTCGCGGGCAAATCGTTTTCGCCGTAGAGATCGAGCAGCGGCAAAGTGTTCGACCCGATCGAGAGAATCCGTCCGGTCACACCCATCACAATCCACGCGGCGTAAGGTGAATTTGGCGTGTTCTGAAAATACACGTTACTCATCCACGCGCCCATGCTGTGCGACGCGAGCACGACTTTAGGGTAACCGCGGTCAGCAAGCCATGCGTGCGCCGCAGCGATGCGCGAGGTGGCGTCCGGGAACGTCGCTTGATACGCCTCGGGCGTTGAACGCTCGCTCGCGAGGACCGGCATTTGAATCGAGAGCGTGGCGTACCCGGTGTCCGCGAGCAACACGCGCAGACGACCAATGAGACCGAAATCCGGATTTACGCCAACGCCATGCACGAGCACGAACGCGACATTCTTGTCTTTGCCTTCCGCAAAGATCGCGAAAAAATCGACGCCGTCTTTTGTTCGCAGCGTTTGTGCATCGCCCACCACAATGTTCGGTTCAACCTCCGCGCGCCAGCGCGCTTCGCGCGCGCGGTCGCTCTGCGCGAAGACGCCCGCGACACACGACAGCGCGAGCAGCATGGCGAGGATGGCTGAGCGAACTGTGCGCACGGTGGCAGCGTTCATGGTGGCTGCGTTTCCCGCTACAGCAGCGAACCTTGCCGCTGATTGTTGGCATCAACAACCGCGAGAGCCGTCATGTTGACAATTCTGCGGACCGTGGCGCTTGACGTCAGGATGTGCACTGGCTTCGCGCAACCCAAAAGTATCGGACCAATGGCTACGTTGTTACCTGCCCCGGTTTTTAGCAAGTTATAGGCAATATTCGCCGCATCGATGTTCGGACAAACTAGCAGATTTGCAGAACCACTGAGAGGCGAGTCGATATTTCCGCGCAAATCTTCATCAAGCGCGCTGTCGCCGTGCATCTCGCCGTCCACTTCGAGCGTCGGCGCACGCTCGCGCAGTATCGCAAGCGCGTCGCGCATTTTTACGGCCGAGGGCTTATTCGATGTGCCGAAATTCGAGTGCGAAAGCAACGCGACTTTTGGCGTGACGCCAAAGCGCCGCAACTCGTCGGCGGCCATCAACGTGATCTCGGCGATCTGCTCCGCGGTCGGGTCGTAGTTCACGTGGGTATCGACCAAAAACACCAGGCGGTTCGGCAGCATAATGCCGTTCATCGCCGCATATTCGTGCGCATCTTTGCGCAGCCCGAGCACTTGATCGAGATAGTGCAGATGCATGTCGTGCGTGCCGAAAGTGCCGCAAATCATCGCGTCGGCATCGCCTTTGCGCACCATCATCGCACCGATCAACGTGAGGCGACGGCGCATCTCGATCTTCGCGAGTTGCTGCGACACGCCTTTGCGTTGCGTCAGCTGGTGATAAGTTTGCCAATAGTCACGGTAGCGATCGTCCTGTTCTGGATTCACGAGCTCGACATCCACGCCAGCCTTCATCCGTAAACCGAATTTTTCGACACGCTGCTCAAACACAACCGGGCGCGCAATCACGATTGGCTTGGCAAGCCCTTCGTCAATGACGACCTGAATCGCGCGCATCACCCGCTCTTCCTCGCCCTCGGCAAACACCACGCGCTTTGGCGATTTCCTCGCGGCGCTAAAGATCGGTTTCATCACCGCGCCAGAGTGATACACGAATTGGGTCAGCTGTTGTTTGTAAGCCTCCAAATCCTTAATTGGACGCGTCGCAACTCCCGACTCCATCGCCGCCTTGGCAACCGCAGGCGCGATACGCACAATCAGGCGCGGATCGAAGGGTTTCGGAATCAAATACTCCGGTCCAAACGAAAGGGTGCCTGCATCGCCGTACGCAGCCGCGACCTGATCGTTTTGCTCCGCCATGGCCAGATCAGCGATCGCGCGCACAACGGCAAGTTTCATCGCCTCGTTGATCGTGGTCGCACCGACGTCAAGCGCGCCGCGAAAGATAAACGGGAAGCACAGCACGTTGTTGATCTGGTTTGGATAGTCGCTGCGCCCGGTGGCGATGATCGCGTCCGGGCGCGCCGCCTTCGCAAGGTCCGGCATGATCTCTGGCTCAGGATTGGCAAGCGCAAAGATCAGGGGATTTTTCGCCATCTTTACGAGCCATTCCGGCTTCAGCACCTTCGCCGCAGAAAGCCCCAAGAACACGTCGGCGCCGTCAAGCAACTGCTCGATGGTTCTAAGCTCGGTTTTTTGCGCGTAGCGAATTTTGTTGTCGTCCATCTCTTCAAGGCGTCCTTCGTAGACGACGCCTTTGATGTCCGACACCCAAATGTTCTCGCGCTTGATACCGATTGCAACGAGCATGTCGAGGCACGCAAGCGCCGCTGCACCCGCGCCGGAGACCGCGAGCTTTACCTCTTCCGGCTTTTTCCCCACCACCCGCAGCCCGTTCAAGATGCCTGCACCCACAATGATCGCCGTGCCGTGCTGATCGTCGTGAAAGACCGGGATCTTCATCCGCTCGCGCAGTTTCTTTTCAACATAGAAACATTCGGGCGCTTTGATGTCTTCCAGGTTGATGCCGCCGAACGTCGGCTCAAGCGCGGCGATGATGTCAACGAGTTTGTCCGGGTCGAGCTGATTGACCTCGATATCGAAGCAGTCGATCCCAGCGAACTTCTTGAAAAGGACGGCTTTGCCCTCCATGACGGGCTTCGCGGCGAGCGGACCGATCGCACCTAAGCCGAGAACTGCGGTGCCGTTGGTTACGACGCCGACTAAGTTTCCGCGCGAGGTCATCGAAAACGATTCGGCCGGATCGCGCACGATCTCCTCGCAGGCGAATGCCACCCCCGGCGAATACGCAAGCGCCAGATCCCGCTGGTTTGAAAGCGTTTTAGTCGCGTTGATTTCGAGCTTGCCTGGCTTCGGCGAGCGGTGGTATTCGAGCGCGGCTTCTTTCAGATTCTGAGCGGCGGTGGCGCGGTGTGGCATGTCTGGGTGATTCCAAAAAAATTAAGTGAGCGTCCGACCTCTGGCTTGCAACGCAAGATTGCGTTCCCGTCGCGCCCCACAAGTCGTCGAAATTCCGCTCTGCGGAATTTGATTCCGAATTTTATAGTTCGATGGCTTTCGAATCTGACATTGTCGTTACTTTTTTACGATCTCCATGCGTCAAATTTCGACAACCGATGCGCGACCGAGAAACCGAGTGCGGATAGCGTGCGACTAAAGCCCGCGCTCCACTGTAAGCAACTCTCTCCAACAAGAAGTGTCGCGGCTGGGTTCGAATTTGGTGCGCGCAATCTCTCGACTGCGCAATCCCTGTCACCACGACTCGACCGGAATCTACCAACAACTAAAACCTATGCCTCATAGAAATTATCGTTCGATACACTTCAATGCAATTTTGCTTTACCAGTTTATCTAAACTATTCCTATGTTTTACGGGGCATATCGACGCAAAGCCTGTTCGCTCCTAGGCTCGCACTGATAGACCGTCAAACCGGGTGATCTCGAAGGCTTGCAGCCAACCCTGCTTACCCTCGACACTCTTCATGCGCTGCGCACGCAGCCAGGCAAGTGCAACGCTTTCACCGAGCCTAAGCCCCTGCTCCGCGTCGCACCGCCAATGAATACCGGCAAAGTTGCGGCCGACGGCGACGTTGGCAGCCAGCTTGTTGAGCTCCGCGCCTACGGTCGGTGCCGAAAGGGTTGGATCATGCCCTTCCCAGTCTTTGCCGTCGCGCGTTGGCTGGATCGGGAAGCGCAATTCGCGCTTTTCATCGAAGAGCGCCTTGAGCACCGTCACGCAAGCACCGGCGATTGCAGCATGTCCAGAAGGGTAAGCTGGATGCGCGGGTGCGCCCTCGGGATACGCCTGCGGCAGTAGCGCACTGCCAAATTTTTCGCGCACACGTCTGACCGCTTCGCTTCGCACAATCATCGGATGAATGCCTACGCTTTGCGCCGACTCACCCCGCGCCACGCGATCGACCAATGCGCCGTACGCCTCCGGACGTAGCGCGCGGTGGCGGATCCATTTTTCATACCAGCAGGCGCGCATCGCACAATCGGCGATCGCGCCCATGGCGTTGTGCGCATAGGCAGGCCCAAACGATACAAAGCCATTCATCGAGCGCGAGGTTTTGTAGGGGTTCGCCTTCGACATCGCCTCGCGAGGGCGATGCGGATTGCCGATCAATATGGAGGCTGCGTCTACAAACGCCTGGTACGAAAAATCCCAGTGCACATACTCGCCCAAATCACGTCCGGTGCGCAAATACAAATCATCGGCGTAGTGGTTGGCGATGCCAGCGGGCCACTGACCGTTGGCAACCCGCAGGTACTCGTCAAAACCGGTCATGAATTCCACGCCACGGTGGATCGTTCGATACTTCTGATACGTGATGTGCGCGCCGTAGGGAATCGTCATCCACAGAAACTGCGACAAATAATGACCATCACGCTCGCCGGGGCTCGATAATCGAAACAGCGTCTGCGCCGTCGCATTCGCGTTCAACTTCGTTGTCTTTAGCTCAGCAAGCGCTGCACGTACCAGCGAGCTTTGCGCATAGTCAGCCAGCGGCACGTCGCGCAGCAGCGCCATCCAATAGAGTTCGAGCGCCTGTTCGGCGAGCTCGATGGAGGCGAGCCCAGGAAACGCGGGCAATCGAATGACGTCCTTAGCAATCGGGTCTTCAGTCCAGGCATACGCGGCTAGCGGATTGACGAGGCGAATCTCATTGTTAACCGGGAGTTGCTCCCAGTGCGCAATTTGTCCGCTTTGCGTTGCGCGCTCGAACTGTGCGAGCGCCTCCTCGCTGACTTGCCCACGCCGGTCGTGCGGGAGCGATTTGGTGAACGCCGCCGAGGCGCTCGCTCTCGGCGATGTTTCTGACGTGTCAGGCGACGCTTGCGCTGTGGCGCCGCGCGGCATCGCGGCAGCGGCGAGACTCGCACCGAGAAGCACACGGCGCTTGGTTGAGGCAGGGTCATGGGGTTGGTCGGACATTTTGCGCTTCAGACGTAGGACGAATCGCACATTTTGCATCGATTCATCGGGTCGCGACGACTGCCGATGTTGGGCGAGCTGGGCGGCGAGTTCTCCGTCTACAGCAAGGTTGCGATACCGTCGTTTGCGCAGACCGCGATTCGCGCACAGAATTGAGCCTCTGAAACTCATCGGATCACCATGCGCGACGCGACCTTTCCCATTCTCCTCATCGTTGGCGGACTCGCGCTACTCGCGTGGAATTTCGGCTGGATTCCCGACTGGAACACCTTGATTGCGATCGCCTTCGTGCTGGCTGGCATTGCCGTGTTGGTCTTCGATGGCCTGACCAAAAAGTCGCTCGTAACTGGTCCGGTATTGATTGCGCTTGGGCTTGGTTGGTACGGCTACTTCGATCTCGGGTGGCGGTCGCGAATCGTCGTGCCAGTGCTGATGATATTTGCGGGCTTCATGATGCTTATCGCGCGGTTCGCCCCGATTCCGGAGACGAAGGAGCGCGGCATGCTCGCGCCGCGCGACAAGGACGCCGCACGGTTCTAGACGCACGGCGCGACCACCCATCCCCTCAACGAATACAAAGCCATGGATAACCTCGACTTAGACGTACTGAAGACGGCGCTCGCCTGGACTGAGGCCGGACGACGCGCAACGCTCGGCACCGTCGTTCGCACTTGGGGCAGCGCGCCGCGTCCGATTGGCGCGATGATGGCGATTCGCGACGACGGGCAAGTCATCGGGTCGGTCTCCGGCGGCTGCATCGAAGACGATTTGATCGCGCAAGTAAAAGACGGAAAGCTCGCGGCAAAGTTGCCCGAAAGCGTTCGTTATGGCGTAGCGGCGGATCAAGCACGGCAGTTTGGCCTGCCCTGCGGCGGAACGGTTGAAATGGTGCTCGAACCGCTCACGCCACTGTCCGACATTCGTGGCCTGCTCGCGGATTTAGAGGCGCACAAGATTGTGAAGCGCACGCTCGATCTTGAAACTGCGATCACGCGGCGCGCAGACGCCGTAGGTGCCGACGTGCTCTCATTCGACGGTAAAACACTCGTCACGATTCACGGTCCGCGCTATCGTTTACTCATTGTCGGCGCAGGTCAGCTCTCGAAATACCTCGCAACGATGGCCATTCCGCTCGACTATCAAGTCACCGTGTGCGATCCACGCGACGAATATCAAGAGCAGTGGTCTGACTTACCGCAAGTCACGATGAGCAAAGAGATGCCGGACGATCTCGTGATCGCAATGAACCTCGATCGCAACAGCGCGCTCGTCGCGCTGACGCACGATCCAAAGTTAGACGATCTCGCCTTGATGGAGGCGCTCAAGTCGCCCGCGTTCTATGTCGGTGCGCTCGGCAGCAAGGCCAACAACGACAAACGTAGAACCCGCCTGCTTGATTTCGATGTGAGCATCGATGAAATCAAGAAATTGCGCGGCCCGGTGGGCCTCGACATAGGTGCGAAAACGCCGAGCGAGATTGCGATTTCGATCCTGGCGGAGATGACGGCGACCAAACGCGGTGTGACCATGACGCGTAGCAAATCGGAGGCTTTAGCGAGCGAGGTCTCAGCGGCCGGATGTGTCGCGTAATCGAACTCGCTCATTGATTAGAGCTGACCTCACAGCAATTCTCATTTTTGCCTCATAAAACAAATCGTTAGTTTTCACTGAATGGTCATACGACTAGCTCAATTAATCGCCGATGATCATTATTTCATGGGGCGTTTGAGAAATATGCGATTTCGCAATACGAGCCGGGAGCGCCGCGTGACCGATTTGCCACGCGATCGCGAAGCCGCACTCGATTAGCGCCCGTAGAGCCCAGTAAAACTCGATTTAGCGAGCATGTTCATGTTCACCATGAAACCGGTGAGCGAGGCGGTTGCATTCGCGGGCAGTTCGAGTTTCTCGACCTTTAATGCATACACCGTGAAGTTGTAGCGATGCGCTTTTCGACCTGCCGGTGGGCAGGGTCCGCCCCAGGCGGGAACGCCGAAATCGCTTGCGACCTGGCGCGCGCCGCTCGGTAGGTTTTTGTTACCGAGCGCCCCTGCGTTCTGCGCGAGCTCTTTGCTCGACGCGGGGATATCGACCACGATCCAATGCCAGAAGCCTGCACCCCCGGTCGGCGCATCGGGATCGTGCGACAACACCGCAAAACTCTTCGTACCTGCGGGCGCGTTCTTCCATACGACCGCGGGCGAGACATTCTCACCGGTGCAGCCGAAGCCGTTGAACACAAATTTCTGCGCAATGGTCTGACCGTCAGCAATGTCGGGACTCGTTGCTTCGAACGACTGCGCGTTTGCGCTCAACGCGGTGACTGCAAGTGCGCTTGCAACGATCAATTTGAGAGAACGGATTGCGAATTTCTTCATGATGATTTCCTGGTTTGAGTTAAGTGAGTCGAGTTACGCGGCACGTAGCGCGTCGATGACGTGCTTCGCAACCAGCGTGGAGGACGCCGGGTTTTGCCCGGTGATGAGATTGCCGTCACGAATGGCGAAGGCTTGCCAATTCGCCGCACCAACGAATGCGCCGCCTAGTTCGCGAAGTCGCGATTCGAGCAAGAACGGCACCACGTTCGTGAGTCCAGCCGCCGCCTCTTCCGCATCGGTGAATGAATTCACTCGTTTCCCTGCGACAATCGATTGCCCATCAGCGCGCTTCGCGGTCACCAAACCCGCAGCGCCATGACACACAGAAGCAATCACTTTACTCGCGGCGAACGCAGCTTCAACGGCTTGGGTCACGCCCGCATCGACGGGCAAATCCCACATGGTGCCGTGACCGCCAGGGAAGAAGATCGCATCGTAATTCGCGGCGTTCACCTCCGCTGCGCGAAGCGTATTCGCTGTTTTTTGTTTCGCCTGTATGTCGGTCAAAAAGCGATCCACTTCTGCAGGATTGCTACCCACGGCTTTGACGCTACCCGGATCGAGCGGCACAGCGCCGCCTTTCGGCGATGCAAGATCGACCTCGCAACCCGCATCGAGCAAGGCGTAGTAAGGCGCGGCGAGTTCTTCGGCCCAAATGCCGGTTACTTTGCCGCCCGCGCCCATTTGCGCGTTCGAGGTCACGATGAAAAGAATTTTCTTTGACATAGCTTTTTTCCAATCGAAAGCAGGAGGAGAAAGATGCGCGCCACTTTCCGCAGCACACAGAAGCGAACTGTATTGGCGATTCACACATCAATAAAGTACATTTCATTCAAATAATTCATTACATTGTGTAATTAATGAGCGTAAAACACGACGCAGTGCAGCTCGGGAGCATTGCGATTTTTTGCAAAGCGGCGGAGCATGAGGGCTTCACCGATGCCGCACGTGCGCTCGGCATCACGCCCGCTGCGGTCAGTCGTTCGGTGAGCCGATTGGAAGCGCGCTTGGGCGTTCGCCTGTTCACACGCACGACGCGACGCATTCGATTAACGGATGAAGGACGCGCGTATTTCGAGCAATGTCGTCAAGCGCTCGCGCAAATCGAAGACGCGGAGCGCACGATCGGCGGCGAACTTGCCGAGCCTAGCGGCGTGCTGCGCGTCTCCGTATCGACGACGTACGGCCATCATCGATTGCTGCCGCTGCTGCCGAAATTCGCTGCGCGCTACCCGAAATTGCGATTGGACATCGATGTGTCTAACCGCAACATCGATTTCGTCGATGAAGGCTACGACGTTGCGATTCGGCTCGGTATTCCGCAAGATTCGCGACTCGTCGCGAGAAAACTTGGAGACGCAACACTCGGCGTGTTCGCAGCGCCTAAGTACCTTAAGAAACGCGGCACGCCGAAGACGTTGGATGCGCTTCGCGAACACGATTGCATTCAATTCGTGCTCCCGAGCAGCGGTCGCGGCATGCCTTGGATTTTTCATGATACCCGCGGCAATGACATCGATTTCGCATTCGATGCGCGCATGCGCATGCAAGACGACGTGCTGGGCTGCGTCACCTACGCGCGCGCGGGCGGCGGAATGTTTCAGGTTTATCACTTCGTGGCGGAACCATACATCGCAAGCGGCGAACTCGTCGAAGTGCTCAAAAAATTCGGTGGGCGCTCGCGTCCGTTTTGCGCGCTCTATCCTCAGAATCGGCATTTATCGCCAAAGGTTCGTGCGTTTGTCGATTTTCTGGTGCAACACACCGCGTCACCGACACCGCTTCGGACTACGCGCTAAACCCCATACTGCGCTTGTCGAACGCAATCGCTTTCACGAGTAGATAGACATCTTGTCCGACCGCCAGCGCCATCTCATCTAGCGCCTGACGCGAGATGCGCGCGAGAATGCCGCACGACCCGACTAGCGTGTGCACCTCGACGATCGCGCCGCCGCGATCGTCGATCGCTTGAATCTGCGCCTGCAGAATATTGCGCACGCTAATGCCGCGCGGTCGCTCGATTGCAAGGGAGACATCACGAGCGCGGATTCGCATGCGAACGCGGGTGCCAAGCGGCACATCGACACCTGGGCTGACGAGCTCGCCGCCGTCAAAAGCGAAGGTCGTGAGAAAGTAGCGCGAGTCGTGCGAACGTGCGGTCGCCTCAATCAGTGCCCCGCCTTCGTACCGGCCGGTGTACGGTCGCAAATCGGCACGGTTGAAGATCGACTCCGTGCTGTCGCACGCGG
>JAAFJI010000069.1 GCA_013298045.1 Betaproteobacteria bacterium
AAAGTGGCAGCACCACGGCCTGCGCTTGCCGCAGCTGCTCCACGGTTGTTGCCGCCTTCAGTGCGGCCATCGCCGCATCAACAGAATCACGCCCTCGAAACGGTCTGGACATCGCGCACTCCCTAAGTGAGATACGCAAATTATCTATCTATTGAATTAGAAATAGAATTACTTCAAAATCGGTAACGCACGTCCCTCACTCGCATTTGGAAAGCGTGTCTTCAAAATCGTTGCGAGGGTCGGTGCCACGTCGACTACCTCAGCGTATTCTGCGTACCGTCCCGGCTTAACCCACTTCGGCCCATGCCACATGACCGGGACATTGGTGTCATACGCATACGGCGTACCGTGCGTGCACGCGGTCGGTTGCGATGTCGTGCTGCGTGACGCGAAAAAGTGAAACGGTTTCACAATCACCATCACATCAACGGCCATCGCGTGATTCCAGCCGCGTTGCGCGAGTTTGCCAATGCGCGTCTGCGGAACCTGACCGCGTTCAAGTTGCGTTCGCGTGAACGAATACGCGATGCCCGGTTGTTCGACAACAGCGCGTGCGATGAAGGTTTCGACTTCTTCGCGCGAGAGCTTTTTCTCGTCGATCGCTGGGTAGTCGAGCGTGAAACCGCCGGTCATGTGTTGGGTCGCGATTTTGGCGATGCCGAATTTCTTCTCGGCGAGCGTGTTGACCGCATTGCGCAGATCGGTTGGATCGATGCGCGCCGCTTCGAAGCCACGTGCGACATCGGTCTCCGGTGCATTTGCGAAACCGTGATCGGCCGTGAGCACCATGAGCACATTGTCTTTACCGACCTGTCGATCGATTTCATCGAACAGTTTTGCGAACGTGCGATCAAGTCGAATCAAATGATCTTGCGATTGAATGCTCTCGGGACCGAATGAATGGTTCACGTAATCGTGGCTTGAAAAGCTCATGCCGAGAATGTCGGTCGCGCCCTTGGGATTGCGTCCGATCGATTCGCCTTTCATGATTGCAACGGCAAACTCGGCCATCGCTTCGTCGGCGAACGGTCCGGTGAGCAAGCCGCTGTAATAGAGCTTGCCAGGTGCAGTCTCGCCGACGCCATACATCGCGCCCATGTTCTTGGTGATGCCACCGCGCGGCGACGACCACGGTTGATTGTCGGGCAAAGAGCGCTCATAGGCTTTTGCATCAAGCAAGGTCATCCAGCGCTGATGAAACCATTTGTCTTGCGGTTTCGACGCGTAAAAATCTTCCCACCACTGCGGGTGCTTCGGCATGTAAAAGCTCGTGCTCGTAAAGCGGCCCGTTTGCGAGGAATACATGAAGGCTTTTCCCGCGCGACCTGCAAGCAAAATCGCGCCGCGATCTTTGCCGGAAACGGTGAAGGTGCGACTCGCGCCGTTCGTTGCATACGCAAGTTCGTCGGGAATTGTCGACGCGCGGAAGTTTTTCGGGCTCGTGCCGTCGTCCTCAGTCGTTGCGCTGCCGTCGAGATATTTGTTCGCGGGATCTGCCGTGTTGTAAACGTACTTCCCATCGCGCGATCGCCATTCGTTGCCGATGATGCCGTGCTGATACGGATACGCGCCCGAGAGCACTGCGGCGTGCCCCGGTGCCGTAAGCGTGAACGCGTGCGCTTGATGTGCATCGGTGAACATCGCACCAGAATCCATGAAACGACGAAAGCCGTTTTTCACGAAGAGATCGCGGTTTTTGTGAAGTTGCTCCATCGGCAGGCCGTCGACCATCACCACCACGACGAGCTTCGGTTTCGGTTTTGTTTGCGCGTGCGCGCAAACAATCGGCACAGTCGCGAGCGCCGCGAACAAGAACACAAAATTTCTTATCGTTCTCTTCATAAAATTTCCCGCTAATATTGCTGACCGCTCGATCCGTTTTACGACCATACAGTGATCACGATTGTAGGCAGATGAAGAAAGCTACACTGCGGCGATGAGTCAATCCACGAAATCCCCCCGTCGCGCAGCTACGAATCTCATTCACCCTGCACGCGAAGTCCCTCGCAATTTTCGATCGCTCGCACCTGGAACGGAGCGCGCTTCAACGGTGCTATTCGACGACGTCGGCAAATGGAATAGCCGGTCAGGTTTCAACGAAGCGGTTTACACCTACGGCACGAGCGGCACACCAACGACGCGCGACTTGCAGAATCGTATTGCCGAATGGGAAGGTGGCTACAACGCCGTGCTCTTCCCTTCCGGACTCGCCGCGGTCGCCTACGCGTTTCTGCCGTTCGTACAACCTGGCGATCATGTGCTCGTGCCGTCGAATGTGTACGAACCCGTGAAAACGCTTGCGAACGGTTTGCTCAAACAAATGAACGTCGCGGTCGAGCAATACGATCCGATGGTAGGCAGCGGCATTGCGACGCAAATCAAATCGAATACGAAAATCGTTTGGGTAGAAACGCCGGGTTCGATCACGATGGAAGTCTCCGATCTTCCTGCGATAGCGGAGGCCGCGCACAAAGCGGGCGCGCTCGTTGCAATCGACAACACCTACAGTGCTGGTTGGTACTTGCGAGCGTTCGAGAAAGGCGCCGACATCTCGGTGCACGCGCTCACAAAATATCCGGCGGGTCACAGCGATCTGGTGATGGGCTCGATCACAACCAAGGACGAGGCGACGTGGCGGGCAGTGAAGAATCTCGCGCTACAAACGGGGCAATGCGTTGCACCTGATGACGCCTATCTCGTGCTGCGTGGGCTGCCGACGATGCCGCTTCGCATCAAACATACGGAACGGGTTGCGCTTGACATAGCTAATTGGCTTGTCGCCCAATCAAATGTCGCGTTGGTATTGCATCCTGCGCTTACTCAATGTCCTGGTCATTCGATATGGAAGCGAGATTTTACAGGGGCTACCGGGGTCTTTTCATTTGTTTTGAGAGATGAGTATGGTGCCGACGCCGCAGCGCGGTTCATTGAGGCGTTGGAACTCTTTCAAATCGGTGCGAGCTGGGGCGGCGTTGGTTCACTGGCGCTGACCTATGATTTGAATATGTCGCGACCGAACTGGCCGCACAAAGGCGCGCTGATTCGATTGAACATTGGGCTCGAAGACGAGTCCGATTTGAAAGAGGATTTGATGCGCGGGTTTGCGGCGTTGTAGTTCGGTCAACGCCAGGAGCGAGCTTGGTCGCGATAAGGTGTTCGGAAATACAACGCACGTGCCGCTACGATACGTTGAATCGCGAGCAAGCTCGCCCCTACCAACATTTGATCGCGGCGAGCGCCGCTCGTACATAAGAGGAACACACCATGACCACCACCTACGATTTCACAGCGACTGATATCAAAGGCAAGCAAACGAAGCTTTCGAAATTCAAGGGCAAAACCTTGCTCATCGTAAACACCGCGAGCGAATGCGGTTTCACGCCGCAGTACAAAGGCTTGCAGGCGCTGCATGAGAAATACAAAGACCAAGGCTTGGTTGTGTTGGGTTTCCCGTGCAATCAATTCGGCGGACAGGAACCGGGTGAAGCCAAAGATATCGAGAGTTTCTGCGAACTCAATTACGGCGTGACATTCCCGATGTTCGACAAGGTGGACGTCAATGGCGACAACGCCGATCCGCTCTTCGCGCATCTGAAAAAGTCGGCACCCGGTTTGCTGGGTAGCGAAGCGATCAAGTGGAATTTCACGAAATTTCTCGTGACGCCGGACGATAAAGTCACGCGCTTCGCGCCGACCGACGAACCCGCATCGCTTGCCAAAGATATCGAAAAAGCACTGAAGGCATAGCACACATGGTGCGCGCTATTCATCGCAACGGCGGCGCGATGCTGCTCTGCTCGGTCGCGTTCGCGTTCGGCGCGTGCGAGCCTCATGCGCAAGGGGCAGCAAAAACGCTACGCCTTGCGTTCGCTACGGCCGAGTCAACCTTCGATCCTGCGGCCATCGACGATGTACCGTCTAGCGATGTCGCGCGCTTGATTTTCGATCCGCCACTCGACTACGACTATCACGCGCGACCGGTGAAGCTAAAACCTTCGACGCTGACCGCTTTGCCGGAGATTTCCCCCGACGGAAAAATCTACACGCTTACGGTCAAGCCAGGCATCTACTTCGCCGACGATGCAGCCTTCGGTGGAAAAAAGCGCGAACTTGTGGCCGCAGACTACGTTTACTCGATCAAACGCTTAGCCGATCCGAAAATCGCCTCGCCGAATTACTACCTTATTGAAAACAAGATCGTCGGCATGAAGCCGGTGCGCGAGGCGGCGGAAAAATCCGGTAAATTCGACTACGACCGCGAAATTGCCGGACTCAGATCGCTTGATCGCTATCGCTTTCAGATTCTGTTCGAAAAGCCACAATACGATTTCGTCTACAACTTCACGACGACCGCGTTCGCCGCGGTTGCGCGCGAGGTCATTGAGAAGTACCGTGACGAGCGCAATCGAGTTCGCGAAAATCCGGTCGGCACCGGTGCGTATCAGCTTTCAAAAAATGAATGGAAGCGTGCTAGTCGAATCGCGCTTGTGGCAAGTCCAAACTACCGCGAAGAGTATGCACCCCTTCCTGATGGCGGGTTGTCGAAGCAGCGCGTGCCCGCAATCGGTCGGATTGAAATCAGTGTGATCGAGGAAGGCTTGCCGCGCGTCCTCGGCTTTCAAAGCGGCGAGATCGACGTGCTCGCGATCCCGCTTTCTCTTCATGATCGGATGTTTGACGGCGTGAAACTCAAAGCCGAGTTCTCCGCGAAAGGCATTCGCCACACTCGGACACTTGAGCCAACACTCGCGTTCGGCTACTTCAACATGAGCGATCCGATCGTGGGTGGTACCTCGATTGAGAAAAACGCGCTGCGTCGCGCGATTGTGATGGGCTATGACTATCGGCGCGAGCTCGAAATCGTCTACAAGTATCAGGCCGAAGTTGCGCAGCAACTGCTACCGCCGACGCAAAGCGGGCACTCGCCGAACTTGAAGTTGCGCCCGCCGTACGATCCCGAACTCGCTCGGGCGCTGCTGGATCGGTTTGGCTATAAGGATTGCGACGGCGACGGCTTTCGCGAAGCCCCGGGCTGCAAACCGCTCACGTTCACACGCGCGAGCACAACCGACAGCCGTTCGCGCGACTCAGACGAAATCTGGAAGAAGAGCATGGACGCTATCGGTATCCGCGTCGAGTTCTTCAAGCAGAAGTGGCCGGATCTCATCGAAATGTCGCGCACCGGAAAATTGCAATCCTGGGGCTGGAGCTGGATTGCCGGCGGACCGGATGGCGAGGGATACGTTAGTCTGCTCGTTTCGCGCAATATCAACGCGATTAACGACATGGTGTTTAGCGACAAAGAATACGACCGTCTCTATGATCTCGCCCAGGCCTTGCCTGCGGGCGTTGAGCGTGATCGCCTGTACGCTGCGATGTCGAAAATCGCCGCAGCAAATACGGTCATGGACTTCGGCTACCACACCTACGCGAATGAGCTGTCGCACCCGTGGATGATTAACTATGTCCGCCATCCGTTTTGGCGAACGCCCTGGAGATTCGTCGACATCGACTTAAGCAAACGCCCCTAGGGCGACGTTCCGGGTCTGCGGTGCTGCGCAGCGAGTGCGTTGACCGGAACTCACTTCGCCGCGTTCGGGAAGAACAAATGCTCACCGCCAATTTTGTAGCTCGCAATCGCCGCTTGGCCGTCTACGCTCACTAACCAATCGATGAACTTCTGTCCTGCGTCCTTCTTCACATGCGCATGCTTCGCAGGATTCACGAGCATCACGCCGTATTGATTGAAGAGTTTTGTATCACCTTCGACGACGACTTTCAGACTCTGGCGATTCTTGAATGCGAGCCACGTCCCGCGATCAGCGAGGATGTAGGCATTCATCGCCGCTGCCGTGTTGAGCGCAGGCCCCATACCCGAGCCTGTTTCGCGATACCAGCTTGCTTTCTCGCTCGCAGGATCGAGACTCGCTTGCTTCCAATAGCGAAGCTCCGCAGCGTGCGTGCCACTTTTGTCGCTGCGCGAAACGAATGCGCTCTTACCGTTGTAAACCGCTTTCAAACCGGCAACGACGTCTCTGCCCGCTGCCTTTGCGGGATCGTCCGACGGACCGATCAATACGAAATCGTTGTACATCACAGCGATTCGCTTCACGCCGAATCCATCGGCTACGAATTTTTCTTCGGCCGCTTGATCGTGAACGAAGACGACATCGGCGTCCCCGCGACGACCGACGTCGAGCGCTTGCCCAGTGCCGAGCGCGACGACTTTCACGTCAATGCCACTCGCTTTTTTGAACAGCGGCAAGATGTGTCCGAAGAGTCCCGACTGTTCAGTGGACGTGGTCGAAGCGACGGTGATCGATGTATCCTGCGCAACGAGAGATGCGCTCGAAATTGCGAACGGTATGGCGGCGATTACGGAAAGGAAGTATCTACGATTCATACGCGCTCCACGTTAAGGTACTCGATAGCCTCTTGCGACACCGGATTTGAGAAAAACTCAGCGGAGGAAGTATCTTCGACGATACAACCTTCGGACATGAAAACGATGCGCGTTGCGAGCCGCTTGGCCTGTCCGCGATTGTGAGTAGCGATGACAAGCGTTGTGCTTGCACTGCATAGTTCATCAATGAGTTGCTCCACTTCGAACACAGCACGCGGTGCGAGCGATGCAGTAGGCTCGTCGGCAAGTAGAAGTTTCGGCTGCAGGATCATCGCGCGCGCAAGTGCGAGCTTTTGCTGCTCACCCCCGGAGAGCGTTCGCGCGTAACGATCCGCGAAAGCGTAGAGACCGCAACGATCAAGCGCGTCACGCGCGGCTGAAAGCGCGCCCCTACGCGAGTGTCCGCGCGCTTCCAGCGCAAAGGCAACATTGTCTAGCGTGCTTCGACGCAGGAGCGATGGCTTTTGAAAAAGCATGGCTTGCTCGCTTGCGACAGGTGCTTCGACGCGACCGGACGTCGCAATCGTCAATCCATGAATCGTGCGCAGCAAACTCGTTTTGCCTGCGCCATTGGCACCGAGCAACGCGATGTGTTCACCCGTGCGCACCGAGAGACTCAGGTCGCGCAAAATCGCGACGCCGTTTTGCACTAGCGATACGCTTTCGAGATTTGCGATCGTTGCGGTCGCTTGTGTTGCCTCAAGCATAACGTCGCCTCAGATAGAGCTTCGCGAAGTGCGCGAACACGTTGATCGCGAGTACGATTGCAATGAGAATCAGTCCGAGCGCGAGCGCGAGCGCGAGTTCGCCTTTCGATGTTTCGAGCGCAATCGCGGTCGTCATGACGCGCGTGTGCCCCGCGATATTGCCGCCGACCATCATCACCGCACCCACTTCAGCGATCGCGCGACCGAACCCCGCGAGCAGTAACACGAGTAACGAAAACCGCGTTTCGTAGAGCAAGGCGCACAGCGATTGCCAGCGCGAGAGCGCGAGCGATCGAAACAAGTCGCCATATTCCTGATCGGCGTCTTCGAGCACTTGTCGTGCGAGTGCGGCGACGATCGGTGTGATCAAAATCACTTGTGCGAACGTCATGCCGCTCGGCGTAAAGAGCCAGCCGAGTGAGCCCATCGGACCGGTGCGCGAGAGCAGCAGATAAACAACGAGACCGACGATCACCGGTGGCAAGCCCATCGATGCATTCAGTAGTACAACAATCGGCTCACGCACTCGCGAACGGGTTTGCGCGACCCATGCAGCAAGCGGAAGCGCGATCATCGCGCCAATCAATGTGGCAAGACCACTCACTTGGAGCGACAGCGCAACAACGGCCATCACATTCGCATCGAACGACACGATGAGCGACAAGGCTTGCGAAGCGGCTTCAGCGATCACGTGGAGGCTCCACTAGCGCAAATCGAGCGGCATCGGGAGCACGTCGATCGTTGCATGATCGACTTCCGAGCATTCGACGCGTTCACACGCACGAAGATACTCGACAACTTTCGCCTCGCACACCGTCTCCGGAAACGCGCGCTCTCTATACTCGATCAACAGTTCCGGTTTCTTCTTCATCGTCGAATTACGTTGTAGTTCCCGCTTTCGATGATGCAGCTGTTCTCACGGTGCCCGCTCGCGCATGCTGCTTGCTTGTGCGACCGAAGGGCCAGCGCAGGTTCTTGCCGAAACCTTCGGCGACGAGCGCCGCGCCAAAGAGCACAATCGCCCACAGCACAAACGCGCTCACCATCAACACGGGAACCGCGACGAACGCACCATAAAGCGATTTCAACTGCGCCATCGTTGCAAAGTGATGCGTTATCACGTAGCGAGCTACCTCGATTAATGCAGTCATCAGGAGCGCTGCGGCAAACGGCGAACGCCACGATTTGACACCGATTGGCACCCACTTGTAGAGCAGCGTCATCGCGACGATCAACGGGATTGCGATGGCAAATGGATCGAACGCGGAGTCGAAAAAGTGACGCGCGGTCGGAAAGAAATTCATGAAGAATTTTTCGAGAAAGCGAATCCCCCAGTAGAGTGCACCAACCACCGCCGGAATGATGACAAGCAGCACAATTGCACCGTTGGCGAAATGCCACCAACGTCGCCGCGCACCGCCCCAAATTCGATCGAATGCCGCGTTCAGCGCAAGCGCTTTCAGCAATAGATCGGCCAGCACGATCACGACGCCCAAAATTCCCAGTCCCCGTGCGTTTGCGCGCAGCTTGTCAACGGTCGAGACTACCTGCTTTGCGGCATCCGGAATCAAGTTAGAGAACAAAAAATCGCGAAATGACGCATCGGCCGTTCGGATAATCGTACTTTGCTGCGAAAACCAAAAGAGCACGCCGAGCACGGGCAGAAGAGCGAGCAATGAAAGAAACGCGAGATAGCCCGAGAACACCATGCCATCACCGCGAAAAAAGCGCTTTGTGGCGCGCCATAACGTCACACGTGTTCCCCGCCGTTGACGTGAATCTCTGCGCCGTTGACGTAGCTGCTTTGCGACGTGCAAAGAAAGTAAATCAACTGCGCAACTTCGGAAGGTTTACCCAAACGCTTCATTGGAATTTCTTTCTCGACCAGCGCCTCGGTTCCTGGCGAGAGAATCGAAGTATCGATTTCGCCGGGCGCAATGGCGTTGCAGCGCACGCCGTGCGGACCGAAATCGTGCGCCATCTCGCGAGTCAGTGCGGCGAGCGCGGCCTTTGAGGTCGCATACGCCACCCCAGCGAACGGATGTACTTTGCCGCCAGCGATTGACGTGACATTTACAACCGAGCCTTGCGCGACCTTCAGTTCGTCGAACAAACCTCGTGCGAGCAGCGCCGTGGCAAAGAGATTCACGTTGAACACGTTTTGCCAGATCGCGATATCGGTCTGCAGAACACCCATGCGTTTGCCGCCGGGAAGCTTTGGCGAAATGCCGGCGTTATTCACCAGCGCTGCGAGTTTGCCGTCGCTCTCGGGTTCCGCGAGTTTTGCTTTCACGCGCGCGATCACTTCGTCGAAATGACTCATCTCATTCAAATCGAGTTGAATGTGATCCTTCTCGCCCTGCGGCCACGGGCAAATCTTGTCGAACGGTTGCCGCGACACAGTAATCACCCGCCATTCCGCTGCGTGGAAGTGCTTAACTGTCGCGTGCCCGATACCGCGCGATGCGCCGGTCAAGAGCAGGGTTTTCTTCGGAGTTGCCATACTGGTATTGTAGGAGCGGCGCTCGTCGCGATCACTTCCAACTTGATCGCGACCAGAGTCGCTCCTGCTTTTCTCTACAAACGCATTTCTAGGCGCAGCGCCACCGACATATCCGTGCGTCCGCTCGAGACCGCAAAGCGACGCAGCCCCTCGGAAAACGTCGTGCTTTCTGTGATGGCATGGGCGGGCGCGATGTTCGATAGCGAGACGCGAACGTTGGTACGTGCATCGACGCGGTAGAGCGCATACGCGTCGAACACGCGCTTGGTCGAGAGTTTCGAGACTTGATCCTCGCTGCGCTGCGACGTGTAGGCGGGCGTCCAAGCGAAGTTGCCCCCGAACGAGAGCGGCGAGTTTGCGATTCGGTAATCGACTCCGAAATTTCCTGTGAAGTGCGCTTGCCCTTCGAGCCTGTTGTAAGGCCCCGGTACCGATTCAACCTTCGAATCGTAGAGATTGGCATTCACGCGTAGTGAGAGTGGGATCGTTGTATCGATCAATTCGCGCAACTGAAACTTCGCGTCAAACTCAATGCCAGTAGTACGCGCTTTGCCGATGTTCTGCGGGCGATTCACGTAACGCGGCGCTGGTGACCACGATACATCTTCAATCGCGGTGATGTTGCGAATCACATCCTTGATGTCGCGAACAAAAAAATTCACAGTCATTACCCCCGCCGATTTGAGGTAGCGCTCGAAAGCAATATCGATGCCGTTGGCGCGCTCCGGTTTTAGGCCAGGATTGCCAACCGAGTCGGCCGCCGAGAAAATGTTCGAACCGCTTGCTGGGTACAACGAGCTGATGTTCGGGCGCGTTGTCAACTGATCGGTGTTGGGCGCGCGGTAGCTCTGCGTTAGGCTTAAGCGAATTTGATCGCGCGACGGCGCGGCGAATCGCCACACGAGATGACCGAGCGGTGTGGTGACGCGCGAAATGTTTTCGCTTTCAATCGACGCATCGCGCGTTTTGGTGCGAATCTCTTCGAAGCGAATGCCTAAGTTCGCGGCGAACTGCGGCGAGATGTCCCAATCGTCCTGCGCGTAGGCCGCGAGGCGCTTGGTCGAGGTGAAAAAATTCGTCCCGATGTCACCGAGTTGCTGCACGCCGTTGACAAACGTCGCGCCAACCAAATCGCGACGCACCGCTTCATATTCGTAACCTGACGTGATCGTGTGTCCTCGACTGGTGAGATTGGTGATGAGTTTGCCACTCGTGCTCCACGACACATCGCGTACGTCATTGCGCGAAATTTGATCGAGATTGCGTGCACCGAGCGAATCGAATTGATCGACGGTCGTTGTGTTGTCCGACCAAAAGCGACCGGCACCAGCGCGAAGCTCGTAGCGATTGGTTTCGTTGATTCGCCGATTCAAATTGGCATTAAGGCGCGCGACGTCGAAGCGGCCATCGAACGCACTGCGACGCGATGCGTAGGGCTGCGTTGGATTGCTGCCGAATGGTTGTACGAGCGTTGCGGGCGTTTCCGTATCTGCGAGATTGTGCGCAAGGAAGGCTTGCAATCCAAATTGTTCGCCCGCGCCCAAGCGCCACTGCGCGCGCGGGCTGAGAAAATAGTTGTGACGCAGACTTTTCGAGTCACTGTGCGTGCGCTGCTCGGTGATCAACTGATTCGTCGCTTGATCGAAGTAGCGCGTGACAGCGTCGTCGGTCGTGATCTGATCGGTGCGGTTAACCGACCCACTGAGCGTGTAAGTAGCTGTCTCTGAGAGCAAACCGTTGTAGCTCCACGATGCGTTCGGCGAGAAACGTCCGCGTTCCGTGTTAACGCCGACTTTCACATCGTGATCGGTTTTGCGCAAAGGCTCGCGCAAAATGATGTTGATCGTTCCGGCAATCGCACGCGCACCGGTTTCCGCAGTCGGTGCGCGAAGAATCTCAATACGCTCGACTTGATCGGGCGTGATGTCTTGCACCGAAAAACCCGGTGGAATGCGTTGACCATCGATGAGGATTTGCGTGAACCCGCCGCCGAGGCCACGCATTTGTGGCGCACCGGGACGCCCAGGGCGACCGCCGGTGGTCACGCCCGGAAGTCGGCGCATGGCCTCACCCAGATTGGTATCGCCAAACTGTTCGAGTTCTTCGCGAGTAATGATGATTTTGGCTGCGGACGCGTTACGACGCTCGTCCGTGGCGCTATTGCGTCCGGTGACATCGACGCGCTCGACTCGGGCTCCGGGAGCGGTGGGTCGAGCGGGTATGGGTTCGCTTGCGGGTACTGTCTCATTTGCCGACGCGGGGGTCGACCCAGGCGCCGGTGGTGTTGCAGGTACAGGTGCCTGCGCTAGCGTGAACCCGGTTAGAGCGATCGACGCGGCGAGCGCGACCGTTTGTTGTTTCTTTTTGTTCGTATTCATGAACTACAGAGCACCTTCGCATCCATTTGGTTCAATTGGAAGCAGTGGACCGGTCCCAACGCGCGACGGCGGCGTGAGAAGTTTTTGCGAATTTGCGATTCCCGACCCTTCGGTTTAATCCGGTGCGCCAAGAACCAGCGTGACCGAAATTGGAGACGTTGTGAAATCGTAGGCTCGTTGAATGACCTTGAAGAAAATCGGCGGCTCGTCCATCGTCACGCGCATCATGTCACCAACTTGTGGCATCGACATGCCCTGATCGGCATTCGTCGAGAAAGTGAATTCGCGCGCGGTGATGAGGCGTTGCGCGGTGGGCGTTAGAGTGATTTTGAGGTCCATGGAGCACTGCGCGCTGGGCAAACGACGACGCGCTTCGCGCTAGGACGTCGCTTCGCTATGGCGCAAAGGTTGCGTGACACTTTAGGATTATCGTGGATCGAGGCGGCACACTACGATTTCAACCACTGCTCCGTTTCAAGGAGTGCGCGTTCGAATCGCCGCAGCAGCTCTTCGATCTGCAACTCGGTGATCACGAGCGGCGGCGAGAACGCAACAATGTCGCCCGCCATCACACGCAAAATCAAACCGTGTTCCTGCGCACGACGCACGAGATAAGCCCCGACGCCGCGTTTCGCATCGAACGGCTTTCTCGCCGCTTTGTCTTCGGCAAGTTCAACCGCACCAATCAATCCGATGCCACGCGTATTGCCGATCAGCGGATGATCGGCATAGCGTTTGAGTGCGTTTTGCAATGTCGGCGCAACACTGCGCACGTGTTCGACGATCTTGCGCTCTTCGTAAATCTTGAGCGTTTCGAGCGCGATCGCGCAAGCGAGCGGGTGCCCCGAGTACGTGTAGCCATGCCCAAACACACCGACGCTCGCGCTCGCATCTGCACAGGCTTGAAAGATTTTGTTACTGACGTAGAGCGCCGAGAGCGGCACGTAGGCGGAAGTGATCATCTTCGCAACGGTCAGCATGTCGGGCTCGATGTTGTAGGTCTCGCTACCGAAGCGATTGCCCGTGCGTCCAAAACCTGTGATCACTTCGTCCGCGATCAAAAGAATTTCGTACTTCTTCAAGATCGGTTGAATCTTCTCCCAGTACGTTGGCGGCGGCACGATCACGCCGCCCGCCCCTTGCACAGGCTCAGCGATGAAGCCGCCGATCGTTTCTGGACCTTCTTTCAGAATGAGCGTCTCTAGCTCTTCGGCGCAACGGGTCGCGAACTGCTCCGCCGATTCGCCGTCGTTGGCAAACTGATAGGGATGCGGGCAGAGCGTTCGCAAAATGCCGTCGATCGGCAAATCGAAATGCTGGTGCATCATCGGTATGCCGGACATCGAAGCGGCGGCGAGCGTGACACCGTGATAGCCCTTCACACGCGCGATCACTTTTTTCTTCTGTGGTTTCCCAATCGCGTTGTGATAGTAGCGAACGAGTTTCAGTGCGGTATCGTTTGCCTCCGAGCCTGAGTTCGCGTAGACAATTCGACCCTCGCGCAACGCTTGAGTAGGCGCGAGCGCGGCAAGCCGCTCGCTCAATTCGGCAACGACGTTGTGTGCTTTGCCGGAGAACGAGTGATAGTACGGCAACACATCCATCTGCCGCTTTGCCGCGTCGGCTAACCGCTTTTCACTGAAACCGAGCGACGCACACCACAGCCCTGCCATACCTTCGATGTAGCGCTTTCCGCTGTCGTCGATCACCTCCACACCGTCGCCTTCGACGATCACAAGCGGCGCGTCTTTTTCAATCGCGCGAGCGTTGGTGTAGGGATGAAAATGGTGTGCAACGTCTTTGCGTGCAAGCGTCGAAAAGTCAGTACCAGCAATCATGAGAACTCCGAAGACGTGCCCGCGCCGATCGATCAGCGCGGCACGCAATGCGCGCTAACAGTTGCGCGGGAGCCCCATTATCGACAAATTCAGCGCGTGAACGGGAACGTAATTAGCTTTCGCGCTAATCGCCCTATTAAATATATTTAATCCAAGCTTTTTATTATTTTTTGGTCTATTTCTTTTTATGCGTTTTTAACATTTTTAATGCGGCTTTGGTGACGTAGGTTGTTCGAGAAAACCTGCATTTGCGTACCCCAGTACCTGCGCAGTGCCCGATCGCTTCGACCGGCTGGGCCGATCGGCACCGCCTGTTCTGCTAAGGCTACGTATGGCGTCATCGGCGGCGACGTCGCTTTCGCTGCATGTCGCGACCTGGACTGATCCGCCCGCCACGCGATGACGAGCAACCGACCCCAGCGATAGGTACGTAGCGTAGCGAGCGCGGTAAGCGCGGCCGCGCTCGACCAAACGTGCCACGGCGGACTTGCGCGACCCAGGTGATGCAGCGCAACGACGGAGATCAATACCAGGGCGAATACCGTAGCACGCAGCTGCGCCGGTGTTACAGAAATTCGAACAAACCAGCGCGCGAACAATCCGCTCATCATGCCCGCTGGCACCGCAAGCAGCACGAAGAAGATAAGCAACATGATGAGATACGCGACGACGCCGATCGCTGGTGTGCCGCGATCAATCGTGCTGATGCGCAGCAATGCGCCCGTCGAGAAAATCGCGAGCACCACAACCCAGAATACGAAGGTGCGGCGGGTTAGGCATTGGGCAATAGTTCTCATCGCTCGCTCCTTAAGCACGCTCTGCCACGTCCGCCGTAGCGGTCGCGGCGGTTTGATCGTCGCTCTTGGTCGTTGCGCGGCTTGCCAGACGCTCCGAGAGGCGATGCCACTCGACGTTTCGCGTAAGCAGCATCACGGCTGCGAGCGTTGCAAAGATCAGGAGTGAACCGGCTAGCAATGCATGCTGTTCCGATTGCAGCACGACGTAGAGCACGCCGTAAAGCGCCGCGAGACCGACCATCGTTGGCACCGCACGCGACCAACCGTCGAGCACCGCCTTCGCATACACACCTACAAGGGCGACGCACGCGAGCGCGGCGACGCCATACGCAACACTGAAACTCACATGTTCGGAAAGTGAAATCAAAAGCAGGAAGAACGCCGCAAGCGCCGCGCCGATCAAGAAGTATTGAATCGGATGCACGCGCGCGCCTTTCATCACCTCAAGCAAAACGATTCCGACGAATGTCAGTGCGATGAAAAGAAACGCGTACTTCGTTGCGCGGTCGGCGAGCGTCGCCGGGTTGACCGGATCGATGAACGAAGTTCCGAACGATTGCACGCAGGATGTTCCCCCGCCCGCGGTCTGCGCAGTCGCCACGGCGCGATCAGCTGTAATTGCAATGGGCTCAACGCCGGAAACGTAGCCATCGGACTCTCCTTCGCGAGCGAGCGAGCACACCGAGCCGCCGCGCATCAAACTCGCGCGCGCCGTTGACGCAAGCGAAGAGATGTTCCATTTCGCCTCGAACCCATCGTCGCGTACGCTGCGCTCGGTCGGCAAGAACGCGCCCGCAAACGACGGATGCGGCCAGCTCGATTTCACTTCGACCAGATTTTCGTTACCGAGCGGCACAAAGGCGAGCGACTCGGTACCCACGAGATTGATTTCGATATTCATCTGTGCGGGCTTGTTAAGCGCCCCATCGTCCACCGCAAATTTCGCGAAGAAGCCCGAGCGAAATGCTTTGCCTTCGCTCATCGCTTCAGGCTTCAGGCTTTGTCCGGCTGCGCTTAATTTGATCGAACGAATACCGCGAGCGTCCGACACGCTGAATTCCGCTTGTGGCACGTCACATTTCACGGCGACGATATTTTCACGAACGAGCGGAGGTGCCAAATCGCGAAGCTCGCTCCACTCGACAATGCCTTTCGCCGACAGGTTGAACGAATTTACTTTGTAGAGCCCGCGATATCGCGGCTCGATGTCGCTCACCGCCGCCCATTTGAGCGACTGCGGCAGAGAACGCAAAATGACTTTTCTTTCGGTGCGATCAACCGACTTCCTCTTCTCGATTTCGGTGACGGTCTCAACGGTTTCCGTGCACCCGCGTGTGAGCACAACACCCGCGATCGTCTGCGAACCCGCGAGGCTCTTGCGCACACTCTCCACCGCCTGTTGGCGATACACCCCGCGTTCGTGCGCAATATTCCCAATTTGGCCGATGCCAATTAGCAACAAGACAATGACGATGAAGAGCGCCAATCCCTTCAAAAAAATCCCAAGCTTCATTTCGTTTTCCTTTCCGAACAATCGTTGGAAGGAAATGTGTCACGGGTTGA
>JAAFJI010000007.1 GCA_013298045.1 Betaproteobacteria bacterium
AGCGGTCCAGTCACCGTTTGCACCGGCTGGACGCCTGGGGTCACCGGATCGCCGTCAACCAGATTCCCGGCTGCGTCGAGGAGTTGTACGAACACGCCGGGAATGCCGCTCTCGCCAGGCTGCTTAATGCCATCGCCAGCAACGCCACCGCCTGCGCCGTTGTCGATCCACACCACGGTGCCCAGGCTCGCGGGTTGGAATACACCGAAGTCAACCGTCAAGTTTGATCGGCTGTCCGGCGTGCTGTTCACGTCGGTGACAGTGAGGTCGGCACCCTCGCCCGTCGGCATGTTTAGGCCCAGCGTCACGGTGCCAGAGCGAATGATGCCCGGGCTTACCGTGCGTCCGTGGTCACGGTCATTGCCGGTGGCGCCGAAATTGGTGCTTCCCGGTTCGTATGGACCGTTTGCACTGCCGTTGATACCGGTCGATGAGCTGTAGCCTGCGAGCGCAGCGCCACTCAACTCAACGATATAGCCCCCAGCGTCTAGGCCAGTGAACAAATACTGACCGGTGCCGTTGGTCGTAGTCGTTGCGATTGACGCGCCGTCCGGCACACCGTCGCTATTAGCGTCAAGGTACAAATTAACGGTAACGCCCGAGAGTCCCAACTCACCGCCGTTGCGCACGCCGTCATTGTTGGTGTCGACGAACACGACGTTTCCGAGGGCGAAGGTGACTGGTACAAAACCAAAATCCACCGTCATGTCTGCTCGGGTATCGGCCGTGCCTTGTCCGGATGGGCTTAGGTCGGTTTCGCCCGATGGCTCCTGACTTAGGTTGCCATTTCCTAATGAGACGACACCGCTATTTACGCCAGTAGATGCGGGGTTCGCTGAGGCAATGCCGTTACTGTTGCTATCAACACCGTCCCCGCCGGCCACATCGGTCGGCGAGCTCGCAAGCGGTGCGGAGATCACCGGGCTGTAGAGTGGCCCGCCTGGCTGGAAGTTGACGGCAGCGATTTGCACAACGTAGTTGCCGGTCGGCAATCCATCGAAACGGTAGTAACCACCAGCCGCCGTCGTCGTCGTCAACGGATTGGCAGTCACCGCGGTGCTGACCGATCCGTCGGCTTGGCGATATAGCGGCTGATTGGCGTCATTGAGCAAATTGACGACCACGCCGTCGCGACCCACCTCGGCATTGTTAATCGTTCCGCTGCTGTCGGTGTCAAGCCAGACGCGATTGCCGATGCTGTACTGCGGCACGATGCCGATGTCGAGCTGGGGCTGGGTCGTGGTCGCTGCGGTCGAAACCGTTTGCGAGTTGGCGGTGACGCCAGGCGTAACGGTAAAGAGCGCCGTTTCAATAGCGCCACCCGCGCCGGGTGCGCCATGATCGCGGCTGTCGTTACCGCTCGCGACTGGGAGCGTTGGGCTCGAGGACAGCGCGCCGAGCGGCGGCGTCGGCAGCACCACGCGGAATTGCCGCGCGATGTCGCCGGGCGCGCCGCTTTGCAGCAGCGGATTGCCCGCAAGGTCGGTGGTGAACAGATAGGTTCCGTTGCCGCCGGTGGTCGTTGTGGTCGCAATCACGACGCCCGACGCGTCCAGGAGATTGACGACGGTGCCGTTTGGCAAGCCAGGCTCGCCCGGGTCGAGAATGCCGTTATTGGTTTGACCGGCACCTGTGCCGATGTCAAACCAGATTTGGTTGCCGATTGCAATTTGATGGAAACCAAAGTCCACCGTCAGATTCGATTGGATGTTGGGCGCAGGCGCTTGACCGCTGTTGGTCGCGTTGTAGGCGGCGGATCCGTTGACTTCGGTTTCGTCGTTGGTCGGTTCGCCCGAAACACCTAACGTGACCGTGCCCGATGTGACGCCCAAACCGATGTAATCGCCACCGGCGGGTTTAATGCCGTTGTTGTCGTTGTTCACGCCTGCGCCACCTGGACCTTCGGCGTCGGCGTTGGGCGTGCCGCTGGTGAAGTAGCCCCGCAGGACGCCGCCGGTTGCGAAGTTGCTCGGATTGACGCGCACCCGGTAATTGCCTGGCGCGAGCCCGTCGAAGCGGTAGTAGCCGCCATTGGCGGTTGTTAGCGTTACCCCGCTCGGCGTAAACACCCCCGGCGAGCTCTCGGTGAGCAGCTCCACCACCACGCCGTCGGCACCGCTTTCGCTGCCGTTCACCGTACCGCTATTGTCGGCGTCAAACCACACGCGATTGCCCAGCGAGAACGCATTGACAGTAATGTCGGCAGTGCCCGGCGTTGTGTTGTTGCCCTGATCGGTGGTTAATCCGCCTTCGGGAATGGTGTTGGTGCGGGTGAACGGCGAGACAGGAATGCCGTTGTTGGTGACCGTGACCGTCAACGTACAGCTCGCGCCGCCTGCGAGCGTGCCGCCGGTGAGCGTGAGCGTTGTTGCGCCCGCAGCTGGCGCAAACGTCCCGCCGCAGGTATTGGCGGCGTTCGGCGGCGATGCAACCTGAATGTTTGGCGGGAAGTTGTCGGTGAGCGAGACGTTGGTGCGGGCGTTGTTCGCCGCACCGATACTGATGGTCAACACCGAGGTGCCGCCAATCGCGATTTCAGTCGGCGCAAAAGCCTTTGCAACCGTCGGCGGCGGAATTGCCTGGACGGTGGTCGTGGTTACCGATGAGAGACCTGACGACGTGGTGAGATTGGACTGGTTATTGGTGAACGAGTTGGCGCTAGCAGCAACCACGGTAAACACGGCCGAACAGGTTGCATTCGGGCCGACTGACGTCGCCCCAGAAATGGTGACGGTCGCACCGGAATTGGTAATCGTCGTGCTGCCGCCGCAGCTATTGCTGACCGTCGCGGTGGCGGTGATCCCGGAAGGTAAGTTATCGGTGATCGAGAAGCCGTTTTGTGAACTGGTGTTTACGTTGAGCACCGAAATCGTGAGGCTGAACGGCTGACCGACCGACACCGTTGGCGGCGAGAACGCCTTCTGAACGTTGGTGTTTGGCTGCACCGTCAGCGTCGCCGATGTCGGCGTGGTGTTCGTCGCCCGTTGATCCGATGTCGCGTTGTTGGCCGGAATGGTGTTGGTCTTGTTGCCGGTCGTCGTCGCGACGACATCAACCGTCACGGTGCACGAAAGATAGGTGCCCATCGGACCGTCGAAGTTGTCACCAACGAGATAGACATCCGACACCGTAATGGTGGTGCCGCCCGGGGATGCAACGACCGTTGCAGGCGTGCTTGACGGGTACGGAATGCGCGCTTCACCGTTGTTGTGGTTATAGAACGGCGACGCCGGTCCCTCGGTGCGGCAGGTGGTAGACGCGTTCGGGCTAGCGGCGATGAACACGCCCGCTGGTAGCGTATCGCTGAAACCGACGCCGGTGAGCGGCCAGTTATCAGGTCGCACTTCTATGGTGAGCGGCACCGGCTGGCCCCCAGTAGCCGCGCCGCCGTTTCCGAACGTTTTGTTGAGCGACAACGAGCGGGGGCGGGTGTAGAGTCGAGCGGTGCCCGGTTGCGCGTTGGTCAGACCTTCCGCGGTGGTCAGGGTGTTTTCCGGAATCGTATTGGTCGCATCAGCACTTGCGGACGCGCTAAGCGGAATCACCACGTCAACCGAGAAGAAGCAACGGCTCGGGTTCGCCTGGGTTCCGGTCGGCACTGTTGCCCCGGAGATCGAGACGGTGCCGCTTCCTGGAGTAGCGTTAACCACGGCACCCACACCGCAGTCGGTCTCGACATTCGGCGCGGCGGCCACGGTAACGGCGAAAGGCGTGGTCGGAAGCGTATCGCTGATTGCAGCGTTGGTAAGCGGCGCTCCGCTCTTGTTGGTGATCCACACAGTGAGGCGGCTGAGTCCCCCCGGATTGAGCACGTAGGAGCTGAACGTTTTCTCGATATTGGCGAGGCTCAGAATGCGCACATCGACGCGTGCCGGCGCGGGGTTGGTTGCACCCTGGGCTGTGCTGATGTTGGTCGCCGGAATTTCGTTGCGATAGTTCCCTGGCGCGACGCCGCGCAAGCGCACCGAGAACCAGCAACCGGTGTTAAACCAGTTGGTGTCGGGCGGAAGCGAGGCGGGCTGCGTCGACCAACCGCTATAGGTAATCGTGTCCTGTCCGTTCGCGGCACGGCTCACTGTCACCGAGCCTGTGTTCGAGCAACCCGGATAGGAGGTTGCGGCGGTGTTGTTTGGGCCCTGGCTGGCTGCATTGAAATTGGCGAGGTAGATCAGATTGGTGCCGTCGGTCAATGCGATCGGACCTGCGCCGCCGGCAACATCGACCTGTACACCGAGCGGCAACACGTCGGTCATGGAGCCGGACGAGTAGGTACGATCGTAGAGGTTGTTGTAGGCACCCAGGCGCATCCAGAACGTGCCATTGAGTTCACGGTCGCCACTGCCGTTAGGCCCCACGTTAAAGCCGCTTGGGCCATTCCAGTCTTTGTAGACACGGAGCTCGCCTGATCCTCCGACACCGGGCGTTGGCGTGCCCGTGATCTGCGCGCTATCGGGCGCGATCGGCTGTTTGTTCTGTGTGTTGGTGACGTCGGACGGGTTCACGGTGTTGCTTTGCACCGCAAAGCTCGCCGTGACCAACGCGCGGAAGCGGAACGTACAGACACCCGGCGTCCCGCTCGTCAGGTTTGCGCCGGGAATGGTTGCGCCGGAGATTGTGACTCGGGTGCGCGACGGATCGCCCGCATCCGGCCCGCTGGCAAAGCTGCCGCCGCAACTGACGGGCGAAGCGCTGAAGCTCGGGTTTCCCGCGACCGTCACGCCGTTGGGCAGGAGATCGGTGACCGAGAAATTAGTAAGCTGACCGTCTAAGTTTGAGAACGTCAATTCGGTGAAATACACCCCTCCCACCGGGACGCTGATCGATTCCTGCCCGTTGTGCGTTTTTTGCAGGGTGAGCGAATCTTGAACGCTGAGCGTAGCGCTGGTCGGCGTCGTGTTGGTCACGCCCTCGTCGCTGGTGAGTGCGTTTGCCGGAATCGTGTTGTTGTAGTTGCCCGCCGCGACGCCGGTGGTGGTGATCGTCACCGTACAGGTCGTATTCGGCGCAATCGTTGCGCCGACTAGCGACACGACACTTGGATCGCCCGCTGCAGTCACCGTCGCACCGACGCCGCAGTTGGCATTTGCGGTGCCGGTCGCGGCGTTGGTCAGCGAGGCCGTCCCGGCGGGCATCGTGTCGCTCAGTGCTACGTTATTAATCGCGTAGGGCGCGTTATTGCGAATCGTGATGCTCAGCGTTGAATTGCCTCCGAGCGGCACCGTAGACGGATTGAACGATTTGGTCACCGTGGCGGGGATGGCCGGTTGAATCACAATCGTTGCGCTAAATGGATCGCTCTGACAGGGGCTACAGCCGGGACCGGTCGCGGTCGCGTCCGCAGTAGGTACGCTGTTGGTAACGTTTGCCGGAAGCGAGCCCGGTGCACCAGGCACCTCGGCTGGGTCAGCGCGCACACGAACGACCACCCGACAATCCGGCGCAGCGGTCGAAAGCCGGTTCGGAAATGTCAAGTTCGCAATTGTGATCTGGCTGTCAGTGACCGTGACGGTCGCGCCTGCGAGTGTGCAGTCCGGTCCGATCGGATAAATCTCGGCCGGAAACGTCGAGTCGCCGTCCAAACCCAATGGCAGGTTATCGACGATGTTGGCCGTCAGTGCACCCGCCGAGGAGTTAAACAGGTTGAATTCGAGATACGCGGTTTGCCCGGGACCCAAATTGTTGACTTGCGTCGCGCTGGTGGGTGAATTGATGAACTTCTTGTTCACCAGAAAGTTTTGACCCAGCGCGACTGTACTGAGTAGTGCCACTGTCGCCGCGAGACTCGCCTTGAAAAGCCGTCCGAAACCCATCACCGATCCCCTGATACTGTTGACCTAGACAAAACCCAAATTTTCGAAACCGCTCGCAAGTCGGTTGACCGATTTTAGTCAGCATGCGTGGGTTCGCGCAAGAAATCGCGCGCATCGTCTATGACGATACCGACGCGATCACCCTGGATTGTGCGCAGCCAGACGCAGACCCCTTACCGGCTTGTTTTTGAAGCGTGCCGCCACAACAAGGTTCGCGACTAGCGTACGAACAGCGCGAGTTTCTTGGATCGTCTTAAACGCGCGCGCACGAGACTTCACATATTGACAAGCAACAACATCCCACATTGCCCGTTAAAACATAGGGTTCTGCACATTTTTATCAAAAATAGATATTTGCAAGAAAAGTGGAATTTTGTTTTATTCTAGGGGCATCAGTTGGGAAAGTTACTTCCTATTTCCGAAGTTTTGCGAGAATCCCGTCTAGCTGATCTAGGCTTGCGTAGCGAATGACGAGCTCGCCCTTGCCGTCTTTGGCGTGAACAATCTGGACATAGGTGCCAAGCGCGTCGGCGAGATCGGTCTCGAGGCGATCAAGGTCACCGTCGCGCACCGCGTCTGCAGGATCGATGCGCTGGGCTTTCGATGATTTCTTTGTTTTGTTTGACGCGCTGCTCGTCGATGGTGTCGCTTCGAGCTCGTCTTTCACGAGCGCCTCAGTCGCGCGCACGGAAAGCGCGTTGATCGCAATCTTCTCGGCAAGCATCACCTGTTTATCGTTCGGCAAGCTCGCGAGCGCCCGCGCATGACCCATCTCAATCGTGCCTGCGACAACGCGATCTTTCACGGGCGGTGCGAGTTCGAGCAAGCGCAATAAATTCGTCACGGCGCTACGCGATTTGCCAACCGCTTCGGCCGCCTGTTCGTGCGTGAACTTGAATTCGGCGATCAAGCGTTGAATGCCTTCGGCCTCTTCGATCGCATTCAAATCTTGCCGTTGCAAGTTCTCGATCAGCGCCAGCGTGAGCGCGGTTTTGTCGTCGACTTCTTTGATGACAACCGGCACTTCGGTGAGGCCCGCGAGTTGCGCGGCGCGGAAGCGGCGTTCGCCTGCGATGATTTCGTTTTTGCCGCTCGCTGTTTTTCGCACCACGATCGGCTGCATGATGCCCTGCGATTTGATCGAGGCCGCGAGTTCGGCAAGCGCCGCATCATCGAAGCGACGACGCGGCTGATACTTGCCCGCGACGATCTCCGCGATCTTTAACATCGGAATGCCAGAGGACGCAGGCGCGTTCACCTTCGCCGGTTCCGGCATCAACAACGCATCGAGTCCGCGGCCGAGGCCTTTTAATTTGGTTGCCATAGTGTCTCTTGTAAAGTGGGCATCACGTTCCCAACGATTTCTTGCCCTGCATTTTTGACGCAGATTACGCAGATGGATTCAGTTGATTTACGCAGATTTTTGGGCTTTCCATCGCGCGGAACCTCTCAAAAAAATCTGTGTGAATCTGCGGTAAATCTGCGCAATCTGCGTCAAAAAAGGGGGCGGTTCCTGGAGAGTTTGGTGGGCACGGGGCGCCCACCCTACGCGGCGGCGCTCACTGCCTCATGTTTCGCAATCAACTCCTGCGCAAGCTGCACATACGCCTGCGCGCCCTTGCTCGCTTTGTCGAGCAGCAACGCAGGCACGCCGTGCGACGGCGCTTCAGCCAATCGTACGTTGCGCGGAATGATCGTCTTGAAAAGTTTGTCGCCGAAGTGCTGTTCGAGCTGCGCCGCGACTTGTTGCGAGAGGCTCATGCGGTTGTCGTACATGGTGCGCAGCAACCCCTCGATTTGCAACGTGGGGTTCAAGTGTTGTTGCAACTTGCGCAAGGTTTGCACGAGGTCGCTCAAACCTTCGAGCGCGTAGTACTCGCATTGCATCGGAATCAACACGCTGTCGGCGGCGCAGAGCGCGTTCAACGTGAGCAAATTCAAGGTCGGCGGACAGTCGATCAGGATGTAATCGTATTGATCGGCGACGGCCTCGATGGCGGCTTTGAGCGTATGAATCGCGTCCTTCAATTTCGTTTCGCGATCGGGCATGTTGACCATTTCGATTTCCGCGCCCGCAAGTTCGCGGTTCGCCGGAATCAAATCGAAATCACCTTGCGCGCGCACGCGAGCTTCGATCAACCCGGTTTCGCCAAGCAGCACGGTGTACACGCTCTGCTCAACGCTGTTTTTGTTCACACCCGCGCCCATCGTTGCGTTGCCCTGCGGATCGACATCGATCAACAGCACACGGCGCTTTTGCGCGGCGAGTGAGGCAGCGAGGTTCACAGCGGTAGTCGTTTTGCCGACTCCGCCTTTTTGGTTTGCGATTGCGATAGTGCGAATCATTATTTAGTTTCTTTTCTTCTTTTTTGTTTACGCAATTGCGTTACCAATACCTGTCATCCCCGCGAAGGCGGGGACCCAGTCCCTGAGCAGTTCGCAGCACAACGCGGGTTGTGTTTTCGCAAAGGTCCCGGTCTGGGTCCCCGCCTTCGCGGGGATGACAGCATGGCGTGCGCTCATTTTTGAACCGCAAACTTCACAGCAAAGCCCATCAACGCCGCCCCCGCCCCACGCTTCAACCAGACGCCCGCTTCGGGATAGCGCTTAAACACGCGCTTCGCAAACTGCGCAACGACGATCAACCACATGCAATACAAAAAACAAATCGTGAGCACGATCGCGATCATCGTTGCATAGGTTTTCACACCCTCGAAGTGTCTCGTATCGATGAAGAGCGGAAAGAACGCAACGTAAAAGCCAATCACTTTCGGATTCGAAAGCGAGACGAAACACGATTCGACGAACCATTGCTTCGCACCACGATTCGCGGCGTTATTCACCCGACCTTCGCCGAGCGCCGCCCGCGAATGACGAATCAAATTGAAGCCAACCCACGCAAGATACAACGCCCCCGCATAACGCAACACATCAAACGCTTTCGGATACGCCGCCGCGAGCGCGGCCACGCCCGAGAGCGCGAGCACCATCCACACCGTGTCGCCTGCCATGAGCCCGAGCGTGCTCCACACCCCCGCACGCGCGCCACCGTTTTTCTCCGCCATCGACGCGAAGAGCTTGATCGTGCCCGGGCCGGGGATCGCGAGGAAGATCAGCGTTGCGAGGGCGAGAGCCCAGAGGTCGGTGATGCCGTTCATTCCGCGCCCTCGCAAGGACGAATGACCAATGACGAATGACGCAAAGCTACGCAATCATCATTGCGAAAAACCCGTAGGGTGGGCACCCCGTGCCCACCAAACCGTTGCATAACAACCAATTCAGCAATGCGAACAATCGGTGGGCACGGGGTGCCCACCCTACAAGATCCGCTCATGCAGATACGTCCATCGCATAACCCTCCAACGACGCGAGCGCTTTGGGCAAATATTTCGCAACAAATTCATCTTGCTCCGCTCGCTCCCTCGCCTTTAAAGGATGATTGAAATTCGTTGCGTCATCATTCATTCGCGACAAACCAACCAACAGTTCAGTAACGGCGTGCTCCATTTTTTGCGCTGTTTTCATGCCTGGCATCGACGAAAAATAAACGGTGGACAACCCGCGATCAAAGAAGAACATCTCTGGCCATCGTTCGTCTGGACAACACAGATGAAACTCGCGGATCAACGCCCACTGTGGAACGTCAAGCACGTCACGTAGCGTCTGCACTTGCTTTCTCGACAGCGCAAACTCTCCTACGCGATTGTGAACGATTATTTTCAAGCCCTCTCCAACCAAATCAAGCACCGCTCCGCATCCAAAAACGGCACGTTGAGTGCCCTCTTCCGATCCACGACCCAACCCGTCCCCGCAAGCTCTGAAATTTCGTCCTCGGGACTCTTGCCTTTCATCGCGAGCATGAGGCCGTCTTCTTCGGGGACGACGCATTCGCCTGCCGTGGTGACGAAATCTTTGAGCGAGGCGTAGGCGCGCGAGATCACGACGTCGTAGGTGACGAGATGTTCTTCGACGCGGCCGTGCACGGCGCTTAAATTGCCGAGCTTCAAGTGGGCTGCGGCTTTTTCGATGTAATCGGTTTTCTTACGCACGGCATCGATCGCAACGACTTCAAGATCGGGACGCATGACGGCGATCGGCAGCGCCGGAAAGCCGCCGCCGGAGCCGACGTCGAGCAAGGTCGTCGCTTCTTGCGGAATGCAATAAAGGATCGAGAGCGAATCGAGGATGTGTTGCACGAGCATGTCGTGCGGATCGCGAATGGCGGTTAAGTTGATCACCGCGTTCCATTCGGAAAGGAAGGCGAGCGATTCGATCAGCGTGTCTTTTTGTTTGCCGCTCGCATTCAGGCGCAGTTGCTTCAAGCCCTCGGAGAGTTTTTCGTAGAGCGCGGCGCGGAGCTCAGGGGTGTATTCGATCAATTCGCGTCCTTCTTTGAGCGGACGATCGATAACGGGACGCAAACCGGCGGAAGTGGTCATGCCTTGGCCTTGGGGGTTGATGTTGTTTTGCACGACGGGGCGCGTGCCTAATTTCGCATGTTTGGTTTTGGGAGGGTTCGCTGAATTCACGAAGCGGTCTCCGTAGCCCGGATGCTCGCATCCGGGTTCCCGTGCACAGGCGAAGTCATTTCGACTTGATTCACGCGGTTAGCTCCACAACTTTCCCCGCATTCGCCCGTTTCAAATGGACGAGAAGCAATGAAATAGCAGCAGGTGTTACACCTGAAATTCGGCTTGCCTGCCCCAATGTATCAGGCGTCGCTTGGGTAAGTTTTTGCTGAACTTCTTTGGAAAGCCCGCGCACCATCGAATAGTCGAAATCGGTCGGCAGGCGGAGGTTTTCGTTGGCGAGTTGACGCTCGATTTCTTCGTTTTGACGGTCGATATAGCCGGCGTATTTGGCGGCGATTTCCACCTGTTCGCTAACGGATTCGTCGAGCGCGCGGTTCGTAGGATGGGTGGAGGAACGATACCCATCGGTCGCCGGTAGTGGGTTGGGGTGATGGGTATCGCTTCGCTCCACCCATCCTACGGGAGCCACGTTCTCCGCTTCGCTCTTCGCTTTGAGTCCGAATTCTTCGCGCAGACCAGCAATTGTCTCGTACGTAACACCCGGACGTCGCAACAGGTCGAACAGGTTGTATTCGCGTTCAATAGGCGCTCCAAGCGTAGCGAGCGCTCGCTCGTTACTCAAAATCTGGGGGTTGATCCAGGTGGATTTGAGGCGTTCAGTTTCGCACGCGATGGCGTCGCGTTTGCGGTTGAAGGCGTCCCAGCGCGCGTCATCGACCAAGCCAAGCTCGCGTCCCTGCTCCGTCAAGCGCATATCGGCGTTGTCTTCGCGCAGTTGCAAACGGTATTCCGCGCGGCTCGTGAACATGCGATACGGCTCGGAGACGCCTTGCGTGGTCAGGTCGTCTACGAGCACACCGAGGTAGGCCTCGTCGCGGCGCGGACACCAGCCTTCGAGACCTTTGGATTTCCGCGCGGCGTTCACTCCCGCGAGCAAACCTTGCGCGGCAGCTTCTTCGTAGCCGGTCGTGCCGTTGATCTGGCCGGCCATGAAGAGCCCGTCGAGATACTTGGTTTCAAGCGTTTGTTTGAGCTGGCGCGGATCGAAATAGTCGTATTCGATCGCGTAACCGGGGCGCAGGATGTGCGCGTTTTCGAGTCCGGCCATCGAGCGGATCAGCGCGAGCTGAATATCGCAGACTGGTCGACACGCCCGCCGGGTAAATCTCGGTCGTCGTGAGCCCTTCCGGTTCAAGGAAGATTTGATGGCTCGACTTATCCGCAAAGCGATGAATCTTGTCTTCGATGCTCGGGCAATAGCGCGGGCCGACGCCTTCGATCACGCCGGTGAACATTGGCGAGCGGTCGAGTCCCGAACGAATGATGTCGTGCGTGCGCTCGTTGGTATGTGTGATCCAGCACGGCACTTTGCGCGGGTGCATCGCGCGGGTACCCATGAAGCTAAACACCGGTTCGGGATCATCGCCCGGCTGGATGCCGACTTTCGCGTAATCGATGGTTTTGCCGTCGATGCGCGGCGGCGTCCCGGTTTTGAGGCGACCTTGCGGTAGCTTCATTTCCTTGAGACGTGCGCCGAGGGTCGTCGCTGCCGGATCGCCCGCGCGGCCTGCCGTGTAATTCTGCAGGCCGATGTGGATCAAGCCTGAGAGGAACGTCCCCGCCGTCAGCACCACGGTTTCGGCTTCGAAGACCACACCCATTTGCGTTTTGACGCCGGTCACGCGGTTGCCGGAGACGCAAACGTCATCAACTGGCTGCTGAAAGAGCGTCAAATTCGGCTGAGTCTCGATGCGCTTTCGAATCGCGGCGCGGTAGAGCACGCGGTCGTTTTGTGCGCGGGTCGCTCGAACCGCTGGGCCTTTTGAGGAATTCAGGATGCGAAATTGGATACCGGCTTCGTCGGTCGCGATCGCCATTGCGCCGCCGAGCGCGTCCACTTCCTTGACCAAGTGGCCTTTTCCGATGCCGCCAATCGACGGATTGCAGCTCATTTGACCCAAGGTTTCGATGCTGTGCGTGAGCAACAGCGTCTCCGCGCCCGCCCGCGCGGACGCAAGCGCAGCCTCGCTACCGGCGTGGCCACCGCCGACGACGATGACATCGAAACGTTTGGGGAAAATCATCCTTCGATTTTAGCGGCGTGTTTGTTCGCTGATTTGGCAGAGGCTCCTTTTTGATGGGCGTTTTGATGTTTCACGTGAAACATAAGCGCTCGCACATACGCACTCACACTCTGACCAGAGCGTTTCGCGCTCGAACTTCAGGTCGCAACCGACTTAGTTCTAACGAATGCTCGCCTGCGTTCTTCGCACACATGAGTTGCCACCGCTATGTTCGCGCATCGCTGATTCCAGACCAGACGATGCCCCCGGCACTGTATGTTTCACGTGAAACATTCCAATAAGGTATTCATGGCTCGATGCGTCGACAAGCTCAGGATGAACCAAGCTCCTCACGAACGCCTCAGGGTTCGCGCAACCTCAAAGTCTTTCATGCACGTAACGCACCAACCCCTCGCTCGCCTCTTCCACCAAATCCAGCACCCGCTCAAAATCCTCGCGCTCGCCGTAGTACGGATCAGGCACTTCACGAAACTGCGCGGCAAGCGAGCCCTCCGCAAACTCCATCATCCGACGCACCTTCGGATGATGCTCGTGCGAAGTGCGATTCAGCAGCGTCGAATAATTCAGATCGTCCATCACAACGAGCAAATCAAAGCGCTCAATGTCAGCCTCGGTTACCGCCCGCGCCCGCAGCATCGACAAATCGTAGCCACGCCTTTTCGCAGCCGCTTGCGATCTCGCATCCGGCGGCTCACCCGGATGGTAGTTATGCGTCCCGGCCGAATCGATGGTTAGGCGGTCGAGCAGTCCGGCGTCGGCCGCTTTCTTGCGAAACACGCCTTCTGCCGTCGGGCTGCGGCAGATATTGCCCATGCAAATAAAGAGAATTTTCATCGGAGGATTGTAGGATCGTCATCACTCGAAAATCACTTGGCAATTCCGCTACGACAACACAATGACGGACCGTAACCCTTTCAAAATGCTGCTCGGCGTGTTGCCGAAGCACTTGCGAAATGCGTGGCTGAAGTGCGAAGAATCGACAAATCCTCCTTCGAGGGCCGCCTGCGTAAAGCTTGGTTGCGTCGCGAGCGTTGCAATCGCGCTGCGCACTTGTGACCATCCGCGGTAGGTGCGAAAACTCACCCCCATTTGCTCACTGAACAAATGGTTGAAACGCGACACCGAAAGCCCGGCGATACGCGCTGCCCGATCGCGGTCAAATCCTGGGGCAGCACCTTTGCGCATGCGCCACACAGCGTTCGCCACCCGCGCATCAAGTGGCTCGCGGGCTGCAAATTGCCAAGGTAACAACGCTGGCAAGTCAAACGTACTCAGATAGCGCTCAACGTTTGCAAGCGCCGACAACCGTTTGACCGGGTCGAGCATCACACCGCCCGCGCGACCAAAGTGAAACCGGAGACTTCGGGCTTCTGGTGAATCCGGTTCGAGATATATCGTTGCCACCGATTCCCCACGCGCATCAAACACGTGATCGACGCCGGCGTCGATCAGTGCGCTGTGACAGGTATCGATCCTGCCGTCAGGAAACTGCAGCGCGAACCGTCCCGACAAACCGACCAGCAGCACCGGTGCCGCATGCGAATGCCAATCCGAAGCCGGCAGCGCGCCGAGATAGAGCGCTCGATCGACACCCAAAGTCAGCGTGTTTTTTTGCGTGCTTCGCATCCACTTAGCCCAAACATACAAGCGCTCATCAGCAAAAACGGACAGCATTCATCTTGCGCGCGACGACCCAGCAGTCCCCCCGCACGTCGCGCGCACCCACTTTCCGAAGTCTATGGCGAAACGCACAACGATACTCCTTTCGATCTGTGCACAACGATACTCCTTTCGATCTGTTTGATGGCGTTCGCCGTGGCTGCTTACTACCTCGCATCCGAACCCGTGGCGCGCGGATTGATCTGGCTTAACCGGGCAAGCGCTTCGTTATCGCTTGCCCCGCCAGTTGCGGTTGGATCTCACCAGGTTCGCTACGCAACGGGCGGCCAAGGCGAGGCGGTGGTTTTACTGCACGGCATATTCGCCGAAAAAGAGCACTGGGTCGACTTTGCCCGCTCGATCACCTCGGCATATCGAGTGATCGCCCCGGATTTACCGGGCTTTGGCGAAAGCGGGCGCTTCCCTGCTGAAAATTACGACTACGCAACACAGGTTGAACGCCTCGCTGTATTTCTCGATGCAATTGGCGTCCAGCGCGCACACCTCGCAGGCAATTCGATGGGCGGCACAATCGCCGCGCTCTTTGCACTGCGCTATCCGGATCGCGTCATCAGCGTTGCACTGATCGGCGCACCGCACGGCGTGCGCACGCCCACACTGAGCGACATGGACCGAATGATTGAGTCCAACCAGCCGAGTCCGTTGATCGCGCAGGACACGAAAGCGTTTGATCGAATGCTTGAAATGGTTTTCAAAAATCAGCCGTTCTTGCCTCATCCGATTCGCGAGCAGGCCAGGACGCGGGCGATTGCAAATGCGACGTCGAATGAACGCATTTGGCGCGAACAACGCAAAGACCGCTTTCTGCTTGACACGCGCATCGATGAACTTAAGCGCCCGACTTTCGTGCTTTGGGGCGACGCCGATCGGTTGTTCGACGTGTCCGGCGCGGTGCTGCTGCAGCGCCGACTTCCGCACGCCGACGTGCAAATCCTGCGCGACGTAGGCCACTTGCCGATGATGGAAATGCCGCGAGAGTCGGCAAAAGCGTATCTTGCATTCTTGTCTAGGCTCTAGCCATTCGCCAGAAGCGACCAGGTGAAATACACCTATCTTACTTAAAGCCCTTTTGAACATTGCATGCTGCAGGAAATATGCAAATTACGAAAAATAGCTTCTTATCGACTTTTCCCCTAATTCATGTGGCAAAGATTGAAATCGCTGCTACTACGACGCAGCCCTGAGCTCGACGCTTCGTCGTGATGTTTTCACCTTAGCCTCGACCGTCTGCACCGAACGCGCCAACATCACAACCAGCGAATCCAAACTGAAAAGATCAATCTTGCCTCGGAAGAGGTCCGACATCCGAGGCTGCGTCACGCCATAAAGTGCTGCGGCCTTCGCTTGCGTCAACCCGTCTTTCTCAACGCGAGCGCGGATGTGATGCATGAGCGCGCAAGGAGCGAGTGGTCGGTTTGCGAAGCAAACCAGCGAGGGCGAAGCCGCGAGCAACGAGACGACGCAGCAGTGACCGACCCACCGGTCGTCGATAACCGAACCCTCGCTCGGAGGTCACGCGCGCTTTCAAATTCTCCGCCTCTTCGGGTGTGTCGGCGATTGCATCCCACACACTTTTGAACACTTGCGATTTCATGATCGCGTCGTCAAAGCGCCTCGATGAACGCGTCAGTCGTGACACCCGCCTGACGCGAAACACCCGCGAGTGTTCTGACCTTCAATTCCGCATGCATCGGCACTACGCAGCCGACCGATCCTTTGCGCATCACGACGTGACTTCTGTTTTGTCTCACCTTTCGAAACGCAAACGCTGCAACGCACGAATCGCCTCTGCGCCAGAAACGCGCGGCAGTTTAGGCATGGGCAGCTGTAGTTGGCACAGAGAACATCGTCACGATCGGATGACCGAGCGACGGTTGCGGAAATTCTTCGAGGTAAAGCACAGTCGCCTCGCGCAAATTCGTGAGCGCCTCTTCAATCGTTTCGCCCTGCGTCGTCGTCCCGGTTTCGGGATTCAATGCAACGAAACCGCCTTCTTCGGCGGGCGTGAGAACAGCGGTCAATTCCAAGGTGTTGCTCCTAGCGATGCGCAATTATCGATCATGCGCGATTCGTAGGGTGGGCACCCCGTGCCCACCAAATCGGAGACCAATCAACTCGGTCTGGCTTGCAACGGTGATGGTGGGCAGGGGCTGCCCACCCTACGCAAAACTCGCCCCTACACAAAACGCAATCGCGACTCACCGAAAACGTAGGGCGGAACTCGAAGAGGTTCCGCCATTTCGTGGCGCGAGAGGGATTCAACGATTTGGCGGAACCGCGAGGTGTTCGTCAAAACGGTATGTCTTCAAATTCATCTTTCGCAGGCTCTGCGACCGAATAAAGCTGCACTTGATGACCATCTATTTCTTCGACCGACCCAACTTGCAGCCTCGGGAATCTTGCTTTCTCGATCTCTTCTTTCAGTGTCTTTTCCAGTTCTTCTAGCTGCAATCCAACGAGACGTACACGCTTACCAAGCAACCCTTTAAAGCTCAAACTTTGTGCTTTTTTCAACGCCCCCAAGCGCTTATCAATGAACCGAAAAAACTCATCCGTGTTCTCTAGAACAGAATTAAGTTTTTCCGCGCGCTTTTCAAGAATAAACACCGAGTTAAGCAAGTTCTCAACGATTTCAAGCGCGACTCGAAGTTCGCTTTCCTCCGGTTCGGCAATTTCATGCGCCGCGTCGTTACCCAAGAATCGAATTGCATGCAATCGCTTTTTGTCTGCGTTCGAAACGTGGCCTTCTTTGAACAGCTTGTCGATTCTCTTTTCAAGCGACGTTCCCACGACCTTTAGCTCGCCACAAATTGCCTCTATCGTCGCCCTGAGTCCTATGCTCGCAAGAACAAATGCTCCTTCACCATATGCAGACAGCGTCTGTTCGTACACGCGGCGAATCAATCGCGGCAGAAGGTAAGTTACAAGACGTCTGTGATTGCGCAACGCGCGTGGATACAGCGCTACCTCGGTTCGCGGAACCAGTTCACCCTCTTCGTTCTCAGTGCCCACCTCAAAGTCTTCGTATAAGTGACGAAAACCCATCGAAAGACAACCATTGCATTGGAGTATTTGCCAAGTGTTTTCGTCATGGTAGAACCCGTCTTCGCGCCCTGATAAACGCTCACACAACACGGTGTGAACCGTTTGTGAGGAACACTTTCGGCAGTCCGCCCAGACGGGTTTTGACATACGTTCTTACCTAAGTCCACCGTGACCTTGCACTACGAAACCTCTAAACATCCAAATTCCGCACACCAAGCGCATTCCCCTCAATAAACGCCCGCCTTGGCTCAACCTCCTCACCCATCAGCGTGGTGAAAATCTCATCCGCGGCAATCGCATCTTCAATCTGAACTTTGAGTAAGCGACGAACCTTCGGATCCATCGTGGTTTCCCAAAGTTGTTCGGCGTTCATCTCGCCCAAGCCTTTGTAGCGCTGGATCGAGAGGTTGGCGCGGGCTTTGTCTAAGAGCCAATCGAGCGCTTGTTTGAAGCCGAGCGCGGCGTGGTCTTCTTTATTGCCTTTGCTATCGGTGCGCGAAACGATCGCGCCTTTGCCGACCATCGATTGCAGTTCGGCGGCTTTCTTGATTTGCTGATAGTCGCCGCTGTTGATGAAGTGTTCTTCGAGCACGGTTTGCGTGGTGCGGTTGTTGTGCGTGCGTTTGAGCAGGAGCACATGTGCTTCGTTTTTCTCGTCGTAGAACGGCTCGATCACGAGCTCGGGATCGGTGATGAGCGCTTGCATCGATTTCGCACTCGCAGCGGCTTCGTCGGCGGTGTTGAGTGAGACGTTCGCGCCGAGGAGCAAGGCGTCCAACGCGCGACGATCGATCGTGCGTGCGTTGCGATCGATGACGGCATCGGCGAGCAAATACTGCCGCGCGAGATCGGAGAGCGCCTTTTCCGAGAGCGGTTCGCCGTCGGCTGAGGGTTTGAACTCCGCGCCTTTGAGCGAGATGCGCAGCAGGAATTGTTTGAGCTCGAGCTCGTCTTTCAGATACTGCTCTTCTTTGCCGATTTTGGCTTTGTAAAGCGGCGGCTGCGCGATGTAGATGTGGCCGCGTTCGACCAAATCCGTCATTTGGCGATAGAAGAACGTGAGCAGCAGCGTGCGAATGTGCGCGCCGTCGACGTCAGCATCGGTCATGATGATGATGCGGTGATAGCGCAGTTTGTCGGGGTTGTAATCGTCTTTGCCGAAGCCGGTGCCCATCGCGGTGATGAGCGTGACGATTTGTTCCGAGGAAATCACTTTGTCGAAACGTGCTTTTTCAACGTTCAACACTTTACCCCGCAATGGCAGGATCGCTTGGAATTTGCGATCGCGTCCTTGCTTCGCGGTGCCGCCGGCGGAGTCGCCCTCCACGAGATAAAGCTCGGAGAGCGCGGGATCTTTTTCTTGGCAGTCGGCCAACTTGCCTGGCAAACCCATCGAATCGAGCACGCCTTTACGACGCGTCATCTCGCGCGCCTTGCGCGCGGCTTCGCGCGCGCGCGCGGCGTCCACAATCTTTCCGCAAATGGTTTTCGCATCGGTGGGGTATTCAAGCAAGAAGTCCGCGAGTTTCTCTGCCGCGATTTCTTCGACGACGGGGCGCACTTCGGACGAGACAAGTTTGTCTTTCGTTTGCGAGCTGAATTTCGGATCGGGCACTTTGACCGAGAGGATGCAGGTCAAACCTTCGCGCGAGTCATCGCCCGCCACTTCCACTTTTGCTTTTTTGTCGAGCTCGTTGGAGGTGATGTATTTGGTGATGGTGCGCGTCATCGCGGCGCGCAGGCCGGTCAGGTGGGTGCCGCCGTCGCGCTGCGGAATGTTGTTGGTGAACACTTGCAGCGTTTCACCATACGAATCGTTCCATTGCATCGCAACTTCAACGGTGATGCCGTTCTTCTCGCCGATTGCGTAGAAGATATTTTTGTGCAGCACGGTTTTCGCTTTGTTGATGTATTCAACGAAGCCCTTGATGCCGCCGGAGTGCGCGAAGTTTTCAGACTTGCCGGTGCGCTGATCGATCAATTCGATCTTCACGCCGTGATTCAAAAACGAGAGTTCGCGAATGCGCTTCGCGAGAATTTCGAAGTGATATTCCACGTGAACGAAGGTTTCGACCGAGGCCAAGAAATGCACTTCGGTGCCGCGCTTTTTGGTGTCGCCCGTGATTTTGAGCGGCGAGACGGGAACGCCTTGGCGGAATTCCATTTCATGGACTTTGCCGTCGCGCCAGACTTTGAGTTTCAACCAGTCCGAAAGCGCATTCACGACCGACACGCCGACGCCGTGCAAACCGCCCGAGACCTTGTAGCTGTTCTGATCAAACTTGCCGCCTGCGTGCAGCTCGGTCATCACGATTTCGGCGGCTGAGCGTTTCTTTTTATCGTCCTGCTTGATCGCGGTCGGGATGCCGCGACCGTTGTCGGACACCGAGATCGAGTTGTCGGGATGAATGATGACTTTGATGTCGTCGCAATAGCCGCCGAGCGATTCGTCGATGGCGTTATCGAGCACTTCGAACACCATGTGATGCAGACCGCTGCCATCGCTCGTGTCGCCGATGTACATGCCGGGGCGTTTGCGCACGGCCTCCAGCCCTTCGAGGATTCTGATCGAATCTTCGTTGTATTCAGCGGGTGCTTTTTTCTCGTTCTCTGCCATGGGTTCCAGCTCTACTAATGATCGCCCAGTTAAATGGGGCGATAAGGATTGAAATCGTTACTGTTGAAACTAAAGTTTTACGCCTTTACTGCCCAATTGAATTGGGCTATGCGGCTTAATGTTGTGCCATGCAATCGCTTCTTTTTTTTATGCAGATTTCGCAGATTAAAAATGATGATTTACGCAGTTTTTTTTACAAGGTTTTTATCGAATCAAAAACAAAAAAATCTGCGTGAAATCTGCGAAATCTGCGTCAAAAAATGCAGGGCACTAAATCCGCATCGGCATCACCACATATTTGAAGTCCGTACGACCGGGCATTGTGAAGAGCGCGCTCGCCGCCGAATCTTGCATCGACATCGTGATCTCGGTCGAGCCGATCGTTGATAACGCGTCGAGCAAGTAATTGATGTTGAAGCCAATATCGACCGCGCCACCGTCGTAGGCGATTTCAAGTTCTTCGTCGGCCTCTTCCTGCTCGTTGTTGGTACACGCAATCTTCAAGGTCTGCGGCGCAAGGCCGACGCGCACGCCACGGAAGCGCTCATTCGAAAGAATCGCCGCGCGTTGCAGTGTTTGCAACAGCAATGTGCGATCAAGCGTGACGTGTTTCGTGTGCGCCGTTGGAATGACACGGTTGTAATCCGGGAATTTGCCATCGATCACTTTGCTCGTGAGCTCAACGTTGCCAAACGAAAAACGTACTTGGTTCGCGAGAATGTCGATCTTGATCGCGTCATCCGTGTCGGCCAACAGCTTCGAAAGCTCAACGATCGTTTTGCGCGGCACGATGATTTCCTGCTTCGAGAAATTGCCTTCGACGGGCATCGAGGCGTAGCTCAAACGATGTCCGTCGGTTGCGACACACACGAGCATGTCTTTTTCAAGAACGAACAGCATGCCGTTCAAATAAAAACGGATGTCTTGCTGCGCCATCGCGAATTCGACGAGTCGCAAGGTGGATTTCAACAACTTCTGTGGCACCGAGAAGCTCTGTAGCTGCTCTTGGCTCATGGTCAGGCGGGGGTAGTCAGCCGCAGGCAGCGTTTGCAGCGAGAAGCGGCTCTTTGCCGCCTTCACGGCCATCTTGCCATCTTTGGCGTCGAGCGAGACGGTGCTCGCGTCTGGCAGCGCGCGCAACAGGTCTTGCAATTTGCGCGCGGCGACCGTAATCGACTGATCGCCGGACTGCTCAACGTCGACCGAGGCCGAGATCTGCAACTCAAGATCGGTGGCAACGGTGGTCAGGCGCGTGCCCTTGTGCTCCAGGAGCACATTGGCCAAGATCGGTAGGGTTTGTCGACGCTCAACGATCCCGGAGACCGCCTGCAGCGGCTTCAAAATAAGATCGCGAGAGATAGATTTAAGTTGCATATATATACCTAACCCTAACAATAATGACGATAGAATTTGTGGATAAGCCGAAATAAATAAACGAATTCAATGGTTTGAGAAGAAAAATTCATTTGTTTATGTGGGCTGCGTCAGTGTGGGCGAATGTGCATCGAAATTCGAAGGTGGGAAAAAAGGCTAGTTATCCACAAATAGTAATGAGCTATACAAGATGATTAGTTGGCGACCGCTTACTTTTTTTGACGCAGATTACGCTGATTTACCGCAGATTCACGCAGATTATTTTTTGCTGTGGATACCAACAAAAACACGTAAAAAAATCTGCGTAAATCAACGTTTGCAATCTGCGAAATCTGCGTAAAAAAACTCTCAAAAACTAACTTCTCAATAGCTGCAACAAAAACGAATAATCATGCTGAATCTGCGGCGCGCTCTCGCGCAGCGATGCAATTTGCCGGCAGGCGTGTAGTACCGTGGTGTGATCGCGACCGCCAAAATTCTGGCCGATCTCAGGTAACGACAATGAGGTGAGCTCTTTGGCGAGTGTCATCGCCATTTGCCGGGGTCGGGCCACGATGCGCGAGCGATTTTTTGAGTGCATGTCGCTGACTTTGACTTTGTAGTAGTCGGCAACCATCTTCTGGATGTTCTCAACTGAGATTTGCCGCGATTGCACGGCTAGCAAATCGCGTAGTGCTTCTTTGGCGACCTGTGGGTTAATTTCCACATTGTGAAAGCCTGCGTAGGCGACCACGCGCTTCAAACCGCCTTCGAGTTCTCGCACGTTCGAGCGAATATGCTTTGCGATGAAAAACGCGGTATTTTCATCCAGCGCAGCCTCCATTTGCTTGGCTTTTGCAAGCAAAATTGCAACCCGCATCTCGGTCTCTGGCGGCTCGACCTGCACCGTTAAACCCCAGCTAAAACGGCTCTTCAATCGATCTTCAATACCCTCGATTTCCTTCGGATAGGTATCGCAGGTTATGATGACTTGCTTTTTCGCCTCAATGAGGGTGTTGAACAAATAGAAAAACTGCTCTTGCGTCGAGCTCTTGTTGTTGAAGAACTGAATGTCGTCAATGAGAAGCAGGTCGAGCGTCGCGTAGCTTTGTTTAAACGCGTCCCAGGCTTTATGTTGATAGGCCTTCACCACGTCCGAAACATAGCGCTCAGCATGGATATAGCGAACCCGCGCAGTTGGATGCACTTGCAGCAGTGCGTTTCCGATCGCCTGCAACAGATGCGTTTTCCCCAGCCCAACCCCGCCATATATGAAAAGCGGGTTATATGCATCGCCCGGGTCGCTTGCCACTTTCATCGCGGCAGCGCGCGCCAATTGATTGGCTTTGCCGGTGACGAATGAGTCAAAGGTAAATGTATCGTTGAGCGCGGATTCTTTGCTCGCGAAGCGGGAAACTTCCGGGAGCGCATCTGGGCGGTTTGGCAAGATTTCTTGGTTCGACGATGCGGAGAAGCCATTTGATCCGGCCGCACGCGTCGGCAGCGTCATTGCCTCGAACCCCCTGACCAGCGGCGGGTCTTCTGTCGAAACAGGCGTGGCAACCATCGCAGGTTTAGCGGCTTGAACGGTCTCGACACGCACCTCCACCCGAGTCGGGACCGAGAAAAAATCGTTCGCTAACGCTTCAATGCCCGTAAGGAAACGTTCGCGCACCCACTTCCCGACAAATGAATTCGGCGCGAGCACGACGACTTTTTGGTCACTTTCAACCGCTGAGAGCGGGCGCAGCCAAGTGCTGAATTGTTGGGCGGACAATTCACGTTCGTAGTGCGCTAAACAATGGGACCAAAAACTCGACATTACCGACCTATTTCACCGATCCCACAGGTACGAAAATTAACGCATCGAACAGCCGGAATCCAGTCTCGATTTTACGCGCAAAACGAAAAAAAAGCCGAGTTATCCACAGGATTTAGCGAGTTCAGCCAAACCCCTAAAAAGATTAACTGGCAGGTCAAAAAGAAAACGAATCGCTAATGCTTCGAACGCAGCGTATGCCAGGCACCAGCAAGCGCACAAACGATACCCAAGAGGGCGAGCCCCGAAAGGCGTAAATTTTCCAGCCCATGCGAGATTCCCACTGCGCCAATGGGCGACAGCACGCTCACGTACATCGCGTGTGCGGCGCCTTCGCGACGAAGCAATTCCAAATAGCAAAGAAAGGCAACCGCTGAGCCGAAGACGGCTAGGTAGGCGAAGGCGATCCAAAAAGCCGGTCGTACATCCCAACGCAGCGACTCGCCACTGGCGAAACCGTAGGCGGCGGCCGCGAGCGCTCCGTAGAGCATCGCCCACGCCGTGTACACCGCGACCGGCACCTTGCGATCATTGAGCCGCATCGAAATCACGGCGGCGGCCGACGAGGCAAACGCGGCACCAAGCATCGAGGCCACTGCCCAGGGCGCAAGCGAAGTATGACCAGCAAACGCAAGGCTTGGCCCAAAACACAGCGACACCCCCAACACCCCGAGCGAACCGCCGATCCAGGTTCGGCGCGATATCCGGTGTCGATACGCGAGCCAAGCGAGAAGTGGAGTGAAGAACACCATCAAGGTAAATGCGATTGCGACCAGTCCAGAGGGGATCGCTCGCTCGGATAGATAGGTCAGCTGGTAGCTCACAGCGTATGCGAGCAAGCCCGAAGCTGCAGCTAGCAGGTGATCGGGTTTTCCAATATTTGCCGAAACTTTCTTAGCACGTAGGTAGAAAAATATAATCACCGACGCGATTAAAAAACGTAACGAAACAGCAAAAATCTCAGGCGTTACGCTATTGAGCTGAAAAGTAATCGCGTAATACGTCGTCGACCAAATCGCGACGGGTGCCAAGAAGAGCCACCAGCTCGAGCGCGCCATTGAGGACGCAATCGCGGACGGGTCGCTACTCAATGGCAATGCGACGCGGGAAGCGAATGTTGAGTTGTTTCAACTTACGATAAAGATGTGTGCGCTCAAGGCCCGCTTTATCGGCGACGCGGCTCATGTTGCTGGATTCGCGGCCCAACAGATTCTCGAAGTACACCCGCTCGAACGCCTCGCGCGCCTCGCGCAGCGGCAACTCAAAAAACTCGGGTGGTAGTTGCGGTTTCTGCGGTTCGCTCGATTCCTGCAAATCGCCCAAAATCGCTTGCAGGTGATCGATGGTGATGGTGTCGCTGTTCGACAGCAGCAAACTCGAGAGCACGCTTTGAAGCTGAATTAAATTCCCGGGCCAGGGTGCCGATTCCAGCAGCGCCCGCACGTCGGCCGGCAAGCGCGTAGGCGCGTCGGCCGAGAACGCAAGTGCACAGCGCTCGATCAAACCCGGCAAATCCGCGCGACGGGCGCGAAGCGGTGGCACCACCACAGTTCCGGCGGATAAGGCGGAATACAGATTCGGATCGAATCGACCCTCACCAGAGAGCTGCCCGAGCGGCTCCGAGCTCGCGCAGACGATACGAACACCATAGTTCGCCATCTTGCCAAGCATGAAAGCAAGCGATCGCTGCTCACTGCGGGACAGCAATGACACCTCGCTGCAAAACAGCGTCCCTCCGCGCGCACTCTCGAGAATTTCAAGCGGGTTGTTAATCAGTCGTTGCCCCGACTCAAGAACCAGCCACGGCGTGCTCGGCGTGTGCAGCGCACGCGCGCATTCAGAAAAACCAGCGCCGACTTCCCCGGTTAGCAAGATCGGGCGCAGATCGCTCAACAGCCCCTCCATGCGCGCTTTAAGCTCCACAATCGGGGCGCTTGAGCCGAGCTCGGAGAGATCGACGCTCGCACGGGGCTTTGCGCGGGTGTGTTTAAGTGCGCGCTGAACGGTAGCCAGGAGCTTCTGCAGGCCGATCGGCTTCTCCAAGAAGTCGAACGCACCGATGCGCGTTGCTTCGACGGCGGTCTCGATGGTTGCGTGACCAGAGAGCATGACCACCGGCATCGTCAGTAATCCGGCGAGCTTCCACTCTTTGAGCAGCGTGACGCCATCGGAATCGGGCATCCAGATATCGAGCAGCACCAACGACGGGTTGTGCTTTGCGCGAAGCGCGCGTGCCGCCGTTGCGTTTTCGGCAAGGCGAACGACAAACCCTTCGTCTTCTAGAATTTCATTGAGCAGTTCGCGAATACCGACTTCATCGTCGACAACAAGAATTTCCGTCGGGGTCATTAGCTCAAGCCTTTTTCTTCAGTCACCAACAGGGGCAACACGACGGTGACTACAGCGCCGCCTTCGGCAGCGTTGTCAAGCGAGATTCGCCCTTTGTGTTCGTCGATTATTTTCTTCACGATCGCCAAACCCAGGCCCGTGCCTTTGGGTTTTGTTGTGACGTAGGGTTCGAAAGCACGCAGGCGAACCGCCTCGTCAAACCCGTTCCCATTGTCGCAGAAACGCAACACCAACTCAGCGACGCCGTCTGCGCCGATGCGCTGTGTCGCCTCGATCGCCACGCGTGGCGACGCGCGATCGACACAAGCGTCAACCGCGTTCTGTAACAAGTTGTGCAGCACCTGGCGCAGTCGGGTCGATTCGCCTCGCACGGTGTTGCTCGGCGCTTTCCAATCCAGTGCGATGCGCACGTTGTAGGACTCGTAGAGCTCGAGCGTCTCGCGCAGCAGCGCACTCACATCGATTGGCTGCAAACTTCCCGGGCGTGGCCGTCTCGCATAAATCGCAAAATCGTTGACCATGTTTTTCATCGCCGTTACCTGATTGACGATGGTCTGTGTCCCGCGTTTGAGCACCTCGGCATCGGCCGCTTCAAGACGCGACGCAAGCTTCATTTCAAGTCGCTCGGCGGAAAGCTGAATCGGCGTTAAGGGGTTTTTAATTTCATGTGCCAATCGCCGCGCGACCTCGGCCCAGGCGGTGTCGCGCTGCGCCTGTAAAACCTCGGTGATATCGTCAAACACGACGATGCGTGCGGCCACGTCGGAGACCACACGACGCGAACCGCGCAGGATCATTGTGCGGGCATTGCCGCCCACCATGATCTCCTGTTCATGCTGCCAATCGGCGTCGCCCGCGCGTTCGAACAACCGCACGACGATGTCGGAGAACTGCGCAAGCACCGGCTCGGCAGCGCTCGCGCCGCGCCAGCTCGACAACGCCGTCCCGACGTGCGTGTCCACTCGCGCCTGCAAGATTACAGTGGCCGCCGCATTGGCAACGCGCAGCACATAGTCGTCGGTAAACACCAGCACGCCAGCGTTTAGGTTGCGCAGGACGTTTTCGAGGTAGAGATTACTGGTTTCGATCGCACGTCGATTGATCGCATCTTGTTCGCGGGCGTCGGAGAGCTGCGCAGTCATTGCGTTAAACGAGTTGGCGAGCACCGAAAGCTCATCGCGCCCCGCCACCGGCTGACGTCTCGAAAAATCGCCGGCAGCGACCGCTCGTGTGCCCATCGCGAGGTTTGCCAGCGGCGTTGCCAGCCGTTCGGAAAAAACGCTCGCCAGCGAGAGCGCGGTGAGCAGTGCCAGGAGCAACAGAAGCGTCAATGTGAAAGCGAACAATCGTTTCAACGCGTTGCGCTGGTTCAACACCTCCTGATAGTCGCGATAACCGGCATCGACCCGCTCGGTCTGCTCGCGCAGCGCGGGCGCAACGCTCTGCCCGACCAGCAGCACGCGCAGCGGCGCAAACGCGCTAGACGCGACCGGCACCACCGCGCGCAACATCAAACCCGACTCGCCCTGGGACTCGATATTGTTGACCGATTGCAACGCGCGAACGCTTCGCAGTTCAAGCGGGCTTGGCAGCGCGGGGGCGACAATGTCGCGCGACTCGCTTGCCATCGCAATCGAGGTGCCATTGGCGCTCATCAATACCGCATACGAGACGCCGGAGGATTCGCGTGCGCGAATGAGTGCGCTTCTCGCCTCGCCGGGTTCACTCTCTGAGAACCCGGCGGCGATCGCTTCTGCTTTGCGGGTCAAATCTTTAAGCGGTTGTGCAAGTGCGGTACGACCCAACTGGAGACCCGCGTCAAGCGCCTTCTCGATTCGGGTATCGAAGAAGCTCTCGATCGAGCTCGAAAGAAACGCAACCGACACCGCATAGACCACCGCACCCGGCAGCACCGCGACGACTGCGAAAAACATCATCATTCGCGTTGTAATTTTTGCGCCGAACACGTTGCGACGACGTGCGCGCAGAAGCACCGAAATCTGGTAGATCACCATCCCCGCGAGGCCAAGCACGATCACGCCATTGGCAATCAGAAGCGAGGTGTAATAGCGGGTCAAAAGCTCCGAATTTGCGGACGCTGTCGCAAGCAAAGTAATTAGTACCGCGCCGGCAATGGCGAGCACCCACCGCGTGATTCGAATCCAGCGCGGCGGCGACAGCGCGAGACCGACGTCGTCGCCCGTCATGGCGTGACCACCACGCGATACCAATCGGAGGCAAGCGTCCACTCGCGCGATACCAACGTGTTGACCTGCAGCGGTTTCGGCAGCTGCGTCGTATCCAGGCGCAGCCGCAGCGCCACCTCATAGCGCGAGCCCGCACGCAGCGCTTTTCGCTCGACCAGCGGCCGACCGCGCACCGATCGAATCTGCCGCAGCGCTTCATCCAGGCTCACGTAGCTCGCCCCGCCGCTGACCGTGCCGCCGGCGTCCACGCGGTAGCTGCTGGTGAGCGGCACGTAGGTCAGTCGCCGCACCGACGGCTGTGTTTCAAGTGAATCGTCGAACCAAAACGAGCGCTGGCGCGTGACTTCGCTTTCAAACACAAAATAGAGTGAGGTTCCGCGGAGTAGCGCAGCCTCAAGCGGAGCGGTCAGATGAAACTCGAATTCAACATCAACGACCAGTGCCTCTTCGTTTGGTTTAACGATTGCGCTTTTCACTGATATCGTATCTGCATGAACAGGACGAAAAATCAATAAAATCAGGGCAAAAAGCCACAAAACCAGTTCCCACCGGATCGCGCTTAGCGCCGGTGCGTGTGAGCCGCGTCGCGTGCGCGCGGTCGCCGTTTCCAGTTGGCTTGCGTGAAACGAAGAGGCGATCACGGCGCAGTTTTCTCCAGCAGGGCATAGAAAAATCCGTCGTGATTGTGGGTCTTCTTGTTACCGCCCGGCAAGAGCTGGCCGCCGCTTGAGGCCGGGTCGCCCGGCAGGCTGATGCGCAAACGCTTCAAATTGACGTGTCGCGAAAGCGCTGCTTCAACCTGTAGGGCATTTTCTTCCCGAAAAATCGAGCACGTGCAATAGAGTAAGCGCCCGCCAACAGCTAGCGTCGGCAGAAGTGCATCAATCAGCGCCGCTTGCAGTTTGGCGAGCTGACCGATGTCGCTTTCACGTTTCAACCATTTGCCGTCAGGATGGCGACGCACCACGCCTGACCCTGTGCACGGCGCATCTAGCAGGATCCGGTCGAACGGTTTACCGTCCCACCACGAGGCGATCGTGCCGTCGCCGCGTGAAGCGACATCGAGCGCATCTGCCGCGCGCACCGTCGCTTTCAAGCCAAGTCGCGTCAGGTTTTCATCGATCTTTTTCGCGCGTTCGGCATCGATATCAAGCGCGGTCAGCTCGCAATCGGCAAGTTCGAGAATGTGCGCAGTTTTACCGCCAGGTGCGGCGCAGGCATCGAGCACCCGCATCCCATCTTTGATACCCAGAAGCGGTGCCGCTAACTGTGCGCCCGCGTCCTGCACCGAAAACCAGCCGTCCTGAAACCCCGGCATCCGCAACACCGGGCGCGCACGCTTCACGACGAGCATGGTCTCACTCAGCGGCTCAACCTCAATTTTCTTGACCGCCAGCGCATCGATCAGACTGGCTTGGGATGTGCGCCGCCGGTTGATCCGAAGGGTGAGCGGACCGTGACCGTTACCGCCGCGAAGTATCGCCTCCCACCACTCCGGATGATCCGCGCGCACCCGATCGATCCACCACTGCGGATGATTCCAGTGCCCCTCTTCGGTGGCGGCTCCCTTGCTGCGCGCCTCGTCTGGGTTGCGCAGCACATTTCGGAGTACTGCATTTACAAAACCCTTCGCGCCGCGATCCATCTGTTGCGCGGCTTCGACCGCCTGCGAGACCACGACATGCGAAGCCGTACGCGAGTAGAGCAACTCGTAGATCGCCACCCACAGCAAGGCCTCAATTTGCGGGTCGGGTTTTGCTCGCACGAACGCCCGCAGGATCGCGCGCAGCTCGCCCAGATGACGCAGGCTACCCAGTGTCAAGTCGGTGAGTGCCGCGCGTGAAGCGCCATCAAAACCGCCGGTGTCTTGTTTAGCGATCGCGTGCTCCCCGTTTGCGCCAGCAAGCACGGCGAGCACCGCGCGCGCGGCTGTCGCCTGTACCCGCGCGAGCGAGACCGAGGCGGCGGATTTCGCTGCAACAAGCGGTTTGCCCTTCGGCGCAGGGGAAGCGATAGCCACGGTGTCTTTCATCGCGGGAAGGTATGTTGCGAGCGCGTCCAGACGATCTGCGCTCACAGATTTAATGGCAATAGCGGAAGTGTAACGGTAAACTGTAGCGTCATAGATTATTGCCCTGCTAGGTATTCGAAAAACAGCGAAACTAATTAATGTCAATACAAAAATAAATCTGCGGTAACGCGATATTTAATGAGGCATTGAAAATGAAAGTTAAATATAGGTTGAATGACTGATCGACGACGAGCGCGCCGTGGTGCCTCAGTAAGATTCGCACCTTCGCAGAAGAGTTTCTCGCCATGAACGCCGCCTACAACGATCTTTCCAGTACCTTCACTCGCCTCTACCGTTTCCGACATCTCAATTCGATCGTCGGCTGGGATCACTCCACCATGATGCCCAAGAACGGTAACGACGCGCGCGCTGCGGCCCTCGCCGAGCTCGGCGTGCTGATGCACAACATGATCACCGAGCCCGCGCTTAAATCGAAGCTCGATGCCGCCGATCAGGAAAACCTAAAACCGCTCGAGCGAGCGAATTTGCGGGAAATGAAACGCGCCTGGCAAAGCGCCAATCTCTTGCCCGCAAAACTAGTCGAAGATATGTCGCTCGCAAGCTCGAAATGCGAACACGCCTGGCGCGAGCAGCGGCCTGCGAACGACTGGAAAGGGCTCGCAGAGAATTTGAAAGACGTCGTGCGTCTCGCGCGCGAGCAGGCGAAGCTGCTGGCTGCGGAAAAAGGCACCACACGCTACGACGCGTTACTAGACATGTACGAACCTGGCATGACGACGGCAAAAATCCAAGCGATTTTTGCTGACGTGAAAACCTGGCTGCCCGATCTGATCGCAAAGGCGCGGGCGCTGCAAGCAAACGATGCGCTGGTCAAACCTGTTGGCCCATTCGCAGCGGAAAAACAAAAAGCGCTCGGTCTAGCGGTCATGAAGCACTTGCAATTCGATTTCGATGGGGGCCGACTCGACGTAAGCGCGCACCCATTCTGCGGCGGCGTGCCGGAGGACGTGCGGATCACGACGCGCTATCGCGAAGATGACTTCGCGCAAAGCCTGATGGGCATCATTCATGAGACGGGTCACGCGCGTTACGAGCAAAACCTGCCGCGTGAGCTCGTCGATCAACCGGTCGGCCTCGCGCGCTCGATGGGCATTCACGAAAGCCAATCGCTCTCGTTTGAAATGCAACTGGCGCGCTCTAAACCCTTTCTCAAATTGATCGCGCCGCTCGTTCGTGAACACTTGGGCGATCAGCCCGCGTTCAGTGCAGATAATTTAGGCAAACTCTATTCGCGAGTAGCACCGGGTTACATACGCGTCGATGCGGACGAAGCCTGTTACCCCGCGCACGTCATCCTACGCTTCGAAATAGAGAGCGCTTTGGTCAATGGCGAAATCGAAGTCGACGACATTCCTGCCCTTTGGAACGAAAAAATGAAAGCGTATTTGGGCATCGACACGAAAGGCAACTTCAAAGACGGTCCAATGCAAGATGTGCACTGGCCGTTGGGATTGCTGGGCTATTTCCCGAGCTACACGCTCGGCGCGATGTACGCCGCGCAATACTTTGCAACGATTCGCAGGCTACATCCCGATCTCGATCAAAAAATCGAAGCGGGCAACCTCGCCCCTATTTTCGATTGGCTCAAAGACAACATTTGGTCGAAAGCCAGCGAGCTTTCGACCGATGAACTCGTCGCGCGAGCGACGGGTGAAGCGCTCAATCCGAAGCATTTCCGTGTGCATCTGGAAACGCGGTATTTGGCGTAACGCTGACGCTATCCCCCGTGCCGAGGATCCTTCCCTTGCACGATATGAATCACGTACTCGCTGATGTTTTTCGTGTGATCCGCGACACGCTCGGCCGCTTTCGCCAGGAACGCGATTTCAATGCCAGCGCCGATCGTGCGCGGGTCTTCAAGCGTGTAAGTCACGATCAGGCGCAAGATGCGCTCGAACTCATCGTCCACCGCTTTGTCGCGACCGATCACTTCACCAGCGGCAATGACATCAAGTCTTGCGAATGCGTTGAGCGATTCTTTAAGCATCTCTTGAACGAGTACGCCGATGTGCTTCATTTCGTTCAAACGCATCGATTGGAAGCGCTCGTTCGCTTGAAACTGCTTAGCGCGCTCGGCAATTTTTTTTATCTCATCGCCAATGCGTTCGAGGTCTCCTGCGGCTTGCATCGTGCAAAGAATCTGTCGCAGGTCAACAGCAGCAGGCTGGCGCTTGGCAATAATTTCCATACCCTTGCGATCGATGTCCATCTGTAGCGAGTTGACCTTTTTGTCCTCGCGTGTGACCGCTTCGACGAGATCTGCGTCGTTGGTTGCGACCGCGCGCATCGCGCGCTCCATCTGCGCCTCGACGATGCCGCCCATCGCAAGCAGGCTGCTGCGCAGGTCTTCGAGTTCGAGTTCGAATTGTTTGGAGGTGTGTTCCATGTTCGTTCCTAATGCGTCACCCCGGCGAAGGCCGGGATCCATCGTGGTGGGAGATGACTGCTCATTCTTTGCGCAAATTTATGCATAAGTGGGTCGCAGCCTGCGCTGCAATGACGCACGCCGTTAACCAAAACGGCCCGTGATGTAATCCTCTGTCCGTTTATCTTGCGGCTTCACAAAAATTTGCGCGGTCGGCGTGAATTCGACCAATTCTCCGAGATACATGTAAGCCGTGAACTGCGACACGCGAGCCGCCTGCTGCATGTTGTGGGTCACAATGACGATGGTGTAATCGGTACGCAGTTCGCTGACCAACTCTTCAATGCGTGCGGTTGAAATCGGATCAAGCGCAGACGTCGGCTCATCAAGCAGCAGAACTTCCGGTTTTACCGCAATGCCGCGCGCGATACACAGCCGCTGCTGTTGACCGCCGGAGAGCGACAGACCGCTTTGCGAAAGCTTGTCTTTCGTCTCGTTCCACAACGCCGCTTTCTTGAGAGCCCACTCGACCCGATCGTCCATGTCGCTCTTGCCGAGCTTTTCGTACAAGCGAACGCCGAAAGAAATGTTGTCGTAAATCGACATTGGAAACGGCGTGGGTTTTTGAAACACCATGCCGACCGAGCCGCGCAGGGCGTTCAAGTCGTAGCTCGAATCGAGTACGTTTTCACCATTGAGCAGTACCTCGCCTTCGGCGCGCTGACCGGGATAGAGCGAATACATGCGATTGAGCACACGCAGCAAGGTCGATTTGCCGCAACCCGACGGGCCAATGAACGCGGTGACCTGTTTTTCCGGAATGTCGAGCGAGATGTTGCGCAAGCCCTGAAACGATCCGTAGAAAAAATTCAGGTTATTGATTTTGATCTTGGTCGCATTCGCTACCGCATTGGCATCGCTGCCGAGACTGACTTGGAAGGACATAACTTGTTTTCTTTCCCGGTGTCTTATTGGGTTTTCTGACGAAACACGGTTCGCGCCAAAATATTCAGAAGCAATACGGTGAGCGTGATGAGCAGCGCACCCGCCCATGCCAGGCGCTGCCAGTCTTCATACGGGCTCATTGCGAATTGGAAGATCACCACCGGCAGGTTTGCCATCGGTGCGCCCATGTCGGTGCTCCAAAACTGATTGTTAAGCGCGGTGAACAAAAGCGGCGCGGTCTCGCCCGAAATACGCGCAAGCGCGAGCAAGATGCCAGTAATCACACCACCACGCACGGACTTAATCGTGACCTTAAGTACGACTTGCCAAAGCGGAGCGCCGACTGCGTACGCAGCTTCGCGAAGACTGTTGGGTACGAGCTGAAGCATGTTTTCAGTTGTGCGCACCACCACCGGGACTGCAATGATTGCGAGTGCTGTGGCACCCGCCCAGCCGGAATACTGTTTAAACTGAAATACGATCACTGCATACACGAACAAGCCAATTACGATCGATGGTGCCGAAAGCAAAATGTCGTTCACGAAGCGGGTGACTTTTGCGATCCAGCTATCCCGCCCGACCTCTGCGAGGTAAATGCCCGCCATGATGCCAATGGGGGTGGCGATGAAAATCGCGGTGCCGACCATCATCAAGCTGCCGAAGATCGCATTGGCAAGACCGCCATCGGATCCCGGCGGTGGCGTCATTTGCGTGAACAGCGTGGGGCTCAAGGCGGCAAATCCTTTACCGAACAGCGTCACCAAAATCCAGATCAGAAACGCCATACCGAAGGTCATCGTCGCAAGCGACATGACCAGATTGAATCGATTGACCCAAACCCGACGACGGTAGATTGGGTTGGTGGCACGAGGATTGCCGTTCATGTGCGCTTCCCTTCTCTCTTGGCCAGGTTTGCGAGCATCCAGCGCGATGCGGCAAGTACACAGAACGTGAGCAGGAATAGCACAAGTCCGAGTGCAATCAGCGCCGACAGATGCAGCGGATCGGAGGCCTCATTGAATTCGTTGGCGAGCGACGAAGCAATCGAATTGCCTGGTTCGAATAGCGCCAAAGAGATGTTGTACGCGTTACCGATGACGAAAGTCACTGCCATGGTTTCGCCGAGCGCTCGACCGAGCCCAAGCATGACGCCGCCGACGACGCCGGTCTTTGTGTAAGGCAACACGACGTTCCACACCACTTCCCACGTCGTCGCGCCGAGACCATATGCAGATTCTTTGAGAATCGGCGGCGTGGTTTCGAACACGTCGCGCATGACGGACGCCGTAAACGGAATCACCATCACCGACAAAATGATTCCGGCGGTCAACACACCGATGCCGATCGTTGGACCCTGAAACAACGCGCCGATGACCGGCAATTTGCCGAGCGTCGCGCTCAGTAACGGCTGAATGTGCTCGCCAAACAGAGGCGCAAACACGAACAGTCCCCACATGCCATAAATGATGGAAGGAATCGCCGCGAGCAACTCAACGGCGGTTCCAAGCGGGCGCTTGAGAATCGGCGGACACATCTCGGTGAGAAAGATTGCGATTCCGAAGCTCACGGGAACCGCGATGATCATCGCAATCGTTGCAGTAATCAGCGTGCCCCAAAGCGGCGCGAGTCCGCCGAAGAGGCTGCGCACGGGGTCCCAGCTAGCGTCGACGAAAAACTTTGGACCGACCTTGGTGATCGTTGGCCACGCGCCGTGTATGAGCGAAATGATGATGGCCGCTAAAGTGACCAGCACCAGGACGGCAAAAAACTGGGTCGATCGCGCGAAGATCGCATCTTGTCGCGCGAATGATCGTGTGGGATTGGAACTCATGCGAACGCTGCCCCGGTAACTTATGAAAGCAAAGCCCGCGTCGATGGCGGGCTTTGTTATTTGAGCTTATCTAGCAAGAAAACCGAATCACATCAGCGCTTTGCCGGACGCATCGGTAATTTTCTTCCATTCCTCGCGAATGAGGTTCGTCGTTGCTGGAGGAAGCGGCACGTAGTCAAGTTCGCTTGCCGATTTCGCGCCGTTTTTGAACGCGAAATCGAAGAACTTCAATACTTCTTTCGACTGCTCAGGCTTCCCCGGCTTCGCGTACATCAGGATGAACGAAGCGCCGGCCATTGGCCAGCTTGCCTTGCCGACCTGGTTGGTAAGCACCACGCCCATGCCAGGTGTGCCTTTCCAGTCGGCACCAGCCGCGGCGGCCGCAAACGCCGAATCGTCGGGCGTTACGAATACGCCATCGCGATTGCGCATCTGGATGTAGTCGAGTTTGTTTTTCTTCGCGTACGCAAACTCAACGTAGCCAATCGAGCCCTTGATGCGCTGAACGTATTGCGCAACGCCTTCGTTGCCCTTGCCGCCCACGCCTTCCGGCCAGCTTACTGCGGTGCCCACACCTACTTTGGTCTTCCACTCGGGCGAGACTTTCGAGAGGTAATCGACAAACAGGAAGGTCGTGCCCGAACCATCGGAGCGACGCACAACGGTGATCGGACCGTCAAGCTTCACGCCGGGGTTCAGATCGGTGATCGCTTTCTCGTTCCAGTTCTTGATCTTGCCAAGATAGATGTCGGCCAAGATTTCACCGGTAAGCTTCAACTGACCCGGTGCAACGTTGTCCATGTTGGTCACCGGCACGACGCCACCGATGATCGCCGGGAACTGAATCAAGCCGTCTTTCGCGAGATCTTCAGCTTTGAGCGGCATATCGGTCGCACCGAAATCCACAGTCTTCGATTGAATCTGTTTGATCCCGCCACCCGAACCGATCGACTGATAGTTCATCGAAATACCGGTGGATTTTTTGTATTCATCCGCCCATTTCGCGTAAATCGGAAACGGGAAGGTCGCGCCAGCGCCTGTGATGGTCTGCGCGAAAGATGTCGAAGCGACACCTGCAGCAATCACTGCGGCGACGGTCGCGATGGAGTTTTTTACAGCTTTCATGTGATTCCAGTCGTTTTGAAGGAGGAGTGAGTCCGGGCCCGCAAATCGCGCGACACGCACCTTTTCAGAACGTAAGTGTCGCCGCCAATTATTACAACGATATTGCAGTGGATTTCTTAACAGCAAACACGCTTAATGCCGCTTCAAATATATGTTACTGCCATGTTTCTTTATTAAACAACAAATAATGTATTTTATATTTTAATCAATTTTAATGAGGCAATTAGTGAAAATGCTGTACTATGCCGCCGCCAAAATCGGCGCGCATTCGCCTGAAATTAGATAAACTATATAAATCATTTACGTCATTTCGAAGAGGAAACTATCATGACCGCTAAGAGCAACCCACCTGTGAAGAAAGTCGTCGCAGCAAAGGACAGCAAAGCCGCAAAGAAAGTGTCGACGAAGCCCGCGAACACGTTGAGCGCAATTGCTTCGGCGCAATCAAAGAAAGTGACGAAAGCCGTCCAAACTCCGGTTGAAAAAGCACCGAGCAAGTCCGAGCGACAAACCACGCCAATCCCGGCAAAAGCGAAACTGGTGCGCGATAGCTTCACGCTGCCCGAGTCCGATCACGACTTAATTAAACAGTGCAAGAAAATCGCCATCGCCGCCGGTCGCGAGACCAAGAAAAGCGAAGTCGTGCGCGCCGCTATTCGCGTATTCAGTGCGCTCTCGACCGCCAAACAAATCGAAACATACGCGAGCTTGCAATCGATCGCCGTTGGTCGTCCGAAGGCGAAATAAGCTCGCGTACCTAGTTCCCCCTCAGGCGATAACCGCCTCGCGCCGATAAGGCTCGGCAATCGCCGCCGTGATGCGCTCGATCGATCGGGCGTACATCACGCCACGTACGTTGATATCGATTGCGTCGCCTTGCTGCGCGGCGAGTGTGCATTCGACCAGGGCTTCTAGACCGTAGTCGACGACGCGCTCGACAATGGCCGGATCGAGCGGCTCGAAGCCAAGCTCGAGCGCCGATTCGCGCACAGCGGCGACGCTATAAGCAGCAGAAACTTCTTTGTTCATTGACGATGTCCTTTCAATCGATTGGGCTCAAAGGTCACATGACGCGATGTTTCTTGGCGTCGATGACACAAGCGTGACAACGCAGTCATTGCACTGCAACACGACAAGTCGAACATACGATTCATCGCATGTTTTGAATGCCTTGCATGGTGACTCATCAGTACATCGAGAGATATCGAAATACTGCGGCTAACGAACAACTGTTAGCCGATCAAGCCATCCGCTTTTTGTACAGCCGCCGTCGCGAAGAGCCCGGTTTTTTGTTGAACGCCCTGGGCTCTGGTCTGGTCACCGATGCGCTTGCGCATTGGCAGTTTGATCGTCGTTTACGCGATGCGAAACGCGTCATCGAAAACACGGCACATCGGCTCATGATTCGCGAATCGGAAACGGTCGATGGTTTCGCGCACATGACCACGTTGCGCGACCTGTTCGAACGACAGATTCGCTACTGGGATTTGCGACCGCTGCCCGAAGCAAGCGATGCAATCGTCTCGCCCGCCGATGGAAAATTATTGCCATTTGCTGCGTTCGATCGCGACGCGTTGCCGATCAAATCGAAGTTTGTTCGCGTCGACGAGCTGCTCGGCGGCGTGAACCCGTGGCGACATTGCATTTCGAGTGAAGGACGCGGACAACCTTTCTCGGACACGACACTCGCACCGTTGTGTGGGGTCATCGTTCGACTGACCCCCGATGTGTATCACTACACCCACGCACCGGTTGCCGGCCGCGTACTGCGTCAGCAAACGATCGAAGGCCGATTTCACTCGTGTAATCCAACGGCGCTTACGCGCTTTCCGGGTTCCTACGCGTTTAATCGTCGCGTCGTCACCGTATACGACAGCGATGTACACGGCGGCTCGGGCGTCGGCTTCGTGGTGCAAGTCGATGTCGCCGCAATGATGATCGGTGTCATTGAATCAAGATTCAGCACCCATCGCTACGACCATGCGCGTCAGATTGCCGTTGGCGACTTTGTCCCACGAGGCGCACCGGTGTCTTTGTTTCGTCCGGGCAGTAGCACCAGCATCGTTCTGTGGGACGGTCATCGTGCGCAACTGTCTCGCGAGCTGGTCGCCAATGCTAAACGCCGCGATCTGCGCAGTCGCTTTTCCGATTGGCTTTCACAACCGTGGGTGGAGACGCAGGTCGCCGTGCGCCAGTCGATCTCGGAAATCGATGCGCAAGCCTCTGTTCGCAAGGAGTTCAATCATGAATGAATGGTTCACCATTGAAATCAGCGTGCTCTTGCTCGCCGCAATGGGCTACTTTGTTTTTCGCTGGGGCTTTCGCAATCTGCGCAGCGAGGGCTGGCAAATAGCGATGGCGATTCCCGCCCGAACAAATGGGGCGGAGGGGCGGTTTTGGCCTGCTGTTAACTTCACCACTTACGGTGTGATTTCATCCATTGCCTATGGGCTATCAACCTGTGTGTTTGTGTTCCTCGTGGGCGCAATGGCCCAACCGCTGCGCCCGGCCGCGCTCTTTGTGACCTTGCTACTGTTAGTCGGTGTTCCGGCGTCGAAATGGGTCGCGCGTTGGGTCGAAGGCATGGCGGGTCATACGATCGGCGGCGCAGTGTTCGCTGTGTTGGTCGCTGCGATCCCGGCGATGGGCCTGACGCAATGGATCGCCAAAGCGTTTGCATGGCCGACGTTCGACCCCGGCGTCATCATGGCTGCCGCCTGCATCGCGTATGCACTCGGCGAGGCGATTGGTCGTCTGGCGTGTCTATCGTTTGGATGCTGTTACGGACGACCGATTGCGCAGTGCACGTCGCTACAAAAAGCGCTTTACTCGCGCATGACAGAGACCTATCGAGGTCGCTTCAAAAAAATTGCGTACGCTGGTGGCCTAAACGATCATCCTGTAATTGCCGTGCAGT
>JAAFJI010000070.1:0-10023 GCA_013298045.1 Betaproteobacteria bacterium
CCAAGGCCAGAGCGAGTAGGGGAGGCACGACCACAGGCGAGCTTGTTCCGTACATTCAACACGACGCGGCGGTAAATCCGGGCAATTCGGGTGGGCCGCTGTTTAACACCCGCGGCGAGGTGGTCGCGATCAATTCCATGATCGCAACGGTGAGCGGTGGCTTCCAGGGCATTTCTTTCGCCATTCCAATCGATCTGGCCATGGATGTCGTGGGTCAGCTGCAAGCCGGTGGGTCGGTGAAGCGCGGCATGCTCGGGGTCAATATCGGGCCGGTCTCGCGCGATCTGGCGGAATCCTACGGCCTACCGCGAGCCTATGGCGCAATCGTTTCGGGTGTAACCAAGGGAAGCGCGGCCGAGAAAGCCGGCATCCAGGAAGAAGACGTTATTACCGAGTTCAACGGTCGAACAGTCGAGGACTCGCGCGATCTGCCGCGACTCGTGACCGCCGTGCGCCCGGGTACGCCTTCGAAAGTGAAAGTCTGGCGCGATCGCAAGTTCGTCGAATTGAGCGTCACCTTAGATGAGTACAAAGACACGACCGCCGCCGTTGCGCCGACCGATCGCGCACAAGCCAAGCCGAGCGCCAAACCGGCGGAGGTCAAAGAACCAAAGCTTGGCATGACGCTGCGCGATCTAGATGAAAAAGAGCGCGCGGCGGCAAACGTGAAGCAAGGCGGTGTGGTGGTCGCCGATCTCGACGAGAGCTCCCCCGTACGCTCGCTCGCTAAGGGCGACATCATCACGTCGGTTGCAACCGGTGGCACCCGCACATCGATTTCGTCGCCGGCGCAACTTGTGTCGGTGTTGAAAGCGGTCGAAAAAGGCAAATCGGTTTCGTTCCGCGTGAAGCGTGCGATCGACCGTAACTCAGGCCAGTACAACGAGTTCTTCGCGCCGGAGAAGATTCCCGAGTAGGCCGTTGACCGCACGCGATACACGCTAAAATCGAGTGTTTACCGCGTTTGCGGCTTGCAGCGACTCGCGCGCTCCTGCCGCCGCTCAATAGGAGCCAACGCCTGCGCGTTGGCTCTTTGTTTTTTTCATGCAACACATCCGTAATTTTTCCATCATTGCGCACATCGACCATGGTAAGTCGACCTTGGCCGATCGCTTTATTCAGCGCTGCGGCGGTCTCTCCGATCGCGAAATGTCGGAGCAGGTGCTCGATTCGATGGATCTCGAAAAAGAGCGCGGCATCACGATCAAAGCGCAAACGGCGGCGCTGCACTACAAAGCCAGAGATGGTCAGATTTACAACCTGAATCTGATCGACACGCCGGGGCATGTGGATTTCAGCTACGAGGTCTCGCGTTCGCTCTCGGCATGCGAAGGCGCGCTGCTGGTGGTGGATGCGTCGCAAGGCGTCGAGGCGCAAACCGTTGCCAACTGCTACACCGCGATCGAGCTGGGTGTTGAAGTGGTGCCGGTATTGAACAAGATCGATCTGCCGAGTGCCGACCCGGATAACGCGAAGCAAGAGATCGAAGACGTAGTCGGCGTTGACGCAACCGACGCCGTCCTGGCGTCGGCCAAAACCGGTGTCGGCATCGACGACATCCTCGAACGGCTCATCGCCAAGGTGCCGCCGCCGAAGGGCAACGTTGACGCACCGCTCAAAGCGCTCATCATCGACAGCTGGTTCGATAACTACGTCGGTGTCGTGATGCTGGTGCGCGTGATGGATGGCACCGTGCGTCCGAAAGACAAGTTGCTTTTCATGGCGACCGGGCGTAACCATTTGTGCGAGCAAGTTGGCGTTTTCTCACCGCGCTCGACGCAAAAAGAGTCGCTCTCGGCCGGTCAGGTGGGCTTTGTGATCGCCGGTATCAAAGAGCTCGATTCCGCAAAAGTGGGCGACACGATTACGCTCGCGCAAAAACCAGCGACCGAAGCGCTGCCGGGATTCAAGGAAGTTAAACCGCAGGTCTTCGCCGGGCTCTACCCGGTCGAGGCGAATCAATACGAAGCGCTGCGCGAGGCACTCGAAAAACTGAAACTCAACGACGCTTCGCTGCACTACGAAACCGAAGTGTCGCAAGCGCTTGGTTTTGGTTTCCGTTGCGGATTCCTTGGGTTGCTGCACATGGATGTGATCCAGGAGCGGCTGGAGCGGGAGTACGACATGGATCTGGTGACCACCGCGCCGACCGTGGTCTATCAAGTGCTCCTGCGCGATGGCACGGTGGTCGATGTCGACAACCCCGCAAAGCTTCCGGATCTCTCGAAAATCGAAGAAATTCGCGAACCGATCATTACCTCAACCATTCTGATGCCGCAGGAATACGTCGGCTCGGTGATGACCCTTTGCAACGAAAAGCGCGGCACTCAGCGCAACATGCAGTACATGGGTCGGCAAGTGATGCTCACCTACGACATGCCGATGGCCGAAGTGGTGATGGATTTCTTCGATAAGTTGAAGAGTGTTTCACGCGGTTACGCCTCGCTGGATTACGAGTTCAAAGAATTCCAGTCGGCCGATGTCGTGAAGCTCGACATTCTGATCAACGGCGACAAAGTCGATGCGCTCTCCTGCATGGTGCATCGGGCGCAATCGCAATATCGCGGCCGGCAGGTCGCGGCAAAGATGCGCGAGCTGATTCCACGGCAGATGTTCGATGTGGCGGTGCAAGCGGCGATTGGTGCCAATGTGATCGCGCGCGAGAACGTGAAAGCCATGCGTAAAGATGTGCTCGCCAAGTGCTACGGCGGCGACATCACACGGAAGAAAAAGCTGCTTGAGAAACAAAAAGAAGGTAAGAAGCGCATGAAATCGGTAGGTTCAGTCGAAATTCCGCAAGAAGCGTTTTTGGCGATTTTGCAAACTGGTGAAAAGTAACACGCGGCGTTGCGCTACTTATCTAAATGCACAGTTCCTGCTGATCGCGCCGCGCGCCGCGCGGTTCGTCGCTTGACACGCCCGCCGCTACGATCAATACCCTACATTGAAAACAGCGGTGAACCATCGATAAAACTGCGGTTCCCGTGCTTCGCCCCATCGCTTCCAATTAACTAATTCATTCGTCCGTTCGTCTCAAACTACATCATGAAATACGTACCCGCCCTCGCACTTGCCGTTCTGGTCGTCTTCGCCGTGCGCGGTGTGGTCTCCGGCACCCCGATCATCGGCTTTCCAGCGCTTCTGCTACTCGCGGTTGTCGTTTGCGGGGCGGCTTGGGTCTGGGATAAGTTTTTCCTGGCCACGAAGCGCCCTGCCAACGAGCTTGCGCACTGGGGGGTCGAGGTGCCAGCCTCGATTTTCTGGGTGCTGCTGATCGTGTTCGTGTTGCGGTCGTTTCTCGCGGAGCCATTTCGTATTCCGTCGAGTTCGATGCGTCCGGGTTTGGTGACCGGCGACTTCATTCTCGTCAATAAATTTGCCTACGGCGTGCGCCTGCCGGTCTTGGACAGCAAGATCATCTCGGTTGGGGCACCGGTGCGCGGCGATGTGATCGTGTTCAAAGCGCCACACGAACCGGACAAAGACTTCATCAAGCGTGTGGTCGGCGTGCCCGGCGACGTGGTGGTCTACGACAAAATGAAGGGCGTCTCGGTCAATGGCAAGGCGCTGCCGCAAGCCGACGCCGGCACCTACAGCTGGACCGAGGCACCGGGTGACTTCCGCACTGCGCTCCAGAAAATGGAGACCAACGGGGATCGCCGCTACGCAATTGCGCAAATGGCGGACGCCCCCGCCTACAGCCGCGGCGGGCTGCGCCGCAGCATGGCCGCAGCCGATTACGAAAAAGCACGAGCCGCCAATCCGGACGCGTTTTTGCGCATACCCTACATGGCGACCCCAGTGGCGACCTGTGAGGATTCGCCCGAAGGCTTGACCTGTCGCGTTCCCGAGGGGCATTACCTCGCCATGGGCGACAACCGCGATAACAGCGACGATGGACGCTACTGGGGCTTTGTGCCGGAGAGCCATTTGCGCGGCAAAGCGTTCTTCATCTGGTTCAATTGGGACGACGTCGCCTCGTTTGCTTTCAAACGTGTCTTCAGCGGAATACAATAAATTGGTCTTCGCAACCGCTATGCATCAATCGTGAAACGTCAACAGGGTCTCTCGCTCGTCGGATTTATCTTCCTCGCCGGTATCGTGGGCTTCGTCCTGTTCACGTCGTTTCGCTGTGTTCCGGCGTGGACTGAGTATTTTTCGCTAAAGAAAGTGCTGCAACAGACCGCGAACGAGTTCGGCGTCGAGGCTGCGCCGCCGGTCATTCGCAATGCCTACGAAAAGCGCTCGCAGATCGACGATCTGCCGGTGCGCGGCACCGATCTCGAAATTCGCAAAGAAAACGGGCGCATCGTGCTCTCCGTGAGCTACGCGCGTCGGGTGCCGGTCGCCGGGAACATGAGCCTGCTTTTTGATTTCGAGGCTTCGGCCACCGGTAATCGCTAACCTCCATCGCATCTCCTTTGAGTCTCGAAGCTGCTCTCGGCTACACCTTCCGCGACCCGCGTCTATTGCGCGATGCGCTGACGCATCGAAGCTTCGGGACGCCGCATAACGAGCGGCTCGAATTCATCGGCGATGGCGTGCTCAATTGCACGATCGCACTCGCGCTTTTCCAAAAATTCCCAGAGCTGCCCGAGGGGCAACTCTCGCGGATGCGCGCGAATTTGGTGAGTCAGCCAGCGCTGCATTCGCTCGCGCAGCGACTCGATATTTCGGAGCATTTGCGCATTGGCGAAGGCGAGGAGAAAAGCGGCGGACGCGAGCGTCCGTCGATGCTCGCCGACGCGGTCGAAGCGATTTTTGGGGCGATTTTGCTCGACGCTGGCTTCGAGGCCGCACAGGCGACCATCAATCGCCTCTACCTCAACCGAATCGCCGCAGTTAACCCGCGCGAAGGCGGAAAAGACGCAAAAACGCGGCTACAGGAACTCATGCAATCTAAACACCAGCCGCTGCCAACCTACACCGTGGAGCGGGTCGATGGCGAAGCCCATGCACAGGTGTTTACCGTGCGCTGCTCTGTCACCACCGCGAAAGAAAGCGGCGTTGGCAACGGTGCCTCGCGTCGAGCGGCCGAGCAAATGGCGGCAGCCAATATGCTCAGCAAGCTCGGAATGTAGGCGCGCCATGCCCGAATCCAGCCAACCCGCCGCGCTTTTTCGCTGCGGTCAAATCGCGGTCATCGGTCGTCCCAACGTCGGCAAGTCGACGCTGCTTAACCGTCTGATCGGAGCCAAGGTCACCATTACGTCGCGCAAAGCGCAGACCACGCGACTTCCGGTACGCGGCATTCTGACGACCGACACCGCGCAGTTTGTTTTCGTCGATACGCCCGGCTATCAAACGAAGCACGGCGGCGAGATGAACAAACGCCTGAACGCGAGCGTTCGCAAAACGCTTGATGAGGTCGATGCAATTCTCTGGGTGTGGGACGCGGCGCGTCTGGTCGAAGCCGATTTGGCTGCACTTGCGCTTGCCCCAACAAATAGGGCGATCATCGCAGTTCCAAACAAAGTAGACTTACTCAAAGACAAAGCGCAGTTTGCGAATCAATTGGGTGATCTGCCAAAGAGTCATCAATTTTCGGCGATCGTGCCGGTATCTGCAACGAAAAGCACGCAAACGAAAGCATTGCTCGACGAAATCGAGAAAGTGTTGCCGGTGGGCGAGCCCATGTTCGACGCCGACGACATGACTGACAAGCCGGAGCGCTTCCTCGCCACCGAAATCATCCGCGAAAAAATCTTCCGGCTCACCGGCGACGAATTGCCTTATCGCGCTGCTGTGCTGATCGAAAAATTCGAACAAGAGGGCAATCTTCGCCGCATTTTCGCCGCGATCCTGGTCGACAAAGAAAGCCAGCGCCCGATCATGATCGGTGCGGGCGGCGAGACGCTCAAGCGGATCGGCACCGAAGCGCGCGTCGATATGCAAAAGCTCTTCGGAGGTCCGGTGTATCTCGAACTCTTCGTCAAAGTGAAAAGCGGTTGGTCCGAGAATGCACAGATGTTGCGCGAACTGGGCATCACGTAGCGCGCTTTGCGCGCTACAGGACGTCGTGCTTCGCACTAGGACGTCGGCCTTACGGCCTAGGACGTCGCGCTTCGCGCTATGTCGCGATGTCGGAACCTCGTATGCTTCGAGCTCCCCGCCCACCGAACCCCTGTTTGTGTAATTTTGAAGATCGTCGTTCGCAATTCGTCCCGTCCTAGGCCACAGGCCGTCGTCCTAGCGCGAAGCGCGTCGTCCTAGCGCGAAGCGCGTCGTCCTTACATGGCTGTTCAACAAAAGCGTTCTCCTCCGCAACGCGCATTCGTGTTGCACAGCTACCCCTACAAGGAAACGAGCCTGATCGTTGACGTGTTCACGCTTGAACACGGTCGCATGGCGATGGTTGCTAAAGGCGCGAAACGACCCGGTTCGAACTTACGCGGCGCGCTGCTGTCGCTGCAACCGGTGGAGGTCGTGTTCAGCGGTCGCGGCGAAGTTAAAACGATGACGCAGGCAACGTGGGTGCCTGGACAGCCCTGGCTCACCGGGCGCGCGTTGATGTGCGGGCTCTACCTCAACGAACTCTTGATGAAACTCTTGCCGCGCGAAGACAGTCATCCGCTGCTCTTTGAATCCTACGCCGCAACCTTGATGACAATTGCCGAGAGCGACCAACACGGCGCAATCCTGCGCGAATTCGAAACCCACTTGCTTGCTGAACTCGGGTACGGGCTGCAACTCGAATGTGACGTGAAAACCGGTGAAGCGCTACAACCCGACACGCTTTATCGCTACGATCCGCTTGCCGGTCCCGTGCAACATGGCGGCGGCGTTCTGGTGAGTGGTCGCGCGTTGTTCGCGCTCAAGAAGGGCGTGTTTGAGGATGCGATGATCGCCGCCGAAGCGCGCGATTTCGTACGTAAGATCATTCAGTTCCATCTTGAGCGCCGCAGTTTGAGATCCTCAAGCGTCATGCATGATTTGCACACGCTCTCCGAACGGCTTGATGCCAAACCAAGCGCGCAGCGCAAAGGGAAACGCATTGCAAACAATGCGAACAACGCAAATAGCGAAGAGGTGACACCATGATCTATGGCATCGGCACCGACATCGTCTCGATCGAGCGCATTGCCCAAACGCTCGACCGTCACGGCGCGCAGTTTGCGCAGCGCATCTTGACCGACGACGAACTCGTGCAACTCAACGATGTTAAAGAAGCCGCACCGTGGCTAGCGAAGCGCTGGGCGGCAAAGGAAGCGTTCGGTAAAGCCGCAGGCATCGGCATTCGCGCGCCGCTTGCTTTGAATGCGATTGGCATCGTCAACGACGAACACGGCAAACCGACGTTCGACGTGTCGCCCGCAGTGAAAACCTGGCTCGATGAACGCAGCATCGCGCAAACGCACGTGAGTATCAGCGACGAGCGCGAACACGCGATCGCATTCGTTGTGTTTGAGAGGTAGGAGCGACGCTCGTCGCGAGCTGTTTGTAGGAGCGCGCTTGCGCGCGAACAACACGACGTTAGGCGAGGAAATCACGCTGCGGCTACCCACAACGATCAATCGCGCGCAAGCGCGCTCCTACCAGCTGCGGTCGCGCCCTTTGCAAGCGGTAGTGTCTATGTCAATCGCGCATCCCTTTTCCGCTCTCGGTCGCTGCTACAAGTTCTATATTCGCGCCACTAACCAAACAACAAAGACCGCACATGCCCCGCCTCTCCGCAGTACAGAAACTCCCTCTCGGCCCGATCATGACCTCAATTGAGGGCACCGAACTCACCGCCGAAGATCGCAAAGTGCTGCTGCACCCACTCGTCGGCGGCGTCGTGTACTTTGGAAAAAACTTCGTCGACAAAACACAACTCAGCGAACTCTCGCGACAAATCAAAGCGCTGCGATCGCCGGAACTCGTGATCGCGGTCGATCACGAAGGCGGCCGCGTGCAACGCTTTCATGGAGAAGGTTTCACCGACATTCCAGCCATGCGCTCGCTCGGTGACTTGTGGACGACCCATCCGCCGTCTGCGCGCGCGCGCGCCTTTGAAATTGGCTTCACCATCGGTCACGAATTGGGCGAAGTCGGTATCGATTTTTCATTCGCACCGGTGCTTGATTTGGACTACGGTGAATCGGCTGTCATCGGTCACCGCGCCTTTCATCGCGATCATGGCGCCGCCGCCTCGCTCGCGACTGCCGTGATGCAAGGTTTACGCGCCGAAGGCATGGCCTCGGTCGGCAAACATTTTCCGGGGCATGGATTTGTGAAGGGCGACACGCATTGGGAGCGCCCTGAAGACCCGCGCACGTTTGCCGACGTCGAAGCGGCGGACTTAATTCCTTTTCGCGAGCTAATCGCCGCCGGCGTGGACGGCATCATGGCGGCGCATTTGGCATTCCCAAACATCAATGCACAACTTGCCAGTCAATCTTCGTATTGGTTACAAGAAGTGCTGCGTCACAAACTGCATTTTCGCGGCGTGATTTTTACAGACGACACATCCATGGTCGCAGCGGAGGCAGCAGGCGATTTCACAGCGCGCGCAGAAGTGTCGACGCAAGCAGGTGCCGACATCGTACTCGCATGTAACGATCGACCGGGGCTTCTTGAACTCCTCGACAAATGGAAGCCAACGCCCGAGTCAAGCCTCGCACGCAAGTGGGAGCGCATGCGCAAGAAGGCTGCCGGCAAGCGGCATTGAGGCGGAACGCAGGCAATGCGTCTCGACGCGAATACATCGATTCCCGACGCAGCGCAATTTGCTCCCCTCGAAACGCCACAGCATCTCGACCGCAACCCCTGCGCCGGATTCAAGCCACGCAAGGCGATCGCGTGTTCTTCGTCACGATCAACGATGTGCTTTTCTTTCAATCCGATAGCAAATACACACGGGTGGCCACCAAAGATCACGAAGCCTTCATTCGCAAATCGATCAAAGCGCTCATCGACGAGCTCGATTCGCATCACTTCATTCAAATTCATCGCGGCACGCTTATCAACGCGAACTACATCGACGTCGTCGAGCGTCACAGCCTTCGCGGCATGCAGGTGCGCATGCGCGGGCACGCGAGCGCGTTGCAAGTCGCGCAGCCTTATCTAGCGGCGTTTCGCGGCATGTAGGCTTCTTTCGGGCGAGCGCAAACCATGCGTGAGCCGAGTGTTGAACGGACGCAACACAACGCGCAGCAATAGCGAGTACGCCAATATAAATATGGCGAGTATCGCCCAATAGAAATTTGCTCCGGCGTCAGTAAATATTACTATTGAAAAGTAATGCAAATTGACTGTAAGCCATTTCGAAAATGGCCAGACAGGATATTGTTGAATATCCTCTGCTGCGAAACGCACGACACAGCTGTCCATTCGGACGGCTAGTTTTCGCGCTCACTGCTACCTAGCATCAGCGTTGCTCGTCGATCCCACCGCCCCCCGGATTGGATCGACGGGCGCCCCCGCACGCGCCCCCATGGTTGCGCAGCGGATGGCGTTACCAACTCAACGAAAAGAAGACGATCATGATGAGACCGAATTCGACTTGGCGCGCGGCGCGCGCTTGCCTCACATTCGCGTTTGCTGCCGGTGTCTCGGTCGTGCCGTACTCCGCCGGCGCGCAAGGCGACAAATACCTGCCCTTTAAGGTCTATGTCGGCACCGTGGGAAGCTACGAAATAACTAAGGGTGTAAACACGATCAAGGTCAACGACGGGTTCCTCCCGACGGGCACGATACCGGTGAGCCCAAACGGCGTTTATCGCATCAAAGCCGGGCAGGCTCTGGCGTTGATGTACCAAGTTCGTAACCCCGGGTCGCAGCGGGTCGACTTCGGAAAGCTTCCAACCGAAGGTTTCGCGAAAGTGATTCGCAAGGTCGACGGCAAAGAGGTGCAGATGGAGAACTATCCCGGAGTCAGCACTCGGTTTGAGTTGGTCTGGGTCAACAAGGCAGCCGATGACGCGTACACGATTTCGCGCAAGCTCAAGAGTAAATTCAATCCACCGCTTCCAGCAGCGGATTTTGATCGAACCGACGGCATTTTTTTGATGAACAGTGCCGATCCCATTCCCGCGCTTAAAG
>JAAFJI010000070.1:10033-15964 GCA_013298045.1 Betaproteobacteria bacterium
CTTAAAGAGCCGGCGTTCGCTAAAGATGTGAACAAGGTTGCAGGCAAGATACTCACGGTTCACTACCTGGTGAGCGCTATTGACGCGAACGCATTTTTCACCGTTGAAGTCGATTTCACCGATGTGAAACCCGGTTCGCTATCGAGCGCGAAAACGTCCAGCGCCGCCGATCAAGCCAGTGCTGACAACGCACAAAAAGCGCGGGATGAGCGCGCGGTCGCAAAGCAACAGGCCGCGGATGATCGTGCGGACGCGAAGAAACAACGTGAGGATGAGCGCGCTGCGGCCAAAGAAGCGAAGGCGGACGCGCGTGCGGAAGCCGCGGCAGAGCGTGCAAAGAAGCGCGCCGAAGCAGCGGCGGCACGTAAGCCGAGCCCTTAGTCTTTGGGAGCATTCGATGGATCCAACCCTTCAGCAGTATCTTGACATTTGTTTTCGGCGTACGACCAACGCACTGCGCTGGATCGGTTTAATTCTGACGGCGTTTTTTGCCATCGTTTTCTTGTTCGCGGTGTATTCCGTTCTCGCGGCACCCAAGATGCATGGCGGCATGTTCATTGGACTGGCAATTGTGGGCGTTTTCGTGGCGGGCAGCTTCGCGGTTTATGCGCACGCCGAGCGCGTGCGAAAGCGATTGCACTACGTGTTCTACGAGGCACCTGAGAAGGTGTTCAAGATCGACGCTAAGGTGATTCAGAGCGGTCCGATGACCAATTACATGTTTCACCTGCATTCGCCGAAGCCAGTGAAGATGGTCGGCATCAACGTACCCAATCAAGCGACTTTCGATGCGTTGCGATCGCTGTTACCGCAGCATTTTCACAACGCGAACCGGGGCTAGCCCGGTCCTGGATGCCCCGAGTAATGCGTCTCCCCAACTCATAAAGATATCGATAGATGAACACAACCTCGAAATTGCCAGCCGTGACGAGTCGCGCGCTCATCGTTGCGCTCACGCTCGTTGCCTCGACCGCCATGTCTGCACAAACGCTGCAATGGGCACAGTTCACCTCCGTGACGCCGTTCGGCTCGGGAAGTCTTAGCACCTCGCAGACCCTTCCTGCGATGGTGATCGGTTCGGGGCGCGGCAGCGGTGTCGCCACGCTCACGATGAGCGTGAGCGGCGGCACGGCAAGCTGGAACGGCTTTGGCGTCGGGCGCAACGACGACGGCTATTTCCCGATGCCGAACCTGCCCCAGGCGGGTATCACCTTTGTTAACGGTGCCCCGGGCTACCTGGGCGGCGTTCCCGCTGCCGCGCAGGCCGCTTTCACGGCCGCGTACAACGTCGCCGGAGGACCGGTCGGCGCGCCAATGCCGTCTACCGACCGTGCTGCGGTCTACGCGGACTCTGGCGACGGCACCACGCTTTCGGCACAGTGGAATTTTGCGGGTTTGAAAGGCGGCAAACTGCCTGCGGGATCGTGGCTATTCATTGACGGAGTCGATCAGGGCGAGCGCGTCGTGGTGAACGGCCCCAGTGGCTGGATAGCGGCCGTTCACACCGGCGATTCGACACTGCCGCGCCCACCAAACCCGTTCGTGACGATCGTACTCGTGAGCTCGCCGAGTTTTCCGAGTTGCGCCCCTGCGATCACGACCAGTACTACGACGTTGCAGTTGGATGGTCGATATGGCGATTTAAGCCAGGTCGTTCCGGGTTGCTCCAACACGCCGGTGCCGGTGCCCGGTCAAACCGTGGGCTATACCAAGGGCATCGACAGCGTTGGGGTTTGGGTACGTACTGCCATTGACTTGACCGCCCTCAGCATTTCGGCCAGCGATACCGATGCGAGCCCGCCGAACTCGCCAGACAACAATTTTTTGCTCGGTTTCGGACTGATCGCCGCAACCTTCGATCCACCGCCAGTGCCAGCGCTCGGGGCGATCGCGCAGGGCGCTATGGCGGCGCTGCTCCTGCTGACGGGCGTTATGGCATGGCGTCGACGAACAACGAAGTCGTAGTGGTCATCACATAGCGTGTTTGGTCTATCTGGGGGAGAAATTGGCATTGCTTGATTTGTTGCTCGATTCATCGCGAATCGAAGAGCGGCTTCGATACATATTTGCGCGCTCGATTGTGTCGCTGCTCGCGCTTGCTGGGTCGGTCGGCGTGTACGCGCAGGAGCCCGCATGCGCCGCCTTGCCGGAACCGGGCAGGAGCTGCGTCGATGTGATCCTGCTAGAGCCGACCGGTTCGAATCAGGCGCGTACCGGTGTCGCGGTCTTTGGTGCCGACGACGAACCGGGCAACGACTCGAGCGGCATCAATCACGTCGTCCGTACGCTCGACACGATCGTCTATGAGTATCGCTTCCGTGTGCTGCATTCGGACGCGCAAGCGCTTCGGCTTGCGGTGACACTTCCCGTTGGCGTCGAGCTCGTCGAGCCGCCGAATCCGCAGTTTGCTGGTGCGGCGATTCCCAGCTATTGCATGAGCGGCTCCAGCTTGGTTGGGGGCTTACTCACGTGCGAGCTCGGCAACGTCATTGCAGGAACAACACGAAATGCAACGCTCCGTGCGCGACCCCAGTTCGGACTCGCCGATGGTGCTGTGCTTGTGGTCGAGTCGACCCTGAGTGCAACGAACCAGCAGAGCACCGGTGCCGTAAATCGGCTGGGCTATCAGGATTTGACGACTGAACAAAACTTGACGTGCGTCGTGACGCGAAAGGGATTAAGTACCGCGCTCTCGCCGTGCGGCGACGTTGTATCCGCCAAAGCCCAGTTCGATCTCGAACTTGCAGGCTACGCAACCACCAATATCGCCGAGCGCGGGGCGAGAAACCCCAATCAAATCGATGTTGCGCTTTCCTCGTCGATCACAACCGTTGTCGGCGGTCCAGCCGGTCGATCGGGCTTCATCCTCACCTACCCGGTCGCGATTGCGCTCCCGGGCGACGGCGTCGGCGCCGCACCCCTTGTCAATACCGCGCCGATCCAACTTACCAAGCGTCTGTCAAATAGCGACGCTATCCCCCCAAGCGTCTCTCAAATAGCGACGCTATCCCCGGCTACGGAGAATTGGTTGGATGCGGCGTCAATGGCAATGATGATCCGTATCCCAACGGTACGCGACTGCCTGCGAACTGGTCGCTTGGTCAGACGGTGGCGACGTCGCAGCGCGCGCTCTACCATCCCTACGGGCGTGTGGGGCTCGCAGGCGGTGCAGCAAATGCGACCAACTCGGTGGATGACTCAGGCACGATGAACTGCGGTCAACTCGTTGCCGGCGGCGACATCACGATCAACATCGCGCCGAGCGCGTCCACCTTTAGCCCGGCTGCGTTCCCGACCCGCCAGGTTGACGGGCAGGTCGTCCCCCGGCGCTATGTGTTCGTCGGCGTTGTGGTGGTGTTCTATCCGTCATTACCGGTGCAGTTGCCTGCCGACGGTGGGACCGGTGACGGATCGGTGTTGGTGCGTGCTGATCTGGGTGTTCTTAACTCCGGTAGCTTGAATGCGCTCACGGTCGGTGACGCAACAGAACCCGATGCTACTGCCATCAATAATGGGTTTTCTGGCCCAGAAACGTTTGACAACGATACTAATAATTTCAGCATCGGATCTCTAAATGTAGAGGGGGTGTTTCACAGAAAGCTATGGCGAAACCCGAGAATGGACACACAGGTGTTCGCCGGGGAAGAATGTCTGCCCGATGGTGGCGACCCGGAGTGCCGTCATGGCTATGTGTTTCCTGGTGCAAATATTCAATCGGAGTTTCGCTATAGCTATGGCGCGTTTAGCCAACGCCCGAACGCCCAGTTCTGCGACGAGTGGGACAGCGCTAGAACTCGGCTCAGAAACCCGTTCGATAGCAACGCACAGATCGCCGAAATGCCGCCAGGCAGTCCTTTTGTGCTGCGGCTATTTGGGCTCAACGCGAGCGCGGCTGTACTCAACGCGGCTGGCTTCTTAATTGAGGTGAGCCCCGACGCCGGGACGATCCCAAACATTGATTGGGACAACAGCGAACCAGCACGTACCCAGGCGCGCAGCCAGCTGTCGGCTCCGGAGTGCAGCTCGGGAAGTTGGTTTCCTGCGACCTTGCCTAGCGTGCTTACCGACGGATTTAACGCGGTGCTCCCGCCCGCCACGCTAGAGTCGCCGCCCGGAAGCGGGATATACCCGTCGATCAAACGGGTACGCATCACGGCGACATCTCTGCCTGCGTTCATTTCGCTTGCGCTGCGCGGGAGCTATGAGGTGATGGCAAGCGTGCCGGGGACAAAGTTGCCGAACCGAACATCGTTTCGCTTCGGCGGCGAGACTGTGTGGACCTATGCCGAAAACGACCATGCGATTGTTCGCAGTGTCGACACCAGCGTTTCTCTGTTCGCCGCTCGCAATCTGACAACCGGTGCCGTCGCGCCATTTGCTACCGTCGGTTACGGTGAATTAGTCGAATACGTCATCGGGTCTACCTTCACGAGCGCCGAGGTCAACCCGACGCCTTCGACGTCGCCAGTGATCGTGAAAGCCTATCTTGCCCCAGAGCTTGAGTATGTGGTCGGCTCAGCCTCGCGAGCGCTGCATACTCCGCCGTATCCGGGTGTGGATCCGCAAAGCGGACTTGCAGCGACAGTGCTTGAATGGCGATTCAACGACGCCCTACCGGGAGGATCACTCCCGTCGATTTTCTATATCGCGCGGCTGAGCGCAAACGCTAACAACAACGTGCTCGCTCACACCAGCGCGACGATCGAACACGCGCTCGATCCGAGTCCGCTATTTGCGTTGCCCCTCTGGGCGTCGCGCGAGGATCGCTACGCGTTCGCCGATCTGGTCGCGAGTGTTCCCGAGGGGCTCTTGGTCACAAAGTCGACCAGCACCCCATATATCGAGATGGGCGGTACGCAGGAATGGACGCTTCAGTACCGCAACACATCGGCGAGCCAATTCGATAGCGTACGCATCGTCGATGTGCTGCCGTTTAATGGCGATCCGGTGAACTCGGGCAGTCGCTTTAGCGGCACACTCGCTGGAGGTTCGGTGTCCCCGCTGCGACCGGGTGAGTACGACATTTACGTCTCCACCACACCTGCCTCGCAAATCAACCGGAACCCTAACTGCGCATCGAACGGCGGATCGATTGCCGATGGGACAGTCTCCTGCCCTGCTGCTGGTGCGGCGTGGACGGCGTCGGTGAACGGCGTGCTGCCGAATGGTGTGACCGCGATACGCGTCGATGATCGCAACGGATTGCCAGCCAACGCAATACAAACCATCGCACTGCTATTGCAAACCCAGGGCAGTCAGCCCGGGGACGCCTATGAAAACTCGTTCACAGCTGTTGCTTCCGGTCAGACGCTAGTCGTCGCAAGTGTTAAAGCCCAGGTTCGTATTCCCGCCGCCGAACTTCGCGGTTTCGTGTACCTCGATCGCGACGAATCCAACACGCTAAACCCGGGCGACAGTGGTATCGATGGCGTCACGATTGTGCTGACCGGCACCGATCGAGTCGGCAATACCTACCGGATCACGACCACGTCCGTTGCCTTAGGTACGCAAACTGTCGTCAATAGTGTGCAAGTTAATGGCGGCGCAGTCTCACAGCGCGTCTGTGATTCAGGTTCACCGATGCGCGCGGGGCAGTATCTGTTTTGCGGTCTAGCGTCTTCGAACGACCAGGGCTACACGATTACCGAGACCCAGCCAGTCAACTATGCGGACGGCGCAGAAACGCTCGGTAGTCTCGCGAGCGGAGCGCCGCGAGGCGTCAACACGACCAACGACGTTTTCGCTGGCATTCGAGTCTCCAACAGCTTGGTGACCGGGGCGGGCGATTCGGGCGCGGGATACAACTTTGGCGAACGAATCGGCGTTGCTGACACGACAAGCCAGGTGGTTTGCACGCCGCAACGACCGGCTCCCGGCAGCACAGTCAGCTGTGTAGTCACCTGCACAAATCAGGGGCCCTCGCCGGCTCAG
>JAAFJI010000071.1 GCA_013298045.1 Betaproteobacteria bacterium
ATCGCGATACATCGCTTCGAACGCATTCGTATACGCCGCGCCGAAATTCGGTGGCATGCGCATGCCGAGAATCACGACCTTCGCGCCACTTTTTTGCGCGAGATCGACCATCTTCTGCAAATTTACTTTCGCACCCGCGACCGGTGCGCCGCGCAAACCATCGTTGCCACCGAGTTCGATCACGACATGCGTCGGTGAGTGCTTCGCAAGCAGCGCGGGTAAACGCGACACGCCGCCGGCTGTTGTGTCGCCGCTGATGCTCGCGTTCGTGACTTTCGCTTGAATTTTCTGCGCGTCGAGCTTTTTGCCGAGTAAATCGACCCAACCTTCACCAGAAGTAAGCCCATAACCCGCCGACAAACTGTCGCCTAGCACGAGAATGTGGTGCGTTTTGGGGCTATTTGCGTGCACGGGTTGAGCAACGAACGCGAACGAACCGAACGCGATCAGGGCAGTCACAATCCAGGTCGCGCGCAAACTTCCGTTCGAGGTGAGCTCGTCGAACCACGCAAAGCCGCGAAAATAAGCAAAACTAGTCATACCCACGATTTTCCATGAACTTAGATATAAGCAACCCAAGCGTTGCGCCTGTGGCGAACATACAAGTTGCACCTTCAGCGAACGCACAGGTTGCGATTGCCGCCGACAAACTCAAGCGCACGGTATCCCTTGGTGACCGAAGCCTCACCATTCTCGACGACGTGTCGATGACGGTGAACGATGGCGAAACGATGGCGATCGTTGGCGCCTCGGGCTCCGGCAAAACGACCTTGCTCGGCTTGCTCGCGGGGCTCGATCGCCCGAATGCGGGCACGGTGTCGTGGCATGGCGAAGTCATCAACACGCTCTCCGAAGACGCTCTCGCGAAAAAGCGGCAAGGCACGGTCGGCTTCGTGTTTCAATCGTTTCAGCTGCTGCCCGCGCTGACGGCACTAGAAAACGTCATGTTGCCGCTTGAACTCGCGGGCAACGTTGACGCGCAATCGCGCGCGAAGGAATGGCTCACCCGCATGGGCTTGGGTGACCGTATCGATCATCAACCGCGCCAACTCTCCGGCGGCGAACAACAACGCGTCGCCATTGCCCGTGCGTTCGCCGCGAGCCCATCGATCGTGTTCGCCGATGAGCCAACCGGTAATCTCGATACCGACACTGGCAACGAAATCATCGAGCTCATGTTCAAGTTAAATCGCGATGAGCAAACGACCTTGATTCTCGTAACCCATGATCTCGATCTCGCGGCAAGATGCAATCGGCAGATTCGGTTGGCGCGCGGGAAAGTTATTTAGCTTTTATACTACGATTTTATGTTTTTGTAGTATAAGGCTGAAATGTTTACCGACTTACCGCTACCCGCGCAAACCGCGTACACACAACTCGTCGAAGCGCTTCAGTCGCGCGAGGTCACGCGTTGCGTTGCCGATGTGTCGGGATCGTTTAATCGAAAAACAGTGAGCGGTCGCGACTATTGGTACTACCAATCGCGCGGCTTGGGCGGTGCGATGCGGCAAATCTATTTGGGGCCGCAATCCGAACAGCTTGATGCGCTGGTTGCGAGGCGTCAATCGCGAAGCGATGATGCCCTACGGGTTGCCTCCGCCACTGCAGAGCATGCGCTGAAACTCGGTTGCGAAGGCATGCTTCCGTTACATCTTCGGGTCATCAACAAGCTCGCCGAAGAAGGATTCTTTCGCGCGGGTGGCGTGTTGATCGGCACCCACGCGTTCATCGCTGCGGGCAATCAGCTTGGCGTTAAGTGGGGAAGTGGCGAGCGCACGCAGGACTTGGATTTTGCGCACGCTGGAAAAAACTTATCGGTCGCCTTACCGACCAATGCTTCGCTCGATTTGCCGAGCGCGATCGACGCCTTAGCGCTTGGATTCGTCCCCGCAAGCAGTCTCGACGGACTGCAGGGCGGGAGTTGGGTGCATCCGAAAGACCCGACGTTTAGATTGGATTTCCTCACGCCGATGACGCGCGCAAATCAAACGCTGGTCAATGTGTCGGCGTTCAACGCACAGTTTCACGCGCTGCGCTACATGGAGTTTTCTTTGGAAGGCGTCACGCAGGCCGCCGCGTTCGCACGCACAGGCGATCCCTGTTTGGTCAGCGTGCCGAATCCCGCGCGCATGGCGATTCATAAGCTGATCGTTTGCGGGCTTCGCGAAGGCGCGTTCGCAGCGAAGGCGGCGAAAGATTTGGCGCAAGCCGCCTCACTCATCGCGTTCTATAGCGAGCGTTCGCCAGCGCAATTGCAAACCGCGTACGAAGATGCCCTCGCGCGTGGTCCAAAGTGGCGAACGCTGCTTAGCGCGGGTCTCGAACAGATGCGAAAAACCTACCCCCAAATTCAGTTTCCATAAGCATGAACCTATCGCTCATCCTCCGCTTCGTTCAACGCGAACTGCGCACCTCGGAGGCGCGCATCCTGGTGCTCGCACTCGCGGTGGCGGTCGCGAGCGTTGGGGCGGTTGGCATGTTTGCCGATCGTGTGAAAGCGGCGTTCGTTAATCAAGCGAACGTTTTGCTCGGCGCAGACGTGTTAATTTCCGGTGACCGCGAGCTTCAAGAATCATTGCCCAAAGAGGCAACGGCTTACGGCTTAAAAACAACACAATCTATTCGCTTCGGAAGCATGGTCAGCGCCAGAAATAACGGGGCGATACCGGGCGAAGCTGCTTTGTCAGATGTGAAAGCGGTGAGCGCGCCGTATCCGCTGCGTGGCGCGATTGAAGTTCGCGGCGCTGCGACCAGCGCGGAGCCGCGCGGCGCGCGAGTGCCAATCGACGCGACGCGCTCGGTGCCGCAACCGGGCGAAGTGTTTGTTGACGAGCGGCTCGCGTCACGACTGAATGTAAAAGCCGGTGACACGGTCGAACTCGGGAAGCTCACGCCGCGCATCGCGCAAGTGTTCGTCGAAGAGCCCGAGGTCGCAGGCAATTTTTTGTCCGCCGCGCCAAAGGTGTTGATGAATGCGAACGATCTCGCGGCAAGCGAATTGCTCGGCCCCGGTTCGCGCGCCTCTTATCGATTGCAAGTCGCGGGCACGCGCGCCGATGAATTCGCGCAAGCAATCAAACCGAAGCTCGGCCCCGGTCAGCGCATGGAAACCGTGCGCGAGTTGCGCCCCGAAGTTCGCAACACGCTCGAACGCAGCGAACAATTTTTGGGGCTTGCTGCGTCGTTCGCGGTGTTTTTGGCCGTGGTCGCGATCGTGCTCGCGCTGCGTCGTTATTTGAAACGCGAGATCGACACCGCAACGATTTTCCGAACGCTTGGCGCGGGGCGCACGCAAACGCTGATTCACTTTATCGGGCAATTCGCACTGCTCTCAATCATCGCTTGCGTGCTCGGCGTGATCCTCGCGTACCTCGCGCAGGCGGGACTTGCCTTCGCGGTGCGCGGACTCTTCGCCTCCGAGTTGCCCGCAGCCGGAATTGCGCCGCTGTGGCGTGCGTTTTTGACCGGACTCGTGCTCTTGCTCGGCTTCGCATTGCCGCCGCTCGTCGCGCTCGCGAGCACGCCGCCGGTGCGCGCGCTGCGTCGCGACATGCAAGTGCCATCGGGCGGCGGCATCGTCGCAGCGATCTTGGGCGTGATTGCCGTGCTCGGCGTCGTGCTCCTGCAAGCGCAGGATTTGAAAACAGGCTTTATCTTTGTCGGCGGCATCGTCGCACTCGTGGGCGCAGCGACCCTTGGCGCGGCGGCGCTTTTGTGGGGCGTGCGTCGTGTGACCAAAGCGCGAACGAAGAGCGCGTGGCAAATGGGGCTCGCGAATTTGGATCGTCGTCGTTTGTCGACATCCATTCAAATTGCGTGTTTGGGTCTTGGTGTGATGACTTTGATCACGGTCGGCTTTGTTCGCACCGATCTCTTCTCCGCATGGCAAAAATCGCTGCCCGCAGATGCGCCGAATCGTTTCCTCATCAACATTCAGCAAGATCAGATTGAACCGCTCACCAATCTGCTCAAAGAGCGCAACCAAAGCGCGACCTTCTACCCGATGGTGCGCGGACGTCTCGTTGCGATCAATGAAAAACCGGTGACCGGAAAAGATTACGTCGATGAGCGCGCGAAGCGGCTTGTTGATCGCGAATGGAACGTGTCGTCGAGCGACAAAGTGCCGCCGGGTAACACGATCACGTCGGGTTCGTATTTCGCCGGAGATGAGAAGGACGGCTTGTCGCTCGAAGACGGCATCGCAGCAACGCTCAAATTGAACCTCGGCGACAAACTCACCTTCGATGTCGCTGGAGAAAAAGTAACGGTCGCTGTGACGAGTTTGCGCAAAGTCGATTGGGATAGTTTCAAAGTGAATTTCTTCGCGCTCGTACCGAAAGCAACCGTCGAGAAATTGCCGAAGAGCTACATCACGGCGTTTCATTTGCCATCGAACGATTTGAAAACGCTGCCCGCAATTGTGAACACCGCGCCGAATGTGCTCGCAATCGACGTCTCCGAGATCATGGAGCGCGTGCGCAGCATCGTCGATCAAGTCGCCAAAGCGCTCGAATTCGTATTCCTGTTCACGCTCGCTGCTGGCTTGCTCACGCTCTACACCGCAGTAATCTCCACGCAAGACGAACGTCGTTACGACACCGCGATCGTGCGCACGCTCGGCGGCACGCGCACGCAGGTGCGCGACGCGCTGATCGCGGAGTTTTCATTGCTCGGCGTCGCGGCGGGCACGCTTGGCGTGATCGGCGCGATTGCGCTCACGTGGGCGCTTGCAACTCGGATTCTCAAGATTGAATTTATTGCTTCGCCGATGGTGTGGATCATTGGTTTGATCGCAGCCACGGTGCTTACCTTGATTGCAGGATGGCTCGGCACGAGAAGCGTGCTCTCAACGCCACCGATTCGCGTGTTGCGCGAGGGGTAGGCTCGCAGCGCCGCCCGTCGATGTCTTGCACGCACGACGCAATTAAGCTTCAACGTGCAATGCCCCGAGTTTTATGGATAATTTGTGATTTATCTGTGATATAAACAAGCCACCCAATTGGCACCAACGTCCCATTTCACGGGGCGATACAGTTTATTGCTGTCCTGCAACCATCCTGCGGATTGATTGTTGCTCTATTCGGTACCAATATTCTCTCGACGTGCGATTTCGGCTGCCCGTGCGACTTCTTTGACGATCGCACGTCGGAAGGTTTCGCTGTCCTGGAACTCCATCGCAATCCCCGCAGCCGCAAGCGTTGCGCGGTGTTGCGGCTGTTCGGTGGCTCGGCGCAGATCGCTCGCCAGGCGCTGGGCCGCCTCGACCGTCATGCCTGGCGGGCCAAACACTCCGTACCAGGACACGGGATAGTCGTCGCCGTAGCCACGCTCAGTCAGTGTCGGAACGTCGGGCAACGTCGCCACGCGTCGCTCGCCGGTAACCGCCAAAGCGCGCATCTGACCATTCTTTAAGTGCGGGTCAACCGACGGAAGTACGTTAAACGACAGATCGACCTGGCCGGAGATGACGTCGCGGTTTAGCGATCCGGCATTCGGATAGGGCACGTGAATGAGCTCGATACCCACATGGCGAGAAAAAATAGCGGCAGAGAAATGTCCGGGCGAGCCTACGCCTCCGGTGGCATAGGTCAGCGGTTTTGACGCGGTCTTCGCGAAAGCGACCAGCTCATCGATGGTGGTGAAGTTGTGCGACTTTCCCGCCACCAGCACGATGGGTTGCGTGGACAGCCGCGCAATCGGACGCATCGCCGTCGCCGGATGCGGCGCCCGCGAATTAAGGAGCGCCGCCGATAGCGACATCGTGCTCCCGCCAAACAAAAGTGTGGCCCCATCCGGAGGGGCGCGCATCACCAGTTCGGTGGCGATTAAACCCGAGGCACCCGGTCGATTCTCCACAATGGTCGGCCGGTTTGTCTCTTTTTCAAGCCAGTCGGCGGCCCAGCGCGCGGCACGATCAAGCGCGGTGCCCGAACTCAACGAAACGACCAATTTGATCGGTTTTGCGCCCGTATCTTGCGCGAGCGCTGGCGGCGCAAGCGCGACGAGCGACAGTGCGAGCGCGACCAGTGTGTTGAGGCACACGCGCTGGGTGCGCAAAGCGACGAGGAAATTGGAGCAGGAGGCAAGCTTCATTTGCGATGCGGCGATTCGTTATGAGATTAGTGTGCTGAAGGCAAAAGCGTTGGCGAGCGGAGCGACGAGCGCTCCTGCTCAGGGTTCTCGATCAAGAACGCTTTCAAACAACTTAAGCATCAGCGGCGGATCGTCCCACGGCATTTCAACCGGGTACTTGCGCAGGTAAGCGCTCTCGGGATCGCGGGCAAACTCTTGCGGAAAGAAACAGGCGATGTGCTCTTCGCCCGGATCGAAGTCGCGCCGCCCGCGATATTCGCCACCACTTTGCGCTGCATACAGCGCGCCGATCAAATCAACATTGACCGATCGACCACGGCTACTGCTTGGCGCAATCCGGCGATTGATCTCGATTAAGCGAACGGCTTGATCGGAGCGGCGCATCATGAATTCAATCCCGAATAAGCCGGACATTCCCAGCCCGGCAACGAGTTTCGCGGCAGCCGTGCGAACCGCATCGCTGCGAAAGCTGCGCGAGACCGTGCCCGGTCCGTTCTTCGGATGCTCTTCGAGTTTCTCTGCGGCCCAGCCGGCAAGTAACTCGCCTTGCCACGCTGCGACCGCGTAGTAGACGTTAATGCCATCGACCGTCTCTTGAATCTTCACCGCCTGGCGCATCGGACCGAACAAATCGGGGGTTGGCATCAGCCACTGACTGACAAGTGAGACGAGCGACGGTTCGTTGTCTACGCCGCGAACGCCGCTGCCGCCGGACCCAAACGCCCGCTTCACAAGCACCGGATAGTCAAATTCAGCAGCGGCTTTTTGCGCGGCGGCGATCGACGACACAACCGCCGACCGCGGCATTTCAACATCGCATTTGTTCGCCAGCGCGGGCAGCTCGAGCTTATCGACCGAGCCTTTATAGAAAGCTGGATTGCCCAGGCTTCGCACAAGCAAATCGTAAAACACCTTCGTTTCGCGAGGCAGCTTCGCTTGCTCGGCGGCCTCGGCAGGCTGCCTCAGTACAAATTCCGCAAACATGCGAAACGCGCGGTCGTCCCCCGGCAGAACGATCTCGCTTTTGGTGTGCGCGGCGACACGCGCCACGGCGTTGACCCAATCGCCGACCGCGAATGGGGGCGTCACGCGATGCATATAGTCAATATGCGAGCTGTGCAGCAAGAGCGCGCGATCCGGAGCGACAACCGCGACCTCGAATCCGCCAGCGCGAAGTGCCGACGGCATTCGCGCGGTACTAATCCAGCTTATCTCGGTCGTTGCAATCAGTGCAAATGACACGATACCCCCCTAGAAAATCGATGCCCTTGTTTTCGCTCTTATAAAGACGCGAGGCGATCTTCAATTGCGACTCGTCAGAGGGACGCTATGATAAACGTGCAGCGCAGTTGGTCGGCGTCGGCGCACATGGTGCCTGACCGTCGGCGCAATGTCGCGCGCTCTACGCTGTTTTCTATGCGCCTTGTATCCGTCACCATTGCTAAAAACGAAGCGGACATCATCGAGCCGTTCGTGCGCCATCACTTGCAATTTTTTGATCGCATGTTGATGGTGAATCACGATTCCACCGACGACACCGGCGAGATACTGCGGTCGCTGGTCGCCGAGGGCCTGCCAATCACGATCTTCGAAGATAAGGCGCTCGCCTACATGCAAGGGCCGCGCACCACAACGCTCGCGCGTCAGGCGGTTTCTGCGTGGGGCGCAAGCTATGTGTTTCCACTCGACGCAGACGAGTTTGTCAAGGCACCGTCGCGAACGACGCTGCAGCAGGCGGTTGCAAGCGTTCCGGGCAATTTACTCGGCGCGCTGGTGTGGCAGAACTATCTGCTGCCGGAACGGGATGCGCCCGACGCAGCAGATCGGATCGACCCGCTCGCGCGAATGACCGAGCGCGCGAAAGTCGAGCCAGTCGTCGAACAAAAAATTGTGTTGAGCGCGGCGGCGCTGCGCGATCCATCGTGGGAAATTTCGCCCGGCAATCACTATTTGACGAGACTCGATGGATCATCGGCAGTCGCTGCGATGCGCAAGCTCGAAGGTCTCGCTCTCGCGCACTTTCCACTTCGCAGCGCCGAGCAGGTGCAGCGTAAAGCGCTGCTCGGCTGGCTTTCCTATCGATTGCAAAACCCAAAAGACATCCCCCCGCTCGATAGCACCACCGCCAATGCGCAGTTCTGGCATTTGCGCGAAATGATTCGCGAGGTGGTGAAAGATTCGCACTTTTCTAACGCGCGAATTCGAGAAATGACATGGCGCTATTACGTTGCAAAAACTCGCGACGTGACCGCCAATAGTGCAATCGAGACGTTGCACGATCCTCTGCCGATCGCCTATGCGCTGCGCTACACATCACGCAATTCGGGCTCAGCGATCGCCGGGGTGGCGCGCTGGACGGACCGACTACTCACCCACCTCGGCTCGCAGATGTAGCGCGCGACCAAACGCGCTCGGCGGCGGACTCCTAAAATCCGTTCATGCCTCTACCCCTCGACTTGCTTCGCCACCGCGTCGCCACAGCGCACGCGCGACAGGACTACATCGCCGGCGACGGCACGAGCGAAGAGCGAAAGCGCGCACACCAGTTAACCGGGCGCACCGTGCGCCCGGCGGCGGTTCTCATCCTGCTCGTTTCGCGCGCCGATGGTGCGGACTGGGATATCGTGCTCACTCAACGCACGGCGCATCTGCATGATCACGCCGGACAGATCAGTTTTCCCGGCGGCCGCAAAGACGATGATGACGCCGATCTCGTCGCCACAGCATTGCGTGAAGCCAACGAGGAGATCGGTGCCGACGCATCGAAGATCGAAGTGCTGGGCGCGCTGCCGTCGTATGTCACCGTCACCGCGTATGACGTAACGCCGGTTGTCGCCATCACTGATGCGCAGCGCTTCGTTTGCGATCCGTTTGAAGTGGCCGATGTATTCCATGTGCCACTTTCGCATGCGCTCGACGAAGCCAACTGGCGTCGCGACAGTTTCTTGCGTGCGGGTCTGCGGCGCGAATACTGGGCATTGCCGTTTCGCGAGCGCTATGTTTGGGGTGCGACCGCAGGCATGCTACGCACGTTCAAGACGATGTTGGGTGACGCTAAGTGAGCGAATTTTGTAACACTTTGCGGTTATGCCGCATTAGGATTGCGATTACGCACTACTCAATAATATCTCGATATTTACGCTAAACGCGGATTTGTAAATGTTTTAAACGGCTTACGTCGCAAGTGTTATTGCCCACACTGAGCGTTCGTATTTCGCGCTGCAAGAAAATCAATTTCCGGAACTTTGCGGCTTCTGCGGGCTTGAAGCTGCGTTGCGTGCGGTCGAGCATGAAGCGCTGTCACGAAGCGCACAATAGGTTTTTGTTCGGAGAACGGTGTTTTTGCGCCCGTTTCTGAATTTGCCTGCGGTGGGTTCGAGGAGGAGTTTATGAAGTTGTCGCGAAAGCCGGTTCGCGCTGTGCTCGCCGTTGTCGCGGGCGCGCCTAACGGGCGCTCGAACGCCTGTACCCGACACGCTGGAGCGGATGAAATCGATCGAGCTCGCCGCGACCGACTCGAACATGCTGCGGGTACTGCGGAGCGGCGCGAGTTAATCAAAATCATGACGGAAATTCCGACGTGAGTTTTTGGCGCGCATTCTTCCCAATATTCAAGAATGAAAAATCAGCGTGAGAGGAAAAGCATGAAAAGCAGACTTTTACTTCTCGTCACCGCCGCGCTCGCAACCCAAGCTCAGGCCCAACAAAGAGTCGAGCCTGTCGTCGTCACTGCCACGCGCTCGGCAACGAATCCGTTCGATGTTCCGGCGTCGGTCGATGTCGTCGATAGCGAAACGCTGACGAGCGGTCAATTGCAAGTGAATCTTTCGGAAACGCTGGCGCGCATTCCCGGCATCAACGTGCAAAACCGCAGCAACTACGCGCAGGATTTGCAAATCTCTTCGCGCGGTTACGGCGCTCGCGCGAGCTTCGGCGTGCGCGGGATCAAAGTATTAATTGATGGCATTCCGGCGAGCGCGCCCGATGGTGCAGGACAGGTGGCCACGTTTGCGCTGTCGTCGGCCGAACGCGTCGAAGTGTTGCGCGGACCGTTCTCGGCGCTCTATGGCAACGCCTCGGGCGGTGTGATTCAACTCATCACGGAAGCGCCGCCAAAGAAAGCAACGATCGGCGCGAGCCTTGCCGCGACTTCGTTCGATGGGTTGCGGTACGGGATTCGTGGTGGGACAAGTTTCGGTAGTGGTGGCGTTGCCATCGATGCCTCACGCTTTGAAACCGATGGCTTTCGTCCGCAAAGCGCCGCGCGGCGGGATGTGCTGAACGCGAAAACCGAATGGAAAGCAGGCGCGCATTCGTTTGGCTTGTTGCTCACGAGTTTGAACATGCCGGACTCGCAGGACGCACTCGGGCTCACGCGCGCGCAACTCGAAGCCAACCCCGATCAAACCGCGAGTGTCGCAACACAATACAACACCCGTAAAACGACGCGGCAATCGCAACTCGGCGGCACCTGGCGCTGGGTCGCAACCGAGGCGACCCATGTGAACGCGGTGCTCTACTCCGGCACCCGCGACGTGTTGCAATTCCAATCGATCGCCAGCGCCGCTCAGGGCTCGCCCACGCATCCCGGCGGCGTGATCGATCTCGATCGCAGCTTCATGGGCGGCGATGTGCGCGTGAATCACACCATTGACCTCTCCGGCAGTCGCTTGCAGTTAACGGCAGGGCTCTCGCGCGATCAACAAGACGAAACGCGCAAAGGCTTTCAAAATTTCACCGGCACGGGCGCATCGCAAGTGCTCGGTGTTCAAGGCGCGTTGCGCCGCGATGAAGACAACACATTGGTCGCCAACGATCTCTTTGCGCAAGCCGATTGGCAAAGCGATTTTGTGAATGCGTTTCTCGGGGTGCGTTATTCAAAACTCACGATGCGCTCCGATGATCGCTACATCGTGGCTGGCAACCCGAACGATAGCGGTCAACTCAAGTTTGATGCCACGACGCCAGTAATCGGTGCATCGTTCAAGCTTTCGCCTGCGTTGCGCGTGTACGCAAGTGCGGGACGCGGTTTCGAAACGCCAACATTTAATGAAGCTGCTTATCGCGCAGGCGGACAAACGGGACTCAACTTCGACTTGAAGAGCGCCACTAGTCGAAACTACGAAGCGGGCGTCAAATGGCGTAATGGTCGCGGCGCGAGTGCAACACTCGCGCTCTTCCGCTCGCAGACCAACGACGAGATTGCGCCGCTCACCAATAGCGGCGGTCGCAGCGTGTTTCGCAATGTGGGTCGCACTTCACGCGAAGGCTTCGAAGCGACGTTCGCGATGCCGATTGCGAACGCAGTCGATCTCTACGCCAGCGCGAACGTGATCGATGCGAAGTATCGCGACGCGTTTCTCGCGTGCGGTGCGCCACCGTGCACGACGCCCAACATCGCGGTCGCTACCGGTGCGAAGATTCCCGGCGTGCCGAAACAGCAAGCCTTTCTTGAACTTCGTGCGCGGCCGCTCTCGAACGTAACGACGTCGTTCGAGTTGCAACACCAGGGCAAAGTGTTCGCGAACGACACCAACACCGAATTCGCGAAAGCGGCCACGCTCGTGAATCTCGCCGCAACCTACGCGATTCCGACGGCGAGCGTCGATTGGAAACTCGCCGCAAGGGTCGACAACGTTGGCAATCGCCGCGATGCCGCGACCGTGATCGTGAATGAAGCGAACGGTCGGTTTTTCGAGCCGCGCCCACCGCGAACCTGGATGTTGTCGCTCGACGGGCGGTGGCGGTAGCGGGCGCTGCTTGCGAGGCGCTAGCGAGCGTCGTTCGAGGCAAATGCTTCTGCTAACTCGGCGAGCGCTTGCACTTGCCAGTGGTGCACCGCGTCGAACGAAGACGGCTCCTTCACCGCGTAGGCTCCATAGTTGTAAACGGTCGCGTAGGCGGCGTAGGCGGCCGCTTCGATGGCTTGTCCGCTCAGCGCTTTAGCGACCGCGTAGGTTGCCGAAACGTACGCATGGGCAGTGCCGTCGATCGATGTAGAGCCATGATGATGTCGCGCAACTTGCGCGGCCGATTCTGCGGCGGCATCGCGCTCGGCGGCACTCACCTCGCCATTGATATAGCGCCGCAAAACGTCGAGCGCTGCGAGCGCATCGGGGTGTTCGACGAGATGTCGCACCTGCTCTGCACAGGTATAGGCAAAACGCCAGCGCAACGCTTCGTTGGTTGCGGTGTCGAGTTGCAACCGGTTGGCGAGTTCGTTAAGCGCCGGATTCATCGCGCCGGTTATCGGTGTCCGCTACGAATCGAGTCGCGCCTCGATCTTCGCTTTGGTTTCAAGCAGCGCCTTTGGCAGACCCTGTTCGAGTTGCGCGAAGAGCTCATCGTGTAGCTTCATCTCGGCTTTCCATGCGTCGCAATCGTTGCTGACCACGCTTTGAAATTGCGCCTCGGTGAATGCAAGGCCGTTCCAGTTGAGATCGGCATAGCTCGGCGTCGTGCCGAAGGCGTGTTCACTGCCGCCAAGTTTCCCTTCGATGCGTTCGAGCATCCAGGCCATGACACGCATGTTGTCGCCGAAGCCCGGCCAGACGAATTTGCCATCCGCGTCTTTGCGGAACCAGTTCACGGTGAATATTTTCGGCAGCTTTGCGCCGCTCTTCTCAAGTTTGTCGCCGAGCGAAAGCCAATGCGCGAAGTAGTCCGCCATGTTGTAGCCCGCGAATGGCAACATCGCGAACGGGTCGCGGCGCACAACGCCTTGCGCGCCCGCTTGCGCAGCGGTGGTTTCGGTGCCCATGGTTGCGGCCATGTATACGCCTTCGACCCAATCGCGTGCTTCGGTCACGAGCGGCACGGTGGTCGCGCGGCGGCCGCCAAAGATGAAGGCGTCGATTGCAACGCCCTTCGGATCGTCCCACGCATCGTCAAGCGCGGGGTTGTTGATCGCGGCGACCGTGAAGCGTGCGTTTGGATGCGCTGCTTTTGCGCCGGTTTCTTTCGCGATTTGCGGCGTCCAATCTTTACCCTGCCAATCGATCAAGTGCGCAGGCGCAACTTTCGTCATGCCTTCCCACCAGACGTCGCCGTCATCGGTGAGCGCGACGTTGGTGAAAATCACATCGCGATTCAACGAGGCCATGCAGTTGGCGTTCGACTGCTCGTTCGTGCCCGGTGCTACGCCGAAGTAGCCTGCTTCCGGGTTGATCGCGTAGAGACGACCATCTTTGGCGGGTTTGATCCATGCAATGTCATCGCCGATCGTGGTGACCTTCCAACCTTCGAAACCTTTCGGCGGAATGAGCATCGCGAAATTGGTTTTGCCACAGGCGGACGGGAATGCCGCTGCGACGTGATACTTCTTGCCTTCGGGATTGGTGACGCCCAGGATCAGCATGTGTTCTGCCAGCCAGCCGTCGCGTTTTCCCATCGTCGACGCAATGCGCAACGCGAAACACTTCTTACCCAGCAAGGCGTTACCGCCGTAGCCCGAGCCGTAGCTCCAAATCTCGCGCGACTCGGGATAGTGAACGATGTACTTCGTTTTGTTGCACGGCCACGCGACGTCCTTGACACCGCTGAGTATCGGCGCACCGACGGTGTGAACGCAGGGCACGAACTCGCCGCTGTCTCCGAGCACGTCAAGCGCACCTTTGCCCATACGCGTCATGATCTTCATGTTGACCGCGACGTAGGGCGAATCGGAGAGCTCAACGCCAATGTGCGCAATCGGTGAGCCGAGCGGACCCATCGAAAACGGCACCACATACATCGTTCGACCGCGCATGCTGCCGGTGAAGAGCGGCGTGAGCGTTTTACGCATGTCAGCCGGTGCCATCCAGTTGTTGGTCGGACCCGCGTCTTCTTTTTTCTCGCAGCAAATGAAGGTGCGGTCTTCAACGCGCGCAACGTCGGTCGGGTCGCTCCACGCGAGATAGGAATTCGGGCGCTTGGCATCGTTTAACTTTTTGAACGTGCCTGCTTTCACCAGCTCGCCGCACAAGCGGTCGTACTCGTCCTGCGAACCATCGCACCAGTAGATCGAATCGGGCTGCGTGAGCGAGGCGATCTCGCGCACCCAGGCGAGTAGACGTACATGCGTCACCTGCGCAGGCGCGTGGACGGAGGCTTGAAGAGAGGCGAGCGTTTCGGGTTGATTCATGACGAAAGCGATGGCGACAGTGCGCCGAGTTGAAAATGAACGCTGCGAACAACTCAAACGCGGGTAGCGCGGCGGTGACGCGGGTTCGCAGCGCGTTCTTGTAGAGCGGCTCGCGAAGCGAACGGCGATTGTAGGGAAGAACTACCGGCGACTACACGACGGCTCAATGCACGAAATGCATATCGAGATGCATGCGCTGCAAAACTCGGCGCTTCCCTAGCAAAACTACAGGACACTCGTAGTTAATTTGCGATAGCTTTAGTCAGTTTCGCCTTATGAAATCTCGCATTGAAATATTTCCGCGAAAGGTTCGCTTGTATGTATATAGGCTGAAATACCGTTATTTCGTAGGGCATAGAATAGAATATTTTGTATCGCTTTTCACTACGTGTTTCGCAGCGCTTCCGCAGCGTTTGTAGTTTTTTGTAGTGCAACAAAATCGCGCTGTTGCCGCCTGACGAAGCGCTCCAAAACACGCGAATTAGTTCCGTTTTTTCGCAATCTGCACCCGGCAAGCACGCTACTCTGACGCTTTGTGCGCCCGGCTTGATTTTTCGCGCGACCGTTGCGTTGCGACCGGGAACCTCAAGTCCGCGTTTCAAAAATAAAGCCGCGAATCGATAACGACGCGCGGCTTTGGTAGATGAGTCGTGAGCACGAGGCTCAAACGACGCGCTCTAGGCTTATGCCTTTGGCTTGAACTCTTTCGGACACTCGGTGGCTTTCACGTCTTTCATGATCCAGTCCACGATCTTCTTGAGTTCTGCGTTTTTCGCGCCGTCCTTAAGCTGGGGGTGTGCCGGCATTGGAATCGCGCCAAACACACCCGCTCCGCCTTCGATCACATGCTTTTCGAGCTTCGCCTTGTTCTCCGCGAGCTTCTTCGCGTCTTTGTTGGCATAGCACGCAGCGACTTGACCATACGCTGGGCCGATCACTTTTTTGTCGAGTTGGTGGCAAGCGGTGCAACCGTTGGCTTTGGCGAGATCTTCGCTCGCGACAGCGGTCGTCGCCGATGTCGCAGTCAGCGCTGCCACTGCGAGCGCCGCGAACATGGAGTGTTTCATCGTGAATCCTGTGTTTGAGACATTAGAAGTTTAGCGACCGCGCCTGGCGGGCAGTGCGCGACTAACGCAATAGCCGACCTGCGTGTTTACTTGATCTATTGTTGCTACTCACACAGATGCCCAATTAAATAGGGATTCTGTGTGAGTTTTACTTAAATATGTGTTTACGCCAAATGTGATGATTTATCTCATTTTTCGAGGCGTTTCATCACTGCGCCACCGATACCAAGCATCGCCAGCAAAAGCAGCAGCAACGACGGCAAAGGCAGGGTCGGCACGATCGCCGGTCGCTCCTGGAAAGACAGCACCGCCGCATCAAGATTTGGATTGTCCTGTCCCGGTTGCAGCGTCACTACCGGCGTGCGGCCGGTTGACGCAGTCATCTCGTTGTACTGATTGTCCGGTCCGCCTGGCAAAGTATTGGTCGGCGGCGTACCGGCACCGGGTGGGTTCGGCGTTGGCGTATAGCTCGATCCCGGTGGGAACACAAACTGAACCTGGTAGCTGCCGGGAATCAGATTGGTGAACTGATACTGGCCGAGCGGTCCAGTCACCGTTTGCACCGGTTGCACGCAAAAAAA
>JAAFJI010000072.1 GCA_013298045.1 Betaproteobacteria bacterium
TGCGCGCGGCAATGCTCAACAAGCAGAACAACTCATGTCGAAGCATGGCGATGCAGCGCGAGATCACTTACTGCACCAACTCACGCAATTGCAATCCGGTGTGTCCGGCGCTCGTCGCGCGACGAAGCTTTGATTGATTGAGGGGATAACAATGCGACTCACGCCGAATCAACTCGAAGCCTTCGATCGTGAAGGTTACTTGTTCTTTCCGGGGCTTTTTTCCCCGGAAGAAACGAAAACATTGATCGATGCGGTGCCCGAACTCTACGCACGACGCGAGGCGTACAACGTGCGCGAGAAGGGCTCCGAAGCCGTTCGCACCAATTTCGCGGCGCACATGTACAGCGAGCCGTTTGCGAAGCTCGCGCGGCATCCACGCATGATCCAGCCGGTCGAAGATTTGCTCGGCGAAAAACTCTACATGCATCAATTCAAGATCAACGGCAAGATGGCCTTCGAAGGCGACGTCTGGCAGTGGCATCAAGACTACGGCACCTGGCTTAACGACGACATGATGCCGACCGAGCGTGCGATGAATGTCGCGATTTTTCTTGATGATGTGAACGAGTTCAATGGTCCGCTCATGTTCATTCCTGGTTCACACAAACGCGGCGTTATCGATGCGAAGCATGATCTGACGACCACGAGTTATCCGCTTTGGACGGTAGATAACGGCCTGATCTCGCAACTCGTCGATCGCGCGGGCGGAAAGAGTGGCGGCATGGTGTCGCCGCAAGGCCCCGCGGGTTCGATGATCCTTTTTCACTCTTGCTTGGTGCACGCATCGAGTTCGAATCTCTCTCCATGGAATCGCGTCAGTGTGTATTTGAGTTTGTGTGCGGTCTCGAACTACATTCGTCGGCATAAACGACCCGAGTACATCGCACATCGCGACTTCAAACCAATCGAATGTTTGCCCGACGATTGTTTGCTGAAAGATTACGCGGTTGATATGCCCTGGGAGAACGGTATGCCCGCGAGCGCTTTGCAAACGTCGCTTGACCCAATCAGAGCGGAAGTTGCCGTATGAATTTGCACGCAAAACTTCGCGAACGCGCTGCGCAAGGAAAACCGATTCGTGTCGGCTTGATTGGTGCTGGCAAATTCGGCTCAATGTATCTCGCACAGATTCCGCGCACGCCGGGTGTGCACCTCGCTGCAATTGCAGACCTCTCGCCCGACGGCGCGCGCCGCAACCTTGCACGCGTGGGCTGGGAGTCTGCGCGCTCGGAGGCGACATCAATCGACGACGCAATCAAAACGAATCGAACACATGTCGGTGAGGATTGGCGCGCGCTCGTATCGCACCCCGCGATTGACGTGGTCGTCGAATGCACGGGGCATCCGATAGCGGCAGTCGATCATTGTTTGCTCGCGTTCGATCACAGCAAACATGTGGTGAACGTAACGGTTGAAGCCGACGCGTTCTGCGGACCTCTGCTTGCCAAGAAAGCGGCGGAAAAAGGGGTTGTCTATTCGCTAGCGTTTGGCGATCAACCTGCGTTGATTTGCGACCTGGTTGATTGGGCGCGCACGTGCGGATTCCCCGTCGTTGCGGCAGGACGCGGTCACAAGTGGTTGGCGCATTTTGCGCAGAGCACGCCCGACACCGTGTGGGGCTACTATGGCCTAACGCCCGAGCAAGCCGCGCGCGGTGGCTTAAATCCAAAGATGTTCAATAGTTTTCTTGATGGCTCAAAACCTTCGATCGAAAGCACTGCAGTGAGTAACGCCACGGGTCTCGCCGTGCCGAGCAACGGTTTGCTGTATCCAGCGGCGAGCGTTGAAGACATTCCGTTTGTCACGCGGCCAAAAAGCGAAGGTGGTGTGCTCGAACAAAAGGGCATGGTCGAGGTGATCTCATCACTCGAAACCGACGGTCGAAAAATCCCATATGACATTCGTATGGGCGTGTGGGTCACGGTCGAAGCAGAAACCGAATACATCAAAAACTGTTTCGAGGAATACAACGCGCACACCGATCCGAGTGGCCGCTACTTCACGCTCTACAAGCGTTGGCATTTGATCGGCTTGGAAGTTGGAGTGAGCGTCGCAAGCGTTGCGTTGCGCGGCGAACCAACAGGTGTCGCAACTGCATGGAACGCCGACGTCGTCGCCACCGCGAAACGCGACTTACAAATCGGCGAAATGCTCGACGGTGAGGGTGGCTACACGGTGTGGGGAAAACTACTTCCCGCAAAGAAATCTGCGTCGATGGGCGGTTTGCCGCTGGGTCTCGCTCACGATGTAAAAGTGATTCGCTCAGTAAAAAAAGGGCAATCGCTCACGTGGGACGATGTTGCGGTCGATACGACTACGCATGCGTATCGTATTCGTCGAGAGATGGAGTTGTTGTTCGAGGAATGACGTTGCCGCAACCGGCGAAAAGCACAGGAGGCGGTCGCCACGGAGCAGCGTGTCACTCAGCAAACTCGTAGCTGACAGATGTCACGGTTCCGCGCCAATATGGCTTGCGCCCCTCAGGTGTTAGCCATGCAACTTCGCCGACCATCGGAACGCGCATTCCGTCGCGCACTTCGTAGTTAGACCATCGACCTTCCCACGGCGTGGGGACCATTCGACTCCCAACCATGCGTCCACGCGATTCTGCGCGCACTGATTCGATCAAACCATCGGCTCCGAATGTGAACCGCAGCGTCGATGTCACTTCGCCGTCGGCAAGTGTTGCCTCCGCCGTTCGCTCATAGATCCCCCGCCAACCGACGCCTTGGCTTGGCAATAATGCCGTCGGATACCAAGCCGTTTCCGCGAAGTAGCGCATGAATTCGTCATTCGCGATCTCGCCCCTGCCGCGCACCTCGGTCAAACTGAAGACACCGAGAATAGCGGGGTGAAGCAAGCCTTCGCGGTTGACGTAGGCATCGTGAACGTGCACGTTAACCCAAGGAAACATTTGCACTCGACCGTCCCAGGTGAAAGCTGGCGGGCTTGTCGTCACCCGCTGCGTCGAGCGAAACGGTAGCCACCTCTCTTCGCCTTCGCTCATGTTGAAACTGCCATGATGCGCGATCGATACCGCCGTTACGAACGGCATCCCGTCAGAGAGCGCGCGTCGGAAGTAACGCGCCACGACCGGCGGCAAACTTTCCAATTCCTTCGCATCGAAGCGCGTCGGTGAGAGCGGTTTGCGCGCGGCCTCCATTTGCATAAACAGCCCATCCGAGGTCGCATTCCAGCTACGTTTTCCATAAAGTGCGAGTCCCGCAAACAGTACGCCAAAGACGCCAATTAAAGTCAAGATTACTTTTAGCCAAATCATGAGTTCCGCTCCCAAATGTTTGCGTTGAGCGATGGTCGCCAAATCGCTTACAAGTCGCTTTGACCCACCGCAAAAAATCGGTCGAAGTCGCGCAAGCCCACACCTAGCGTCGCATTCGACCGATTTGTTGCGCCAGGTCAAGTCTCACTTGCAACAGTCGCCGTAATGTTGTGTCCAACGTGTCTCGGATGCACAGACAGGAGGCAGTCATGAACTACAAGTCAATTTTGGTTCACATCGATTACACCGATCGTGCGTACGAACGGATCGATATAGCTATCGATATCGCACAGCGATTTGCGGCGCACCTTTCCGCGCTCGCACCTGCAGGCAACCCACTTCTGCCTTACGTGGGCGCGGCAGACGCATTGGGAAACTATGCTGCAGAGGTGATGCAGGAATTGACCCGGCTTTCAGAGGTCGCGGTCAAACGCTTTCACGAGAAAGCGAAAACTGCGGGTCTGACCACGTATGACGCACGCGCTTGCGAAGGCGATGTATCGTACGCGCTTCGGCAACGCGCGCCCTATGCCGATCTTGTCGTGCTGGGGCAAACCGACCGCGAACATCCCACGCCAGCACGACCAAACGATTTGCCGGAGGCTGCGGTGCTCGGTACAGGGCGACCGGTGCTTGTCGTTCCGTACGCCGGAAAGTTCGCGCACGTTGGTCGACGCGTGCTCCTACTTTGGAACGAAAGCCGCGAAGCGGCGCGCGCGGCGAGCGATGCGATGCCGTTGCTGCAAGCTGCGCAGCAGGTGGAGGTGATCGCGTTCGATAGCAAACGCGGTTCGCAAGATGCATTCGAGAGTGGTCTCGGAGACGTTGGCGACTATTTGGCGCGGCATGGCGTGAATGTGAACGTAGCGCGCGAGCCGAGTGGAGAAGTAGAAATTGGCGCGCTGGCATTGTCGCGCGCGGCAGATCACGGCAGCGATTTGATTGTGATGGGTGGTTATGGACACACGCGTTTGCGCGAATGGGTGTTGGGCGGCGTTTCGCGCTCAATTCTTGAGCACATGACGGTTCCGGTGTTGATGTCGCATTGAGGATGGCGCAAACGCTTTCCATTTGATCCAGATCAGTTGATTTAGTCGCGAGAGCGCGCACTGTTTGTCAATCGATGACGATTCGGGAGAAACCATGTTCCAACGTATCTTAGTGCCGGTTGACGGCTCCGAGCTTTCGACGCGCGCGGCGAAGACGGCAATCGCGCTCGCGAAAGAGCAGGGCGCTACCGTTGTCTTCCTGCATGTCACCATGCCCTACGTGCCACAGTACGCGGGCGAAGTTCCGATGATCGATTCGACCAGCGAGAAACTCTATGAACAACGCATGGCGGAGCACTCAAAAGACATTCTCGATACGGTCGAGCGCGTTGCGCTCGCCGAAGGCATTCAGAGCGAACGAGCGATCGAGATCAATACACACCCCGACGAAGCCATCGCGGCGACGGTGCTCGTACATCGATGCGATTTGGTCGTGATTGCAACGCATGGACGCGGCGCGGTCGCGAGATTTTTTATGAGTAGCGTGACTACGCGACTGTTGCCACGCTGTTCGGTGCCCGTGCTCGTCTATCGCGACGAATCGATGGTCGCTCCGGCGATCGGCACTGAAGACGACTGAACCGACGAAAACTATTGGAGAGACGACCATGAAACGTGTAGTTCAAATCGAAAATCTGAAATGTGGCGGCTGTGCGACGACGATCACGCAGTCTTTGAGTCACCTACCCGGTGTGTCGAACGTAGCGGTTGACGTGGACAGATCGACGGTGAGTTTTGATGCAAACGACCGAGCGTTCGAAGCGACTCGTGCGAAGCTCGATCAACTGGGTTATCCGGAGGCGGGTAGTGCATCCGGATTGCACGCCGCAGTTGCCACGGCGAAGTCGTACGTGAGTTGTGCCGTCGGACGGTTCGGGCCTTCGAGCGCGAAAACATAGCGCGCTTGCGACGATCACTCGCTGCTAAGATTCTCGCTGCGTTGCGGCTCGCGCACGCACGCCACAACGAATCTAACGAGCGATGCAAACATTCAATTTCTCCCCCGGTCCCGCAATGCTGCCTCCGGAGGTGATCGAACAAATCAAGAACGATCTGCCCGAGTGGAAATGGAAGGGTGTACCGCAAGGCGCGAGTGTGATGGAGGTGTCGCATCGCGGCAAAGCTTTTGAAGAATTGATCGATGAGGCGGAGCAGGATCTTCGCGATTTGCTCGGAATTCCTTCGAACTATCGCGTGCTTTTTATGCAAGGCGGCGCGTGGGGGCAGTTTGCTTGCGTGCCGATGAATTTGCTTCGCGCGAACGAACGAGCGGGCTACATCGTGTCGGGTGGTTGGTCGAAGAGCGCTGCGGAAGAGGGCTCGAAGTTTGGTGAAGTTTCGATATTGGCATCTAGCGAAGATGCCCTATTTAATTTAGTACCAAAGCTAAATTATGACGTAATTGAAAACAACAAAAAAAATCACAAAGGCGATAATTCACAGGGCAATTCGGGCACTAGCTATTACTACATTTGCTCCAACGAAACGGTGTACGGCAACGAGGTGCACACGTTGCCTTCAAAGCTTGATGCGCCGCTAGTCGTTGACGCTTCGTCACACTTTCTCTCGCGACGGATCGACGTTGCGAGCTGCGGCTTGATCTACGCAGGCGCTCAGAAAAATGTTGGACCAGCCGGCGTCACCATCGTGATCGTTCGCGACGACTTGCTTGATCGAGCACCGAAAGCGATTCCCGCCGTTTGGCACTACGCACATATGGCAAAGCACAAGTCGCTTTTCAACACGCCGCCTGTATTCTCGATTTACGTCACGGCGCTCACGCTCAAGTGGATCAAAGCGCAGGGTGGGTTGCCTGAAATGGAGCGTCGCGCAATCGCGCGCTCGTCGATGCTCTACGACGCACTCGATGGAAGCAAACTCTTCAAAGCGCCAGTTTTGATAGAAGATCGTTCGCGCATGAACGTCGTATTCGATTCGCCAAGCGTGGAAATTGACGCGGCATTCGTGAAATTTTGCGAAGCGCGTGGACTCATGTCGCTGCGCGGTCATCGCGTGCGCGGCGGCATGCGCGCAAGTCTCTACAACGCAATGCCCGTGTCGGGTGTCGAGGCGCTGCTTTCCGCCGTGCGAGAATTCGAGGCTAGTCACGCTTAAGCCTCGCCCGATGCCCGACCTTCAAACGCTGCGTCAACGAATCGACGCAATCGACGATCAGCTTCTTCACTTGTTGAGCGAACGCGCCGCCATCGCGATGGACGTCGCGCATGCCAAAGCTCCTGGCTCGCCGCTCTATCGTCCCGAGCGCGAAGCGACGATCCTGCGCCGCATTCAGACTGCCAACACCGGTCCGCTCGCGGGCGACGCAGTCGCCAGAATCTTTCGCGAGGTGATCAGCAATTGCATGGCGCTCGAGCAGCCGCTGGTGATTGCATTTCTTGGTCCCGAAGGCACCTTTAGTCACGCGGCGGCGGCCAAGCACTTTGGCTCCGCGCCAACGTTTGAGCCACACCCGACCATCGACGAAGTGTTTCGCGTCGTAGAAGCAGGGACCGCGAATTACGCAGTGGTGCCGGTGGTGAATTCCACCGAGGGGTTCGTCGGCCGCACGCTCGATCTCTCGATTTCTTCGCCACTCAAGGTGTGCGCGGAGATCGATTTTCGGGTGCAGCAGCATTTGATGAGTCGCGAAGATTCGCTCGACAAGATCACCAAGGTGTATTCGCATTCGCAGTCGCTCGCGCAGACCGCCAACTGGCTCGCGCGAAATCTCCCGACGGCGCAACGCGTGCCGGTGGCAAGCAACGCCGAGGCGGCGAGGCTGGCAGCGGAAACCCCTTGCAGCGCCGCGATCGCCGGTGAACTCGCGGCACAACGCTACGACGTCCCAATCCTCTTTCGCAACATTGAGGATTCGCCGAACAACACGACGCGATTCTGGGTGCTCGGTACCCAGGATGTTGCGGCGTCGGGAAAAGACAAAACAAGCCTGATTCTGTCTGCGCCGAATAAACCCGGTGCAGTGGTCGATATCATCGAACCGCTGAAGCGCCACGGGGTGTCGATGACGCACTTCGAATCGCGACCGTCGCCTGATCGGCTATGGGAATACTATTTTTTCATCGACGTCGAAGGGCATCTGACGGATGAGCCCGTGGCGCGTGCTTTGACCGACGTGAGGCAGGCATCAAGCTACTTCAAAGTCGTTGGCAGCTATCCGGCCGCCGTCGTGTAGAAATTCTGCGATCCGGGAAACACTTTCTTCGTGTTTGCCCATTAAAACCTTTCATTTAGCTTATTTATCTTAGCTATTAATAATTTCCTTATTTCATTATTTAAGCCTTTTTTAATGAGGCGTACATGTCTGTAGCTACACTCCATTTTCATCCGAAATCGGTCACGCTTGCCAATCCTCGCGGGTTTTGTGCGGGCGTGGATCGCGCCATACTGATCGTCGAGCGTGCGCTCGAAAAGTTCGGTGCCCCCGTCTACGTCCGCCATGAAGTGGTGCACAACAAATTCGTCGTTGACGACTTGCGCGCGCGCGGCGCGGTATTCGTCGAAGAATTGAGGGACGTTCCCGATTTGCCAGGCGGCGCGGTGGTGATCTTCTCCGCTCACGGTGTATCCAAGGCAATGCAGGAAGAGGCGAAAGCGCGTGCGTTTCAGGTGTTTGACGCCACCTGCCCGCTGGTGACCAAGGTGCATGTTGAGGTCGCCAAACTGCGAAAAGAAAACTACGAAATCATCATGATTGGCCACGAAGGGCATCCCGAGGTCGAAGGCACCATGGGGCAAGCGAAGGAGGGCATCCATCTTGTCGAAGACGACGACGATGTGGCAGCGCTCAAGGCGAGCGGCAAAATTCGCGACGAATCGAAACTCGCGTTCGTCACCCAGACGACGCTCTCGGTGGACGACACAGCGAAAGTGGTCGCAACCCTGCAGGCAACCTTTCCCACCATTCGTCCTCCGCGCAAGGACGACATTTGCTATGCGACGACCAATCGTCAGAATGCGGTAAAGCAAATCGCAGCAGACGCCGACGTTGCAATCATCGTCGGATCGAAAGCAAGTTCGAATGCCAACCGGCTGCGCGAGGTTGCCGCGCGCTTGGGCGCGAAGGCGTACCTGATCGATGACGCCGATGACATCGATGCAGATTGGATCCCGGACGGCGCCCGGGTCGCCGTGTCGGCCGGGGCATCAACACCGGAACACCTCATCCAGGGCGTGATTCAGCGCTTGACGGCGCAGTCTGGTGTGCAAGTTACGGTGGCTGGTGGCGAGGCAGAAAGCGTCGAATTCAAGCTGCCAGTGGGGCTAGATTTCTAGTCTACGAATGGCTTGTCGCACGAGGTTGGGGCGCGATCCATCGACCCGCCGCACGCTCGTCGGCTCAGGCGACACCGCCTGTCGCTCGCAAACGACAGTCTTCGGCGTCGCCCCGCCGCTCATCCGGATTTACCCGTGTATCCCATAGAAGACGGAAAAATACGAACCATGCTTTAAGCGGGGGCGAGTGTGGTTCTTTCCGAACAATCGGCGCAACGGGGTTTTACTCTCATTGAATTGATGGTAACCGTGGCGGTTTTGGCGATTCTGGTTGCAATCGCCGTGCCAAATCTGCAGGCCTTCATCGTACGCAACGCGCTCACCTCGGCGACCTCCGAGCTGCGCAGCGTGATCGCGCGGGCGCGTGTTGAGGCGATTACGCGCAATACGCCGGTTTCGGTGACGCCGACGAGCGTAACCGGGTCGAGTCCGGCGCGCTGGTCCGGAGAGTATCGCCTTTTCGTCAATCCACTGGGATCGCCGACCTTCGACAGTACCGAAAAAGTCGGCAACGGTACCGACAAGCGTCAGGCGGAGTTGCTAATGCGCGGAGACTTCCAATCGACGAATACGGTCAAGATTACCGGCGTCGGCGGTTTTGCAAACGTGACGTACGGCTCCGATGGGCGAGCTACAAATGCCAACGGTACTATCAAACTCTGTGTGGACAACGCGATTGTTCCCACAGACAACGTGCGCACGTTGTTAATTGCGGTCGACGGTCGCGTGACGATTGATAAAGAAACGCTTTCCACCTGCCCTTGATGCGATGAAGATGATGATGGTTTCCAGTCGTATTCGCCCCCACGCGCCGCGTCGCGGTCAATCAGGTTTTTCGCTTCTCGAAGCCCTGATTTCGATTTTGATCCTGTCTGTCGGCGCGCTTGGCGTTGCCGGACTCCAGACGGTAAGCCTTAAAAACGCCAAGAGTGCCGACCAGCGCGGTCGCGCGGCAGTTTTCGCGCAGATGATGATGGACGAAGCTGCGCTGCGTCGTGCCGATACGCGAAAAGAATCGCCGGATATCGTCGGCACCATGGCGAACGTCGCGTGCGCGAGCAACCCGACAACGCCGATCAACATCTGGCGGCAACGAATCGATTGCGCGATTCCTGGCGCATCGGGTCAAGTGTCCTATGACAGCGCCACCAACCGGTTGATCGTCACGGTGCGGTGGGACGATTCGCTCGGTTTGGGCGGTTCGACGACACAAGATATTTCAATCGATACCCGTCTATGAATGCATCCTTACATTCTCTAGCGTTTTCCCCGCGACAACGCGGTCTTTCACTCGTCGAGCTGATGGTTGCGATGGTCATCGCGCTATTGGTAGCCGCCGCGATTGGCACGCTCTACATCGGTACCAAAGAAACAAACCGCCTGCAGGATGGAACCAATTTTGCGCGCGAATCTGGCATTGCTATTAGCGAACAAATCTCGCGCGAAATTCGCAAAGCAGGCAACTACGGTTGCTTCAATTGGCGAAAAGACGCGAACCCGCCGCTGTTGACGCGGGCTAAGCTCCCGACTGTCAAGGTCGCCGGCGACGATGTGTTTCCGATCCCTGCGCTCAACCCACCAACCAACACGATTCCGCGGATTGGCCCCCAATACGACGTGTTTGGCGGGTCGGTCACCGCGCTCACTTTGCCGCCGCTGACAGGGCTCGTCCCCGTGGCTGGATCGGATTTCATTGAAATTACCTACGGTCAACCGGTTGCGTTCTTGAACCAAGACATGCTTGAGTCCACGTCTACGCTCGAACTTGCGAAGGCGATTCGCGTAAAGGAAGGGATGCCTTTCTTGCTGGCGAATTGCGGGGAAATGACGTTGCTTCGTGTCGACGACGGTGGTGTCCCAGGTAAGCTGACCAAGACGCTAAGTCATGATCCGACACTTGGAAATAACGTCCCAGTTACGAGCCCAGAGCTCGGCGTGTTTAAGCGCGGTTCGCAGCTAATGACGCTTGAAAAGTCTACGTTTTTCCTGGCGACCAAGACGTCGGACGGTAAGACGAGTTTGTATCGATGGGAAAGTAACAATCGGCTTCCGGCCTCGCAACTGGGTGAGGCACCGTTTGCGACCAACATCACGAACATGAAAGTTTTGTTTGGCGTAGACAACGGTGGAGCATTGCTCTGGCTCGACGGTGCAACGGTTCAAGCGAATGGTCAATGGGCGCAAGTACAGGCGGCGCAGGTTCATTACGTTGTTGCAAGTTCGGAGCCGTCCAACGACACGAGCCCGAAAGAGCAGGTTTGGGATACGGGTAAGCGCCGATTTGTGACCGGCGCGAACGCTGCGCCCGGCAACAAACCACAACAAAGCTATTCGATGATTGCGGCCATTCGCGGCAAAGTACCGTATCGGGATTGAGTAACAACATGCAGAATTCGAAACACGTTGTGTCATGTCGTCATTTTGCGCCGAGTCGCGAGCGTGGCATCACCCTGGTGGTCGTGCTGATTTTTCTAGTGGTGCTGACGATTCTTGGTATCACGGGTATGCGCACGACTCGCCTCCAGGAACAGATGGCGGGCTCGCGTTACGAACGAATTACGGCCACCGCCTCTGCCCACGCAGGTCTATCGGATTCGCGCGAGTTTATTCAAGCCTTGCTCGATCCAAATGACCCCGCGTGGAAAGTAGTTGATACCAACGATTTTCTCGGAACGGTGGACGAGGGTTGGTCGATCGAGGAATGGGTGAAGGCGGATACCGACTGGACGCTCGCTGGAGGAAAAGCGGTTGCGTTTGGCAAGGGCAACAACGAGACGTATGCGATAGGGCGCGTGAGCTCGAACCCGACCTATATCGTGCAACGCCTTCCCGATGCAACGACGCAGGTCGGGCTGCCGTTCCAACGCTTCAGGGCGACCACACGTGGTGTAGGCGCGCGCTCCGAGAGTAACGCCTATCTTCAAACCCAAATTTCAATGCCGGTTTCTACGGTTAACCAATAGTCGGAGCATCGCACATGAAGGCGATTACGTTTTTCAAATCCCGGTTTGCGCTACTGCTCGCATCGAGTGTTTTGTTTGTCGCGCCTTTTGCGTCTGCGCAGTGGCCGAACCTGCCATCCTCTCCGCTCACGATTCAGGCGCTCGGCGACCCGAACATCGTGCTCACGTTTGACGACTCAGGAAGTATGTCTTGGGGTGCAGTGCCCGACGGACGCGTGAACGATGGTACCTGGCGGCGATTGGCGGCACGCTGGAATCAACTCGCGTACAACCCGTTTACTCTCTATGAATTGCCTTACGACCCGGTGGCTCTGGATGGAACGCGTCTCACCACGAGCTTCACCGCCGCGCCCTTGTACGGGTTCCGCGCCGCAGGTGGTAGCGAAAACCTGTCCACAAACTACCAGACCCATCGCAGCTACCGCGCCACCAATGGCACCGGTAACTACGGCAACGGCAATGCAGACATGGACGGGGATCGCGTCAAATTTCCGATTGAGCGCGCCTACTTCTATGCGTTTTACACGGACGTAGGCCCGGGCAACGCGCTTCCAGCCCCCGGGCAAGATCCCGCAACGTTTGCCCGAAACGCGGTGATACCCGCCAACTGCGGCGGACCGACTAGCGTCAATGACGAAGACTGCTACGTAAAGATTACCGTACCGGTCGGCTCAGCTCACGAGCAGAATTTTGCAAACTGGTTCTCGTTCTATCGCACGAGAAACTTGTTGACTGCGTCTGCTGCGAACTTAGCCTTCTACAACCTGCCACCTCAGTTCCGGATCACCTGGCAGGGCTTGACCACTTGCGACAACGGATTTAACTCGAACGACTGCGTCGGCTTCGACAACGTCAATCGACCCAACAATTTTCGACCGCTGTCGGATACCGCGCATCGCCGTACTTTTTTCCAGTGGCTCGCGCGAGTTCCGCATAATGGTTTTACTCCGCTGGTCGAAGCAATGGAGCGTGCTGGGCAATTCTTTACCGAGACCCATGTCAATTCCTCCATTGCGAACCAACCTGGCATCGCTCTCGACGGCCCCGGAACTGCGCCGACCAATACCTGTCGCCCGAACTATCACATCATGATGACCGACGGTCTCTGGAATGGTGGCGCAAGCGGTCGCGGCAACGTCGATGGCGGCACGCTTACCTTCGGCGATGGCTCAACCTATACGCCGCAGGCACCGTTTCGTGACGCCACTGGCGGAACGCTCGCCGACGTTGCAATGCACTACTGGGCAACCGACTTGCAGCCGGGGCTGGCCAATAACGTAAATCGCTGGTATCCGGATTCGAATGATCGGAGCTTCTACAACCCAAAAAATGATCCTGCCAACTGGCAACACATGGTCAATTTCACGATCGGGCTAGGTTTGGGTTCCATTCTCACCGGTACGAACGGGCAACCGCTTTACGTCCCGTCGTCAGTCCTCAGTCGTCCTTCTTACGGCACCTATCAAGGGTCGTTTCCGAATCTTGCGAATGGAACACTCGCCTGGCCTGCCGCGACCTCGGGGAGCAACAACACTGTTTCGGACTTGTGGCACGCTGCAATCAACAGCCGTGGGTTCTTCTTCAGCGCTGACAATTCGCAGACGATGAAGAAGGCCTTTGACGAAATCGCGAGCAGAATTAATGATGCGCAAATTACCTCGGGTCAATCTGGAAACACGAGCGGTCGAACTGGCGGAACGGGAAACCTCTCCATCGATATCGGGTACGACCCTGGAAGCTGGAACTCAACCATCGACGCCTATACTGTGCGCGCCGATGGGTCACGCGGTCCTATTGTTTGGACTACTACCGGCACCTTCGTTAACAACGTTGGTCGTAACGTGTTTACCTGGAATCCTGTGGCTGGAAGCGGACTCGCTTTCACCTGGAACAACCTTTCTGCCGCACAACGGCTTTCATGGTTCAAGAATAATGAGAAGCTATTCGACTGGGTTGTCGGCGATCGAGCAAACGAGTCTAAAACACCAGATGGAAGTACGACCTTTCGTAAACGCACGAATCTGCTCGCAGACATCATCGGATCGGACGTGGTCGTGTCCGGGAAAGTCGATTTTGGATATGGCAGCATCGTAGGCACAAAAGGCTCAAGTTACAAGAACTTCGTCCTCGCGAAGCAGCCAGTGATTTATGTCGGTGCGAATGGCGGCATGCTGCACGCTTTCAATAAGGACGGGCGTGAAGTCTTTGCTTACGTGCCATCGTCGGTTGGTTCGCGCCTTAAGAACCTCGCGGAAGACCCGTACGTACACGAGACTTACGTGGACGGACCGCTCGCACTCTGGGACTACCATGACGGGAGCGCTTGGCGATCAATCCTGGTTGGTGGCATGGGCGGCGGTGGCAAAACGGTTTTCGGTCTGGACGTGACTGGCGTCCAAAAAGGTAACGCGTTCGGCGCTTCCGACGTGCTGTTTGAGATCAATGACCCTGAGCTGGGCTACTCGTTTAGTCGCCCGGTGGTGGCGCAACAACCCAACGGCGATTGGGTCGCTATTTTTGGCAACGGATATGGCGGAGCGTCTAGCCGCGCTGTGCTCTTTGTGTATAACCTTAAGACGAAGGTACTCACGAAACTCGATACTGCGGTTGGCACGACTGCGACTCCCAATGGGATAGGGTCGCCAGCTGGACTCTCGTTGCAAACGGGGATCGTTAATGCGGTGTACGCAGGGGACTACCAAGGCAATTTGTGGCGCTTCAATGTGAGTGCAACCGGTGCATGGTCGATCGCGCACAGCGGCACGCCGTTCTTTACGGCGAAGGATTCTGGCGGAAAGGCACAACCGATCACCGCAGCGCCTACTCTCATCAAGCATCCGGGTGGTGGCACGATGGTGGTTTTCGGCACTGGCAAGTTCTTCGAGACACAGGATCGCTCGGAACTCAATGTGCAAACCGTCTACGGTCTACGCGACATCGGTGGCGTAAAAATCCCAGGGCGGTCAAGTCTGGTCTCGCAGAGTGTGGTCGTAGGCAATAGTTCCACGGCAAACTTCAGAGCGCTTTCGAACAACGCGGTTGACTATGAAACAAAGTCCGGGTGGTATCTAGATCTCAACTCCAACGACGGTGGAGTTGCCACCGGCGAGAAGGTCGTTGCGAGCCCAATCCAGTTGTCCGATGGCTCGGCTGAATACGTGTTTTTGAATACCTTCATTCCGAGCCGGAGTACCTGCGAGGGCATCGGCAGCGGCTACTTTATGTACGCGAATGCGTTTACCGGCGGATTAGATCCGGACACGCCAAAGGTGGACATCAACGAAGATGATCGTGTCGACGCCGCAGACAAGATCAGTGGGAGAGCCGGTGCCGGTGTCCGACTTACGACGGGTGTCTTGACTAGCCCGTCAGCACAACTCGTGAGTTTCGGTACCGCAAATTTCGCGGGCACTGGCGGTGCGACAGCAGGCGGCTGCGGCGGTTTGGGTCAGGCACCATGCACCGGCGACCGCTGTTTGAACCCATATGTTGTGCGGGATGGTATATGTAGTAAAGCAAAGTGTGAACCCGGCGACGTTTCAATCGACAACCGCTTTTGCTTTAAGGTGGGTAGAACCTCAACTTGGATGGAACTGAAATGAGAAACCAATCAATGGTTCCGACGAGAACGAACAAACTCGCGCGTGGCTTTACGCTGATCGAAGTGATGATCGTGGTGGCAATCGTTGGCATTCTTGCGGCGATTGCCTACCCCAACTACACGCAATATGTGATTCGCAGCGAGCGATCGGCCGCGAAGGTGGCGCTCGAGCAGCTAGCGCAATTCCTTGAACGGCAGAACACGGTCGCCGGAAAGTATCCCGCGAGTTTGACGACAGCGCAAAAGGCGAGCTTCGCGACGTCAGCGGGCACCTCGAAGTACTCTATTGACTACTTTCCGTCCAACAGTGATCGGAACTACTTCATTACGGCCACGCCGACCCCGCCTTTTGCTGATCCTTACTGCACGTCAATTACCTTGAACCATCGCAGCGAAAAGACTGCCGTGGCGGTGCCCCCCACCACTGAAGCTGAGTGCTGGCGTCGTTAAGCGATCCTTTTCTGAAAGAACACACCATGTTTTGTTCCAAAAAACACCTAGTGACCGCTGCCGTGCTCGCCATGGGGGCGGTCACAGTCGCCTCGGCGCAGACCGCGCCATCGCGTGCGACCAACGTTCGAGTCATTAGCGCTGAAGGCTACGATTTGGGTCGCGGCGACAAGGCGTCGTCAATGTTTGTGC
>JAAFJI010000076.1 GCA_013298045.1 Betaproteobacteria bacterium
AATGGCGCGAAACGGCCGAGCGGGTGCGGCCCTTGGCATGGCTGCGATCGGCTCGTTTATTGCTGGCAGCTTCTCGACCTTGCTGGTTGCGGCATTCGCGCCGGCGCTCTCCGAGGCAGCGCTTAAATTCGGCTCCGCCGACTATTTCTCGCTGATGGTGCTCGGTCTGATTGCTGCGGTTGTGCTAGCCCACGGATCGGTACTTAAAGCGATTGCAATGATCGTTCTTGGTATCGTGTTGGGGCTGGTCGGCACCGACGTCAACTCGGGCGTCGCACGGTTTAGCTTCGAGGTGCCGGAGCTGACCGACGGCATCGGCTTTGTCGGCATTGCGATGGGCATCTTCGGCATCGGCGAAATTCTCATCAACCTTGAAAAAGGCGCGGCGCGCGAAGTGTTCACGTCAAAAGTCGGACGCCTATTGCCAACCGGCCAAGACTTCAAAGACTCGAAGGGAGCGATTACGCGCGGCACCCTGCTCGGCTCTCTGCTTGGCATTTTGCCTGGCGGGGGTGCGGTGCTTGCCTCGTTCTCGGCCTACTCGCTTGAGAAGAAGCTGGCCGGTCCCAACGCCAACCCGGCATTCGGGAAAGGCAATATTCGCGGCGTTGCAGCGCCGGAATCGGCGAACAATGCCGGCGCGCAAACCTCGTTCATCCCGCTCTTGACACTCGGCATTCCTCCGAATGCGGTGATGGCCCTGATGGTCGGCGCGATGACGATTCACAATATTCAGCCTGGTCCCCAGGTGATCACGTCCAATCCGCAGCTCTTCTGGGGTTTGATCGCGTCGATGTGGGTCGGCAACCTGATGCTGGTGATCCTCAATCTGCCGTTAATCGGCATTTGGGTACAACTGTTGAAAATTCCGTATCGCCTGCTCTACCCAATGATTTTGGTGTTTTGCTGTATCGGCGTGTATACGGTCAACAACAGCACCTTCGATGTCTGGGTGATCGCGGCGTTCGGCGTGATTGGCTATGTGTTTGCAAAACTCGAATGCGAAGCGGCACCGCTATTGCTCGGCTTCATCCTGGGTCCGATGATGGAGGAACATCTGCGTCGTGCGATGCTGCTCTCGCGCGGCGATCCGATGGTGTTCCTGCAACGCCCAATCAGCCTCACGATGTTGATTCTGTCGGTGCTGCTGCTGATCGTGATGGCGTTGCCGGCGATTCGCAAAAAGCGCGACGAAACCTTCGTCGAAGACTAACGTCCCGCGTCCCGGTGTGGGGTAAGAGAAAGGGCACGAAAGTGCCCTTTTTTGTTTACCGAAACAGCGATGAGCCGTTTGTCGTGCGCGGCAACTCAGGGCGCGGTGAGTGAAAGCAGAACGCGCTTGGCGGTCGCCGTATTGGTCGCAACCGGCACGTTATGCACATCGCAAATTCGCAGCAGCGCCGAGATATCTGGCTCGTGCGGCTGGGCGGTGAGCACATCGCGCAGGAACACGACGGCGTCGATCCGCCCTTCCGCGATCAAGGCACCAATCTGCAAATCGCCGCCTTGCGGACCGGAGAGCATGCACTGCACGTCGAGTTCGAGCGCGTCCTTGAGCAAACCGCCAGTGGTTCGCGTCGCCACGAGCGCGCATCGCCCCAAGAGCTCGCGGTGTTCGCAAGCGAGTGCCACCATCAATTCTTTGCAGCGGTCGTGCGCAATTAAGGCAATGGTTGTCATACGGCTTCGACTTCGGTTCAAAGCCGAAAGCTTAGCCGCGTTAGCCGCGAGTAGTGAGCGACGCGATCCGCGGCCACGGACGCATCTGCTCGAATGCGTGCGCCGCGCGAAGGACGAGCGCATCGGCATGCATCGCCCCCACGATTTGCACCGAGAGCGGCAAACCCTCGCGGTCAAACCCGCAAGGACAGACGCAGGCTGGCTGCTGCGTGAGGTTAAACGGATAGGAGAACGGCGTCCAGCCGAGAAACGCTTCGATTGAGAGCTCATGCTCGGACGGAGATTTCGCGGCGAACGCCGGGATCGAAACCCCAGGCGTGACGAGCAGATCAAAACGCTCATGAAAGCGACGCATGTGAATGCCGAGCTCGCCGCGGCGTTTGGTCAGGGTTTGCAACTCTGGCACCGTTAAGCGATTGCCCTGCTCTGCCTGCCAGGCAAGCGCCGGATCAACCAGCGCTTTTTGCGTTTCGCTGAGCCCGTTATAAAGCGTCGCAGACCCGACGAACCAGAGCTTCGTCGTAATTTCAAGCGGGTTGTCAAAGCCGGGATCGATCTCTTCGACGATTGCGCCGGCCTCGGCGAACGCGGTCACCGCACGCCGCACGCTGACCGCGACCTGCTCGTCAACGTTGTTCACATAGCCGAGCGTCGGACTGAACGCGATACGAAGCCCGCGCAGAAGCTCCGCCGGATCGCGCTCGAATGACGCCGTGTAGTCGCACGCAGAATACGGCAGCGACGTCCAGTCGCGCACGTCCGGTCTGGCGATTTCGTTGAGCAGCAGTGCGGCGTCGCGCACGGTGCGCGAATGCGGGCCGAGGTGCGCTACGGTGCCAAACGGCGAGAGCGGCCAGGCCGGTACGCGACCAAACGACGGCTTGAGCCCAAAGCCACCGGTAAATGCCGCCGGGATACGCACGCTGCCAGCGCCGTCGGTGCCAATCGAGAGTGGACCGAGACCAGCGGCCACGGCCGCTGCACTGCCACCGGACGATCCGCCGGATGTGAGTGTCGGATTCCATGGATTTCGCGTCACACCGGTGAGCGTATTGTCGGTCGTGCCTTTGATTCCGAACTCCGGTGTACAGGTTTTTCCAATCATGACCATCCCCGCCTCTCGGACACGTGCGACGGCGGGCGCATCGTCCAGCCAAGCTTGCGTGGGATCAATCGTGCGCGAACCGCGAAGCGTTGGCCAACCTTTGGTGAGGATCAGATCCTTGATCGAGATCGGCACGCCTTCGAGTGGCGAGCGCGCGGTGTCGCTAAGCCAGCGCGCTTCACTCGCCAGCGCATCGCGCATCGTCTGCTCGCGATCTTCAAAGCAGAACGCGTTAATGAGCGGGTTGACTGCATCCATTCGCTCAAAAATTGCGCGAGTCGCCTCGACCGGCGAGAGAGATCTATTTCTGTAAGCGAGCGCGAGTTCGTGCGCGGAGAGGTCGGCTGGGTTCATCTCGAAAGCGTAGCGCATCGGCGCGACCCTTGGCGCCACGTCGCGCGGCGTTGTGCCTCGTAGCAGCGTCGGGCGCGTGCGACGCGCTGTTCTCGCTCGGACAGCGCTCGGTCTCGGCAAGCGCACGCGAGCAGCGCAAAATCGCTCGGAGTGTTGCGAGTTTTCAGTCTCGTTATAGCTTACATGCCGCTTGCCCCATAAAATAACAGCTAAGCGCTATTTTATATTTATATCAATTAAAAGTTTAGACCTCACAGACGCTTTGTTTAATGGGGCGAAAGTTTAGTTAGCTGTTGGTAAAAAACGAAAAATCAAGCTTTCGTTCGCTCACGAAGCGATGCGGCGAGGCAGTCACCGGATCGACGAACGAGAGCGTATGCGCGAGCAACTGCAACGGTCGCGAAAAGCACCTTTCGTCGCCATCAATTTGCTGTGGCTTGAGTCGCGGGTAGATGGGGTCGTTGAGAATCGGCGCACCGAGGCTTGCCATATGCACACGCAATTGGTGACGCTTTCCAGTCAGCGGCATCAGCCGGTAGCGCGCAAACTCGCCCACACGCTCTACGACTTCGATATGCGTCTCGCTGTTGGGCTCGCCAAACACACTCGCGACCTGCATGAAGTGCTCTGTGCTGTTGACAAGCCGAGCGCGATGAACGTAGGGCGACGCGAGCGCCGCCGCGTAGGGCGCAATCGCCTCGTACACTTTGGCGACGCTGCGCGTGCGGAACAACCCCTGGTAAGCAGCGCGCAAACTCGGCTCAACCACAAACAAAACCAGGCCCGCCGTATCGCGGTCAATCCGATGCGCTGGCACGAGTGTGTCGATACCGGTTTTGCGCTGCAGCCGCGCAAGGAGCGTCTCCTGAACAAAGCGACCGCTTGGAACCACCGGCAGAAAGTGCGGCTTATCGGCGACAAGCATGTTTTCGTCTTGATAGACGATTCGTTCGGCAAACGGTATGGGCGCTTCGTTTTCGACACGTCGAAAGTACTTGAGCTTTACGTGCGGGCGCGGCGCGTCGTTCGGTTGCGCCATCGTTGGCTGGTGCTCTGCGCTTAGACCGGGTGCGCCTTCGCGGGAAGATGAGGTGTAGGCAATGTCGCCGTTGGCAAATCGCTGCATCCACATCTCTCGCGATACTTGTGGAAACTTCGTGCAGAAGAAATCTAGCAGTGTTGGCCACGCGCCGACATCACCTGGAAGCGCGACGTAGCTCGCATTCACGCCTTCTTGTACGGGATTCAACTACTCATCCTCAACATCGCCGACGGCCTCGCGCAAGCGTTTCGCGCGAGCGATGCGCCACGCGCCATCTGGCTCGGCCTCGTACACCGCCTCAATCGGCGTTTCGGTCTCGTTCAGTTTCGTATCGATCGCGACGCGGTTGTCGAATACGAAACACTCGCCTTGCCAATCGCGTTCGGCGTCCGACATCTGCTGAAAATAATTCAAGATACCGCCATCGAGCTCGAACACTTTCAAGCCGAGCCGTTGCATCCAGGGCGCAACGCGTTCACAGCGAATGCCGCCGGTGCAATACATCGCAACCGATTTGCCTTCGCGCCGCCAGTCGTCCGCGTGCGCTTCCACGTAGTTCGCGAAATCGCTGAAGTGCGACACCTTCGGATCGATTGCGTTTTCGAAACGCCCCAGGCGATATTCGAAACTGTTGCGATTGTCGATCACCACCACGTCGTCGCGTGCGATGAGTTCGCGCCACTGGCTCGGACTCACCGCAGTCGTGCGTTCGCCGAAAACGCTCGCGTCGGGGTCGCCAAACGCGACGATCCGATCCTTCAAATGCACTTTCATGCGGCCGAATGGCGGCGTCGTGCACCCGCTGCGCTTGAACTGCATCTCACGAAACGCATCGGCGAACGTGGGGTCGGTTCGCAATGTCTTTTCGAACTCGTTGACCGCCTCAGTGTCGCCAGCAACCGTGCCGTTGATGCCTTCCGAAGCAACGATGATGCTTCCGGTGAGCGCATGCGCAAGCTCTCTTACGCGCACAGCTACCTGCGCGGGATCGTGCAAACGAGCAAAGCGATAAAAAGCGCTGTGGATGAGCGGCATTGAATGTGCCTTCAAAAGAGACGCTATTGTTGCCGAAGCGCGAACGTCAAGTCTCCTACGAAAGCATGGGCACCGGTACCACGCTCGTAGTCGCGAGACCCTAGGCGGTCGCGACCAAGGAATTTGGAGTCGGCGCCCACGCCGTGGCGAAGCCGAAACTTTCTGGTTTGCGTCGCCGTTCGCGATGACGAAACGTCGTGCGACCTCCCCGACAAACCCGCTATGCTTCCTCGAAATGACGGAAAGCAAATTAGAACAGCCCGACGACGCGGCGCTTGTTGCGCGTTGCAAAGCGGGCGACGAATCGGCCTGGCGCAGCTTGGTCAAGCGCTATCAAAGGCTTGTATACGCAATCGTGCGCCGCATGGACATGGATGAGCACGCCTGTGCGGACGTTTTCCAAACGGTTTTCTCGCGGCTTTATGAAAACCTGCCGCGCATCGAAGATCCGTCGCGCCTGCAAGCCTGGATCGTTACGACCGCAAAGCGTGAAGGGCTCTTGCAGCGTCGTCGCGCGCTGCGCCACGTCTCGTTCACGCCAATCGACGACGAAGACGAAGCTTCAATCGACATCGAAGATGAAGCCGCGAGGCCGGACGAAGCGACCGAGCGCCTGCAAATGGCAAATCTCGTGCGCAACGCACTCGAAGCGCTAGACGTGCGCTGCCGCGATCTGTTGACCATGCTCTACGCAGACGACGAAGCTGTGCCCTACGACGAGATTGCCGCGCGACTCGCAATTCCCGTCGGAAGCATCGGTCCGACGCGGGCGCGCTGCCTCGCCAAATTGCGAGGGCTCGTCGAATGAGAACCGACTTTGCTATTGGCGATGTATTTTGTCACCGCGTCGCGACTCTGTGCGAGGGTAGAAATCGTATCAACTGGGGCGGCGTCAGTATGCCGAAGGACGCGCAATGAAACTTCCACACAAACTCCACGACGACGCCTTCGACGCCTTGCTGCGCGAAGCTGCATCGCTGGATGACGCGCCACCCGCGCTTTTGCATAAAGCTTACGCGCTCGCCAAAGCGCCGCAAACCGCACCTGCGCAAACGCTCGCGTCGACCGCCTACGCCCTCGGTCAATCCATTGCGCAAGCGCTGCAGGCGGTGCTTACCTTCGACAGCTGGACTACCTCGCCCGCAGCACTCGGTCTGCGCTCCACGACCATGGAAACGCGGCAAATGATGTTCTCGGCACCTGGTCGCGACTTCGACGTGCGGGTTACGCCAAAAGGCGACAGCTTTGTGCTTGGAGGCCAAATATTAGGTGACTTTGGTGCAGGTTCAATGTCGTTATCGATAGATACCCATCTTCGCGATCAACCTGCTGCCTCCTTTGGGCTTCCGCTTGATGAGTTGGGTTCTTTTCGCATCGCCTCACTCCCGCCGGGTCTTGCACGACTCATGTTCACGCTCGACGACGAAACGATTACCTTGCCGGCGTTCGAGATTCGTAAGCGGGCTTGACGGTGGTGCAAGTGATCGAACTTCCATAAGACCCTCGCATGCGGGTTTCTTCTTGAAACGGGAACATTTAACCCGCGAGCCAAGCTAAACCTCGGCAAGCTGAGCCATCGACACGATGCTGCTAGGTTAGCCAAACCCGTGCTACGCTGCCCGCTTCCTTAGCGAAAAAGGGCAAGCCGATTGGATCGCAACGCCGAAGAAACCAAGCACTTCGCCGAAAGACTGGCTCGCGGCGACGCTACGTTGCGCGCCGACGCCTCGCCGCTCGATCTTGTCGAACTAGCGTGGGCGCTGAAGGATTTCGCCGCAGCGTTGTGGAATAGTGCGCCCCAGGGCACGGTCGGAGCCGCGCGTGCGCTCGATGCGATGCACGACACGCTCGCACCAAACGCGCCGGAGCCCGTAAAAACGGAAATCTCCGCGATACGTAATTGGGTCAACGGTTTCGCCGATCTCACGAACGGAGCAATGACTCGCGCGATCGAACGCTTCGACGCTGCAGCAACGCAATTTCACTCGATTGATCTCGACACGCCTGCCACGCACACGCAAATCCCGAAGATCATCGCGCTTTGCATTCTCGGCGAATTCAAGCGCGCCGACGAGTGCGGTAGCGAAACGCTTTCAAAACTACTACGTGCCGAGGATATGCACGCTGCGTGCAGACTCAGCGTAAATCTCGGCAATGTCAGTTTAGAAATGAGCGATTACAGCGCTGCGATTGATCGCTTCAAACGCGGCGGCGATATTGCTTGGGAGCTGCAGGATTTTGAGCGCTTCGTCTCGTGTCAGACCGGCATGGCGAACGCGAACAAAATGTTGGGCAACTTCGCACTGGCCATCGAGCAATACGATTACGCCAACACAATCGCAAAGAAACACAATCTGTCGTTCGCCCAGGCAGCCATCGCGGAATCGGTTGCTTTGCTGCGTCTTGCGCTTGGCGAATATTCTGCCGCGCTCAAAGGTTTCGAGCTGGCACGGTTCGCATATGTCACGCTAAATGTCCCGCAAAGTATCGCGACGGCAGAGAAGCAGCTCGCGGATACCTACCTCGAACTGCGCATGCCGGAAGAAGCGCGCGCATTGCTCGAACAATCGATTGCGCGATTCGACACGCTCGAGATGTACGCTGAGAAAGCGCTGGGGTTGACCCAGCTCGGTCGCGCGCTCGCGCTCAACGATGCGACCCGTTCTAAAGCGAAAGAGTGCTTCGCAGCCGCAGAGGCGCTGTTCGCCGCACAAGACATTCCGGCAGGTCAAGCTTCGGTGAAATTCGCTCGAGCTGAGCTCGCTCAATTCGAAGGCGACTACGCTTTCGCACGCAGCGCCGCGCAAGACGCAGCCGCAATCTTTAGAACCCTCAAACAACCGGCAAACGAGTTAGCCGCCGATGTTGTTGCCGCGTTCGCGGCACTCGAATCCGGCTTAGCTCGCGAATCAACCAAGGAATTCTCCACTTGTCTGGCGCGTGCCAAAAAGCTGGAACTCCGGTCAATCGAAGTTCGATGTTTGGTCGGTATGGGCATTGGTCTTCAGCGCGAAGGCGATCAGGAGCGAGCCAAATTCACATTCGAATCGGCGATAAAAGCGTTCGAGGAACAAAGAAACGCACTACCAGGCGACGATATTCGCAGCGCGTTTCTGGTGGATCATGCGCGTCCGTACCTCGAATTGCTGCGGATCGCGCTCGCGGCGCATGCGAGCAACCCGACTCAAGCGGTCACAAGCGAGGCATTCGGTCGTGTTGAGCAGTTTCGCGCGCGCGCGTTGAGCGAGCGCTTGGGCGAATCGCGGAAACTTCGCGAAAAAGAGGGGATCGTCGAGAGAGATGACGAGATTCGACTTCGCCAGCGACTCAACTGGCTGAATCGTCATTTGCAGCAACTCGTTGACAATGGCGAAGATACCGAGTCCGCGACACACGAGGCGCGCAACGTCGAGCGGGATTTGCTCGAACGCGCGCGTCGGCACCGTATTGCGGCCGCCACGCGACCGAACGCGCAAAACGTTGAATCCATAGCGACACAGACATTCAACGCGGAAACGCTGCGCACCCTCTTCTCGCATGAGAGCGACGTGCTCGTCGAATATTTCGCGATCGATGACGAGCTTGTGGCGTTCGTTGCCAACCACGCGGGCGTCGCGCTCGTACGAAACGTCGCAAGCTGGGGCGACGTGCTCGACGCAATCGAAACGGCGCGCTTCCAAATCGAGACCTTGCGCTTCGGCGCAGAGGCCGCAGCGCAGCACAGCGAGCGTTTAAATCGACGCGCAGAGTTAGCGATGACCGCACTCTACCGGCTGCTGTGGGCTCCCATCGAATCGAAGCTCGCGAACAAGACACGCGTGTTGATTGTGCCGCACGAGCAGCTCGGTGCCATTCAATTCGCCGCACTCTACGACGGAACGCACTACCTTGCCGAAACAATCGACATCGCCGTTGTGCCAAGCGCGCAGGCTGCGTGCTACGGAATCCTGCATTCGCCCGACGTTCCTAGCCGCGCGCTCGTACTTGGCGAGACGACGCGACTTTCGCATGCGAAGGAAGAAACAGAGTTTGTCGCGGAGCTCTTCGATCACTCGGAATTACTCATCGACGAACACGCGACGGTCGCAAACCTGCGGCGATACTCTGGCGAGGTCCATGTGCTGCACCTGGCGTGCCATGCGCACTTTCGGTCCGACAATCCGATGTTCTCTGCGCTCGAATTGGCCGATCAGTCGTTCGCCGCGATCGATGCTGAAACGCTCAATCTACGATCGGCGATCGTTACCTTGAGCGGTTGTGAAACCGGTATCGCGCAATATCAACGTGGCGATGAGATGTTTGGTCTTGTACGCGCGTTTTTGGTCGCCGGCGCTTCGCGGATCGTCGCGAGCTTGTGGGCGGTCGACGACGCGACAACCAAGCGGTTCATGGGGATTTTCTATCAAGCGCTCAAAAGCGGCGCGAAACCGGCATCCGCGTTACGCGAAGCACAATGCACTGTAATGAAAACTCATCCACACCCCTTTCACTGGGCGGCTTTTGTTCTCTACGGCGGCTGGTAGGCAGTTTTGTGAAAGCACCCACCCTGCGCAAAACGAGAACACAAAGAAGAAAATAGTAAAAGAATGCTGTATTTTCAGCGCCGCTCAACCCTCTGTCGATAGCTTCGCCTCGTCGTAGAAAACACGTTCATGAATTTTTGTCGCCGACATGATGCCCGCTGCTCAGCGGTCGCACGACTTGCCTCGCTCGCAATTACCCTATTGCTGGCAGCGTCGGTCGCGCGCGCTGCAACCGTTCCGCGCGAGGTGCTCGTGAAGTTAAAGAGTACCGCCGATCTAGCGGCGATCGTCGCGAGTTCCGGAGCGGTGAGCTCTACGCAATTTGGCGGTCGCCCGATTTATCGCTTGACCTTACCGGTGAGCGCCAACGTCGACGTGGTTGTGGCACTGCTCGCCGCCGACACCGCGCGTGTGCTTTTGGCTGAACCAAACTTCGTTCATCAAAGCCCGGAGGGCAACCCCACACGTCTTTGGTCGCTAGGCAATCCAGCGCAGTACGCGGCACAGTGGGCTCCCACCGCAATCAAACTCAGTCAGGCGCATGCTTTCGCCAAAGGCGCGGGTGTGAAAGTCGCGGTGCTCGACACAGGCATTGATCCGAATCACCCAGCGCTTGTCGGAAAGCTACTTCCGGGTTACGACTTCGTCGATGGCGACAACGATCCAACCGAAACGTGCGCGCTCAACGATACGAGGTGCGGGCACGGAACGCATGTCGCCGGGTTAATAGCGCTGGTGGCACCAGAGGCAAAGATTATTCCCTACCGTGTGCTCGATGCCAACGGTCAGGGCAATGCCTGGGTGCTGAAGGAAGCACTTGAACGCGCAACCCTTGACGGCGCGCATATCGTCAACTTAAGTCTCGGTACACCGGATCGAATGAAAACGGTCACCTCGGTGATGAAACTGTTTGGCTGCGAACCGAGTAACGCCGCCGATCCGGAACTCGATTTCTCGGATAGCTCGTACGACGATGATCGCGCCCGCTGTGCGACCACTGGTAATGCCGGTGTCGTTTTCGTGGCGGCGGCTGGTAACGAGGGCAGCGACGCGATAGACAAGTTTCCGGCAGCAGAGAGTGTTTATGGTCTGATCTCGGTCACCGCCAGCAACCAGGCCGGCCAGATCGCCGACTTCGGCAATTTTGGCTCGTGGGTGCAAGTCGCCGCGCCAGGCGACGGTATCACCAGCGCGGTGCCCACCAGCGCGCTTCCCGGAGGTTTCGCCAGCTGGAGCGGCACCTCGATGGCAACTCCGATCATCGCCGGCGCGGCGGCACTGCTACGTGGCGTTCATCGCACACTGCCTGCCAAGTATCTGGCACGACGCATCGAGCGAAGCAGCACCGCGCGCTTGTCCACCACGACCGCACAGCAAACCAATATCCGACTGCTCGACGCCTCCGCGCTGGTCGAGCGGTGCAATCTTGACGTCGATGGCGATGGCTTTTCGCGACCAACCACCGACGGTCTGGCCATTCTGCGCGCGATGCTCGGCTTCGACGACGCACTGATCGGTGCGGCAACGGCCGCCGGGGCACCCCAACGCGACGGCGGCGCGATTCGCGCGCATCTCGAAACGAGCTGCGGGCTCGCGCTGCCGTAGTACCGCCTGCGGCGCGTCGCCTGTGCGGACACCCGCTCAGCGATTGCCGCAAAAATTCTTCCTCACCTGCGTATTTTTGTACTGTGGCTCTGCTCTGTACAGCAAGCACCACGCCTGGCGACATTCGCCAAACGCGCGGTCGCGACTCGTGCGAGGCGAAACCAATGCTCGCGCGCCGCCAGTTTGCGTATACAGAGGAGAATTTCGATGCGCAAGTCCCTGTTGTCCACTGCGATTTTGGTCGCTCTCAGTCAAGCCCTTTCCGCGCACGCGGCGAGCTCGCCGCCGGATATGACGGTTGTCGAATACTTTCACCGTCCCACTGCACACTACTTCATGACCGGTTCGGTCGCCGAACAGCGCGCGCTCGATTCACCGGCGCTACAAGCCGAGTTTGCCCGCTCCGGACGATCGTTTTCCGCTTGGTCGCCGAACGCAAGCGCGCGCCCGGTCGAGGCGGTACCGGTGATGCGCTTTTTCCAGCCAAAACTCGCAAGCCACGTCTATACCTCGCATCCGGGCGACATCGCTGGCCTGCGCTCGCTGCCGGTGCAAGCCGATGGCACCGGTTTCGCCGACGAGGGCGTTGCGTTCTATGCGATACAACCGAGCGCACAGCGCTGCGCAAACGGGAGCAAAGCCATTTATCGCTCCTACAACAACCGCCCGGACGGCAATCACCGCTACAGCAATGAAATCGAAGTGCACGCCAGCATGACAAAGCTCGGTTTTACCGATGAACGCACCGCGTTCTGTGCACCAACGATCGCCACAGACCTCACCGCCGAGGCGAAGGCCGGGACACCTCGCGCGAGTACCGAGAACACAAAAATCTCCGGCGTCGTCAGCGCCTTTGTCTCGATTTCCGACTTTATGCTGGGCACACAAAAAGTCGACGCAAGCAACGCCCGCTTCGAACACGGTGCGAGCAGCGCGCTCGCCAATGGGCTCAGCGTACGTGTCGAGGGCATTGTGGTCGCGGGCGTACTGGTCGCGAAAGAAGTGAACCTGCCCGAAGATACCGCCGCATCGATCGACGAACTGAAAGGCTTCATCACCGCCATCGGCTCGGCTGGACGCCTCTTCGTAAACGCGATCTCTGTGGATACGACAAACGCTGTGTTCGCGCGAGGCACAGCGGCTCAGCTGCAAATCGGAATCGAAATTGAAGCGCACGGCACCTTCGTCGACGGCGTTTTCGTTGCCACCACAATCGAGATTGAGGACGCGGTCGCTCCGAATCCGTCGCCGACGCCACCGCCCGGCGCAGGCCTGGCGGAGCTCGAAGGCGTCATCGCGAACTTCGCGAGCGCGAGCAGCTTGACGGTGAACGGTCAAACCGTCGATGCGAGCGGCGCTGTATTTGAAGATGGCACGATCGCCTCACTTGCCAACGGCGTGAAGGTCGAAGTTCATGGCACGATTGTCAATGGCGTACTGGTCGCGACCCGTGTCGAAGTCAAAGACGGTGATGACGATGACGACGATGCGGTTGCAGGAGGCGCTGAGCTGCTCGGCACGGTGAGCGGATTCGTAAGCGCAGCGAACTTCACTGTCAATGGGCAACGTGTAGACGCCAGCAGCGCTTTGTTCAAGGACGGCAGCGCAGCATCGCTTGCCAACGGCGTGTTGGTCGAAGTCAAAGGTGCCATCGTCGCAGGTGTCCTCGTCGCAACGCAGGTTGAGATCAAGGCATCGCCATCCGGTACCACCCCGCCACCACCGGCTCCACCGCCCGGTACGACACCGCCACCACCGCCTCCGCCGCCTGCACCGACTCCGACGCCGGGCACCGAATTCGAGAGCACAGGCAATGTCTCCGGTTTCGTCAGTGTGGCGTCTTTTGTAATCGGCGGCCGAACGACTAACGCAACCGGCGCGACATTCGAGCGCGGCACCGCTGCTGACCTGCGCAACGGCGTGCGTGTCGAGGTCAGAGGCGTGTTCGGCGCGGACGGCGTGGTCAGAGCGAATCGGGTTCGCTTCGAGCGCTAGTCCGAACGCCGCAGCGCAGTAGAGCATGAAAGAAAGCGCGGCATACACGTGCCGCGCTTTTCATTAAATAATTTCGCTCTTTGCCCTATAAAACATAGGAAAATCTCGCGTTATTTCACTATCTACATGATAGAAAACCGCGACTGAACCAAACAGATATGCAGCGATGAATAAAAACGTCGTATAGAAAAAGACGTTTAGTGCGCGTTCGGAAAATCGATTGGAAACGGTAGCGATTGAAACTCAATTCCTTCGTCGCGCAGCTCGCTTGCCGTTTGCGCATCCGCGCGTCCGCGAATGCCGCGATGCGGCTTGTCGCCGTAGTGCATGGCTCGCGCTTCGTCGGCGAATTTTTCGCCGACGTACTCGGTGTTTTCACGGACGTTTTTGGCGAAAGTCTGCACTGCGCTGACTAATTTTTTGTAGTCGTCGCTCGATACGAATTCGCCGGTTTTGTCGGCACCCTTTGCGACTTCGATTTCCTGTCGCGCCTGCTCCGAGGCGCGCTCGCGCGAGCCGCCAACGCCGCCCACGTTGATGCGCGGCGCGTGCAACTGCCGCTCCACCGTTTTCGAACCGCACACCGGGCACTCGACAAGCCCCCGGTCGCGCTGGTTTTCGAAATCAATCGGGGAGGCGAACCAACCTTCAAAAGGATGTTTGTGCTCGCAGGCAAGGTTGTAAACGATCATAACTAAATTATCGACGATTGACGACTTTCGTAGTTTAAGTTTTGGGTCGAAACGCAGTTCTCAAGTGTGCGGCTGACTCGATCGACCCCGACCGCCACCTGTTCGCTCGATACATTGCGCCCTTTGATGAACAAGTTCAAAGTCGCGGGATCGTCCGTGCGCGTTTCGCCACGTTCGAGCCCGTTGTTTCACTTTCTTCTTTTCACGGCATCGGACGAAGCGCCGTCGGCACCGATCTACCGCTACCCCTGGTTTACGCGAACGGTTCCCTCAACTTATGGGACTACACTTGAAAAAACGCACTTACGGCGTGAACAAGATTACACACCCGGGGAATTCCATGAAACTGAGTTTTATTGCGCGTGCGTTTTGCGCGCTTTCGCTGTGCATTGCAACGGTAGCAACGGCGGCTCCGCGGCTCTTCGCCGTCAATCCGTTTGCGAATACCGGCGCCACTGCAGGCGACTTCGGTCTCTATGAAATCAATCCGACCAACGCGGCTGTGATTTCCTCAACACTGATCGCGGTTCCGTCGCGCACGATTACTGGCGCGAACAGCATTACGCTCGACCCGACCACAGGCGTCGTCTACGGCATCGTGCGCGCGACCGGCGTGACCGGTCGCTTGCTGATCACGCTCAATCTGGCCACGGGCGCCGGTGTCGAGATCGGCAATCTGGGCGACAACTTCTCCTCGCTTACTTTCCGCAGCGATGGTCAACTTTTCGGGGTGACGGGTAACGGCGCGAGCGTCCCTGAGACGCTCTACACCATCAACAAAGCCACCGGGGTGCCAACGCTCGCTGTTGCGCTCGGAAACGGTGCCGACGGCGAAGTCATTGCATTCAATCCGGTGGATAGCCAGATTTATCACTGGTCGGGCAATTCCAGCGTCTTCTACGAGCGCTTTCCATCGACGTCGCCCTACACACCAATCACCTCCATTACAACGGGCGCGCTCCCAGGCGGCGAGGTGTTCGGCGCGGTTTGGGATCCGACGCAAAACTTATTTCTCGTGTCGAACATTAATTCCGAATTGCGCACTCTGAGCACCACCGGGGTTCAATCGGCGGCGCTGGGGACGATGCCTAACGACTTGCGCGGAATGGTGTTAATTGATTCGCAAACGATCACCGGCTTCGCACCAAGCTCGCCCGTAACCGTTGGCGCGCCAGCGGCGACGCTCACGGCGACGGGCGGCGGCTCCGGCAATCCGATCGTGTTTGCAACTACGAGCCCGCCAAGCGTCTGCACCGTCAGCGGGGCGACAGTCACATTTGTCGGCATTGGCACGTGCAACCTCACGGCCAATCAAGCCGCAGGCGGTATCTACACAGCCGCACCGGAAGTCACCGCCAGCATCACGATCAACCCGATCGCGTCGGTCATCATCGGCTTCTCGCCGCCAGCAAGCGCCACTGCTGGCGGCACTGTTATTTTGAGTGCGACCGGTGCCCCATCGGGCGCGCAAATCGTCTTCGCAACCACCAGTGCCCCGAGCGTCTGCACCGTCAGCGGCACGACGGTTTCATTGGTTGGCATCGGCACCTGTAATCTCACCGCAGACCAAGCTGCTGCGGGT
>JAAFJI010000073.1 GCA_013298045.1 Betaproteobacteria bacterium
ACGACCAGTTTTTAGCCACCAGGCGCAGACCCGCGCGTTCGAGGAAATCCAGCGCCTTCGCTTCAAACGCATCCCCAGTCGCGCGCTTCGCTGTAGTCACGGCAGTTAGAGCCCGAGTGCAACTGGCAGGCGGACGCGAAACTCGCCCATCGTCGGCGTACGCACATACTGCCCATCGCGCAAACGCAAGCGTCCAATTGCGCCGTCAAACGACTCCGGCGGCAAAAAAGCCCGCGCAGCCGGTGCCGCAGCTGCGGCTGCGGTCGCCGGCGCCTCGCCGAGTTCGCGGGACTGATCGCTCCCACGCGACTCGCTCGAAAACCCGCTTTCGCTACCCAGCAAGGCAATACGCGTCGCATCCACGCCGAGCGCGAACAGTCGCGCAAGTGTCGGTGACGCGGTCTCGGCTGGCGCAAGATTGGCAAAATCGGGACGCAGTGCGTCCAGCAAAAATGGCGCATCGGCGATGCGCACGCCGGTCCAATCGACAATCGCATCGAGTTCGGCCTCATAGCTCGCGCTGGTAACGTAGCTCGTAATGTTGCGCAGGTAGGGTCGCAGCTCGCCGAACGTCGCGCCGCCGCCAGCGAAGAGCAAGCAATCGACGCCATCGCGCCGCCAACCGTCGGTCAGTCGCGGCCAACGCTCGCGCGCACCCAGCTCGTGTTGCGCGAGCGGCGTCGCCGCGCCGCTTGCCTTGAAGTATGCGGCGACAGCCGCAGAAACCCGCGCCGCGATCGCGCCGCCGGCGTCGACCAGCACCGGTTTGCGACACGCGTCTTCGAGCGCTTGTTTGGCGATCAGCTCCGCCTCGGTTTCGAGTTCGGGTGCCAACACATAAAAATCGCGTGGCGGCACGCCGCCCAGAGGCGAGAGCATCAGCGTAGGACGTAGACGAGCGCGCTTCGCTGCGCTCGCCGACAGGGCGCTGACTTCGCTGCGACCGAGTGGGCCGATGATGACGTCGATCTCTTCGCTGCCGCAGCGGTCGTAGGCCTCGGCGACAGCCTCCGCCGTGCCGTAGGCGCATTCGCGCAGCTCGACTTTGACCCCAGACTGAGCAAGCGCTGCCCGTACGCCGTCGCGCACGGCACCGGCTGCGCGCCGAAAAAGCGTCTGTTCGCTGGGTAGAAGGAGTACGATTTTTCTGGTGTTCGGATCGCTCGCAGGGTTTGACGTGTTTGCGGGCTTTGCGCGAAGCGGCGCTGGCTGGCTTTCATCGCGGACGGCGGCGGGACGAGGCGGCGGCTGTGGCTGCTGTAGCTGCGCTGTCGCAGCGGCGGAAATCACAAAGCAGGCTACGATGGCACCCACCAGTTTGACCGATACGTGTCGCCCAACCAGAAAAGAATGTCGCAGCATGAGTGAATCGAACCCATTGGAGAGCGGATTGTATGTGCTCGCAACGCCGCTCGGAAACTTGGGCGACATTACGCTGCGCGCACTCGACACGCTAAAGCGCGCGCAGCTCATCGCTTGCGAGGACACGCGCGTCACCCGCGAGCTCTTGCGCCTGTTGGCGATCGAATCACCTGCCCTGATCTCGGTGCGCGAGCACAACGAGCGCGAACAATGCGAGGGCATCGTCCGCCGCATTGCCGATGGGCACGCAGTGGTCTACGCAAGCGATGCAGGCACTCCGGCGGTGAGTGACCCGGGCGCGCGACTGGTCGCGGCCGTACGCGCGGCGGGCTTGCGGGTGACGCCGGTGCCGGGGGTATCTGCGGTGACGACCGCCCTCTCGGTGGCCGGGTTTCACGCGACGGCGTTTAGTTTTTTCGGATTCGCACCAACGACCAGCGGCGCGCTGGACGAGTTTATCGACAGCCTCGCCACGCGCAACGAGCTTGCGGTTTTCTTCGAGTCGCCGCACCGCGCCGAGAAGACGCTCCTGCGTTTGGGCGAACGATTGCCCGGCGACCGGCGAGTGCTGATCGCGCGCGAACTGACCAAAAAATTCGAAACACTCAGCGTGGTTGACGCCGCCTCGCTTACCGACTGGGTCGCGTCGCGCTCGTCGCAAATGCGCGGCGAATTTGTGATCGTGGTCGACGCAGCGACCAATGCCGCCAGCCCCACAACCGGGCTCGATCCGCGAACCCTGATGAAGGCGCTGCTCGACGAACTGCCCGCGTCGAAAGCGGCGAAGGTGGCCGCGAAACTCACCGGCGAGCGACGCGAGGTGCTTTTTGAGCTTGCGGAGACGCTCAAATCCGCGCGCTGATCGAAATCCAGCTGATTCAAATTCAAGCGTTCAACACATTAAGCCTATGCCCTATTAAATATGAGTTCAATGCGCTTTTAAGCATATACCCACTTAAAAATTCAGTTCGTCACGCAATCGTTTCACTGAGGCTAATTGCGGAAAAGTTGATAACATCGCAGCAGTTCGTCGCACCGCACAAGCCAAATGACGAGCCGTCGATAAAATCAAAGCAATGTTCGCCTCCTCCGCGCCGCACGGCGTTTCCGCAACCCAATCCGAAATCGCGCCGATGATCGCGCTCGATGAGGTGAGTTTCGGCTACACCAAAGACCGCAAAATCCTATCCGGCGTGAGCCTCACGGTGCCGAAGGGAAAACTGGTCGCGGTCATGGGCGGCTCCGGCTGCGGAAAGACGACCATTCTGAGACTCATTTGCGGGCAACATACGGCAAGCGCGGGCACGGTGAAAGTTTCTGGGCAGTCGATCGACTCGATGAGTCGAGATCAACTTTATGCCCATCGCCGTCGCTTGGGCATGTTGTTTCAATTCGGCGCACTCTTCACCGATATGACGGTGTTTGAAAACATCGCGTTTCCGATGCGCGAACACACCGACTTGCCCGAGTCGATCATTCGCGATCTGGTGCTAATGAAGTTAAACGCGGTGGGCTTGCGCGGCACGGCGGAATTGAAGCCGAGCGAGCTCTCAGGCGGCATGGCGCGACGCGTCGCACTTGCGCGCACGATTGCGCTCGACCCCGAACTGGTGCTCTACGATGAGCCGTTCGCTGGGCTCGATCCGATTTCACTTTCCGTGGTCGGACAGCTCATTCGCAAGTTGAACGACGCGCTAGGTATGACCTCGATTTTGGTGACGCACGACATCATGGAGTCGCTCAAAATCGTTGACTACATTTACTTCATCTCCGAAGGTAAAGTCGTCGCGCACGGCGATGTCGCAACCATCAAATCGAGCAACGATCCGTTCGTGAAGCAATTCGTCAATGGCGAGCCTGATGGCCCGGTGCGGTTTCACTATCCGGCCAAACCGCTCGTCGAGGAATTCTCGGGAGCCGCAGCATGAACGGCTTCGTGACGGGGGTAGCCAACTGGTTCATTGGCATTGGTGAGGCGACTCGCGGCGGCATCACGCGACTTGGTTTCGCAACGCGTTTTTTGCTCGCTGTGATCCGAGCAAGTGGATCGACGTTTTTGCGTCCACGCTTGCTAATCAAGGAGCTCTATCACGCCGGCGTACTCTCGCTCATCATCGTGCTCATGAGCGGGCTTTTCATCGGCATGGTGCTCGCATTGCAGGGTTATGAAACGTTGGTGCGTTTCGGCGCGACGGAGGCGATGGGCGTGCTAGTTGCGCTCTCGCTCGTGCGCGAACTCGGCCCGGTTGTCGCGGGGTTGCTATTTGCCTCGCGCGCGGGCTCCGCGATCACCGCTGAAATCGGTTTGATGAAAACGACCGAACAGCTCGCGGCGATGGAAGTGATGGCAGTGGATCCAGTCGCCCGCGTCGTTGCGCCGCGTTTCTGGGCGGGTGTGATTTCGTTGCCGCTGCTTGCCGCGCTCTTTTCGACGCTGGGCATTTACGGCGGCTATCTGGTCGGTGTGAAATTGATTGGCATTGACGGTGGCGCGTTCTGGGGGCAGATGCAAGCGGCAGTCGATTGGCGCTACGATGTGTTGAACGGCGTCATCAAAAGCATCGTATTTGCGGTCGCAGTGAGTTTGATTGCGGTGTTTGAAGGCTATGACGCGACGCCGACCGCCGAGGGCGTTTCTGCGGCGACAACGCGCACCGTGGTGACCTCCGCGCTCGTCATTTTGGCGCTAGATTTTGTGCTCACGGTCTTCATGTTCCGTGGCAGCATTTAGAGAAAAACTATGAATAAGCGAACCGTTGATCTCTGGGTCGGTATCTTTGTTGCGATTGGTATCGCTGCGCTCTTTTTCCTCGCGTTGAAGGTGGGCAATCTGCTCAATTTCAAAGAGGAGAAAAATGGCTATGAAGTGATGGTGCGCTTCGACAATATCGGCAACTTGAAAGCACGCGCGCCGGTGAAAAGCGCTGGTGTGGTCGTGGGCCGGGTCGAGCGTATTCGACTTGATCCGAAGACCTACGAGGCCACCGTCCGCATTCACCTCGAAAAGAATTTTCAGTTTCCGAAAGACACCATCGCCACAATTTTCACAAGCGGGTTGCTCGGCGAACAATTTGTTGGCCTGGAGGCGGGTGGCGATAGTGTGATGCTTCAAGACGAAGAGTGGATCAAGAAATCGCAATCGGCGATTCAAATCGAGAAACTCATCTCGCAGTTTTTATTCAATCAAGCCCAGAGCGGCAGCAATGGCGCGCCCGCAAACGGGAACGCACCCGCTGCCGCAGGAGTCAAACCATAATGAAACATCTTTTGTTGACCGCGTTTTCGGTGGTCGTAGTGGCTCTTTCCGGCTGCGCGTCGTTCAAAACCGCCGCCCCCGGCGACCCGCTTGAACCGATCAATCGCGGTGTTTTTTCGTTTAACAACACGTTTGATCACTATCTGTTCAAACCGATTGCAAAAGGCTATGACGCTGTAGTACCTACGCCCGTGAAAACGGGGGTTAGCAATGTTTTTCAAAACATGTCGGATGCGCAATCGGTTGTCTCGGACGCACTGCAACTGAAAGGCTCAAAGCTTGGAGATGATCTAGGTCGGGTCATTTTGAATTCGACGGTCGGATTGGGCGGCATTTTCGATCTTGCAACGCCGATGGGCATAGAACGCGGCAACGAAGACCTCGGCCAGACGCTCGGATACTGGGGTATTGGTGCTGGGCCTTATCTCGTATTGCCATTCATGGGTCCATCGTCGCTGCGAGACAGCGTCGGTCGTGTGGCGGAAGGTCAATACGACCCGCTATCGCAGGTGTCATCCGTCCCTGCGCGGAACTCGTTAACGGGGCTGCGTGTGGTGGACGCCCGTGTCGCCCTGTTCCCAGTCGAAGGGCTCGCCAATCAGGCAGCATTGGATCGTTACACATTTTTTCGTTCAGCGTATTTGCAGCGGCGCGAGAGTTTGGTGCTCGACGGGAAGCGCCCGAAAGAGTAGCCAGCGTTTATCGAGTGCAACGGTCTGAGTTTTCTCGCTTGCAAAACAAAAACTCAGTGAGCACAGCATTTTTGTCAAAGGTTTGAATATGGTTTCGATTCGTCAGTGGTGGGTTCAAGTCTCTGTCGCGCTAGCCGCGAGCGTGGCGCTTGCTGCGAGCGCACAAGTCGCCCCTGACGCGCAGGTTAAAGCGGTTGCCACAGAGGTCACCACCGTGCTCAAGAACGATGCCGGCATCCTTAACAATCAGGCGAAGCTGCGCGAGTTGATCGAATCCAAGCTCGCACCGAATTTCAACTTCGCACGCATGACGCAACTGGCGATGGGGCGCAATTGGTCGAAAGCCTCGCCCGAGCAACAAGCGGCGCTTAGCAAAGAGTTCAAAACGCTTCTAGTGCGCACTTACTCGGCGTCGCTGTCAAACTTCAAGAACAACACGATCGACTATCGCCCGCTTCGCATGCAGCCGAGCGACACCGATGTCACGGTGAAAACTGTCGTGCAACAAACCAATGGCCAAGGCATTCCGATCGATTACTCGATGGAAAAAGCGGCCGATGGTTCGTGGAAAGCCTACGACGTCGCAGTTGCCGGTGTGAGCCTCGTGACCAACTATCGCGAAGAGTTCAACAATGTGATCGGCAATCAAGGCGTCGATGCGTTGATTAAGCAATTGCAATCGAAAAACAAATAACCGTAGGATGGGTTCGGCGAAGCGATACCCATCCAAATCAGAAATGAAAATCGAAGGCGAGCTCACCTACGCAAACGCGAACGCGCGCTGGCAATCGCTGGCGAGTGAGGCATTGTCGGTGAGCGAAATAGACCTCTCCGGCGTGACCAAACTCGATTCGGCCGGTCTCGCGCTGTTGACCGCGCTCCGCGGACATCAAGCGGAAGGAAAAAATGGCGGCGGTGCTCCGGCACGCCGCCTGATTCATGCAACGCCAGATATCCACCGCCTCGCGCTCGCGTACGACGTGGCGGAGCTTTTCGTCTAGCGTTTCCCCAGCGTAGCGTCAGAGGCCGCTAAAATGAAGGGCTCCACAGAGAGTCCTTCAGTGAATCAAACGTCCGTCCCTGCCGTCGAAATTGTCGGCATCAATAAATCCTTCCCCAACGCGTCTGGCAACGTCCAAGCGCTCAGCGATGTCAGCCTTCGCATCGAGCAGGGCGAATTTTTCGCTTTGTTGGGGCCGAACGGCGCAGGCAAAACGACGTTGATTTCTATTCTCGCGGGGCTCACCAAGGCTGACAGCGGCAGCGCGAAGATCATGGGCTTCGACACCGTTCGCGAGTATCGCGATGCACGAACAAATTTGGGCGTCGTGCCGCAAGAACTCGTCTTCGATCCGTTTTTCACGGTGCGCGAAACGCTCGAACTGCAAGCGAAGTACTACGGCGTCAAAAACGCGAGCGCGTGGATTGATGAGATTCTCGAAAACCTCGACCTCACGAGTAAAAGTAAAGCGAACATGCGCGCGCTCTCGGGCGGCATGAAGCGTCGCGTGCTCGTTGGGCAAGCGCTCGTGCATAAACCGCCGGTTATCGTGCTCGATGAGCCGACTGCAGGCGTCGATGTCGAGTTGCGACAAAACTTGTGGAGCTTCATCAAGCGATTGAACGCTGAAGGTCACACCATCATCCTCACCACACACTACCTCGAAGAAGCAGAAGCGCTCTGTCAGCGCGTGGCGATGCTCAAGAACGGCAAAGTGGTCGCGCTTGACACGACCGCGAATTTGCTGCGCGGCATGTCGGGGATCACGGTGCAAATTTCCGCCGATGCCGTGCCGCCTTCGTGGGCCACGCGCGGCGGCATTCAGGCGAGCGGTGCGCAGGGCTACACGCTCTCGGGCTACGCAGAACTCGAAGCCTTGTTAACCGCGTATCGCGAAGCGAACATCGCTGTAAAAGAGATGAAACTGGGCGAAGCCGATCTCGAACAAGCCTTCCTCAAACTCACGTCGAAAGAAGCGGCGTAGCGCCGAAAATATCTATGAGCGACGTGTTAAATCAAACTCCAAGTCCCATTCCAGCTACAAACGCAGGCGCCCAATTAAGACGGGCGTCACAGCCGATTTTAGGCCCAGGCTTCAAGGCGCTTTTTTACAAGGAATGCCTGAGATTCTGGAAGGTTGGCTTCCAAACCGTGGTCGCGCCCGTGGTCACGACGCTGCTGTATCTCTTGATCTTCTCGCACGCACTTTCCGAGCACGTCAAAGTCTACGACGGCAAGATTTCGTACGTCGAATTCTTGGTGCCCGGCCTCATCATGATGGCCGTGTTGCAAAACGCGTTCGCAAATTCCTCATCGTCGATGATTCAATCGAAGATGATGCGCAACTTGATTTTCATTTTGCTGCCACCGATCACATCGCTCGAAATTTTCTGCGCGTACGTGTTCGGCGCGATGGCGCGCGGGCTCACGGTCGGGTTCTTCATGTGGTTGCTCACGCTGCCGTTCGTGCCGTGGCATGCAATGGTGCCGAACAATCCGCTGTGGGTGCTCGCATTCGCGCTTGGCGGCACCTGGATTCTCGGCACGCTCGGTTTAGTCGCAGGCATTTGGTCGGAGAAGTTCGATCACCTCGCGGTGTTTCAAAACTTCATCATCATGCCGCTTACGTTCCTCGCAGGGACGTTTTATTCGATTCAAACCTTGCCCGCGTTCTGGCAAAAAATCTCGCACGTCAATCCGTTTTTCTACATGATCGACGGCTTTCGCTACGGTTTCTTCGGCGTCTCCGACGTGAGCCCGTGGATCTCGCTCGCCGTCGTTGTATGTTTCATGACACTGCTCACGATCGTCGCCATGCGCATGCTGGTGACGGGTTACAAGTTGCGCCAATAAGAAAGAACACGATGGTCACTCCCGACATGGTCAAAGACTACATCACTGCTGGTTTGCAATGCGACCACATCGAAGTCGAAGGGGATGGTCAACATTTCTACGCAACCATCGTGAGCCCCGAGTTTCGTGGCTTGATGCTCGTGAAGCAACAGCAAAAGGTTTATGCCGTGCTCGGCGATCGTATGAAGGCAGAGATTCATGCGTTGTCGATGAAAACGTACACGCCGGAGAAGTGGGCGGAGATGCGCGGATGATCACGTTTGCCCTCTCAAAGGGTCGCATCCTCGACGACACCCGACCGCTCCTGCGCGCGGCGGGGATGGACGTCGCGGAAGACCCTGAATCCTCGCGCAAATTGATTCTCGCGACCGAGCGTGCTGACGTGCGCGTCGTGCTTGTACGCGCGAGCGACGTGCCGACTTACGTGCAACACGGCGGCGCGGACATCGGCATCTCAGGCAAAGATACGCTGATGGAAACCGATACGACGGGGCTCTACGAACCGCTCGATCTCAAAATCGCGACCTGCCGGTTAATGGTTGCCGTACCCGATAGCACCGATTACGAAGCGCTCGTGCAACGCGGTCGACGTTTGCGCGTTGCGACCAAATACATCGACACCGCGCGTGCGCATTTCGCGAAGAAAGGTGTTCACGTCGATCTCATCAAGCTTTACGGCTCGATGGAATTGGCACCACTCGTTGGCATGGCTGACGCGATTGTGGATGTGGTGAGCAGTGGCGCGACGCTTAAAGCGAACAATCTGCGTGCCGTGGAAAAAATCGCCGACATTTCCGCGCGGTTAATTGTGAATCAAGCGGCATTGAAGACGAAACGTGAAGCCCTAATGCCGATCATTGAGAGCTTCGCAAAGCATGTAAACCGGTAGGAGCGACCTTGGTCGCGATCACTTATCTTGATCGCGGCGAGTGCCGCTTCTACACAGCACGAATCGCGGTCCGGGCCGCTCCAACGAATTAACGGTGTGCGCCGCAAGAACCTAATGAAACGCCTCTCCAGCATCGATCCGAATTTCTACGCCACGCTCAACGCGATGACGCAGCATGCGGGTGCGCTAGACGAAAAGGTCGATCGTGTTGTCGCAGAAATTCTCGCGAACGTTCGCGAGCGTGGCGACGCGGCAGTGCTCGAATACACGAAGCAATTCGACGAGATCGAAGCATCGTCCGTGCAAACGCTTGAACTCACCAAAACTGAGATGAAAGCCGCCTACGATGCAATCGATCCAGCGCTGCGCGATGCACTCATTACCGCGCGTGACCGCATCGAGTCGTATCACCGTCGTCAAATTGCGGAAGGATGGCGCTACACCGAAGTCGACGGCACGCAACTCGGCGTGAAGGTGACACCGCTTGATCGCGTCGGCCTGTATGTGCCGGGCGGAAAAGCCGCGTACCCCTCTTCACTGCTGATGAACGCAGTGCCAGCGAAAGTCGCAGGCGTTGGCGAAGTGATCATGGTCGTACCGACCCCGAACGGCGTGAAGAACCCAACCGTACTCGCCGCCGCGCACATTGCAAACGTTGATCGCGCATTCACGATCGGCGGCGCGCAAGCGGTCGGTGCGCTCGCGTACGGTACGCAAACGATCCCGCAAGTCGACAAGATCGTTGGGCCAGGAAATGCTTACGTCGCTGCCGCGAAGCGTCGGGTGTTTGGTATCGTCGGCATCGACATGATCGCGGGGCCGTCGGAGATTCTCGTAATTGCGGATGAGAATGCGAATCCCGATTGGGTTGCGATGGATTTGTTTTCACAAGCGGAGCACGACGAAGTCGCGCAATCTATTTTGCTCACGCCGTCCGCGTCGCTTATTGAACGCGTTGAAGCAAGCATTGCGAAATTCTTGCCAACGATGCCGCGCAAAGACATCATCGCCGCATCGCTTAAGAATCGCGGCATGATCGTGCAAACGCGCTCACTCGAAGAAGCCTGCGCGATTTCAAATCACATCGCGCCCGAGCATTTAGAACTCTCGGTCGCCGACCCCGAAGCACTCTTGCCGCACATCAAACACGCAGGTGCCGTGTTCATGGGTTACGGCTCTAGTGAATCGCTCGGCGATTACGTTGCGGGCACGAATCACGTGTTGCCGACGTCGCGTTCCGCGCGCTTCTCGTCGCCACTCGGCGTCTACGATTTTCAGAAGCGCACGAGTTTGATTTACGCCTCGCCCGCAGGCGCGCGCACGCTCGGACGCGCGGCCGCAACGCTCGCGTATGCAGAAGGCTTGCAAGCGCATGCGCGGGCAGCAGAGCTTCGTATTGAATAAACTCTGTCTGTTATCTCCCTATTAGATTGGGCGATACGCTGAGAAATAACTTATGTCGAATTTATTCATAGATCGAACCATTCGCCCGGAAGTCAGGGCGATGAAAGCCTATCCTGTTGCCTCACCTTGGCTTGGCATCAAGCTTGAACTGATGGAGGACACGCATCTCGATCCGCATCTGCCGGCACCCGAATTGCGCCGCGAATTAGGCGAGCGGATCGCTGAGGCCGCGTTCAACCGCTACCCCGACCCGGCGGCGCCCGCGCTCAAAGACATGATGCGCAAAACGCTTGGCATCGACGCGAAGTACGAGATCATGCTCGGCGCTGGCTCCGACGAAGTGATCACGATCATTTCGCAGGCGACGATTGCTGGCGGCGGAACGGTTGTCTCGCTCGAACCTTCGTTCTCGGTATTCAAGAATGCGGCAACGGCGACTGCGGCGCGTTACGTCGGCGTCTCGTTGCGATCCGACTTCACGCTCGATGTTGAAGCGTTGCTCGCAACGATCGAACGCGAACAACCGAAACTTGTCTGGATTGTGTATCCGAACAATCCCACCGGTAATCTCTTCCCCGACGCCGACATCGAGCGCGTGATCAAAGCCGCGCCAGGACTCGTCGTTATCGACGAAGCGTACGAAGCCTTCGCGGGTCGCTCGTGGCTCGCGCGGCTCGATGAGTTCCCGAATCTCGTCCTCATGCGCACGCTCTCGAAGATCGGACTCGCGGGCATTCGTTTGGGGTACGCGATCGGCGCACCCGAGTGGATCAACGAATTCAATAAGGTGCGCGGACCGTTTAACGTCGGCGTGTTGCAGCAAGTAGCGACTGAAGTGATGCTCAAGCATTTCGACACGCTGCGGCATCACGCACGCATGATGGTTGAACAACGCGATCGCATGTTTCATGCTTTGCAAAAAATGCCGGGTGTGACGCCGTTTCCCTCGGCCGCGAATTTCGTGCTCGCACGCTTTCCCGACGCAGCGAAAGTGTTCGACGAACTTAAAGCGCGTGGGATTCTCGTCCGAAATCTTTCGGCTTTGCATCCGCATATGGCGAATACGCTTAGGCTTTCCGCCGGAACGCCGAGTGAGGTTGAGGCATTGCTCGTAGCGCTCGATGAGATTCTGTAGGTGTGTATCGCCATGCATTCTCGAGAATGCTCGTCAGACTCCCTCTCCCGCAATGCGGGAGAGGGTTGGGGTGAGGGCGGAGCCATTGGTGCTACGCGTTGCGTCTTCGCAGCCCAATCAGGAAATTTGGAATCCAAGCGTACTCGTTCCAGCAACCGCCCTCACCCTCCGCCCTCTCCCGCGCTGCGGGAGAGGGAACCAAACCGCGCTCCTACAATAGAACCATGAACACCCGCACCGCCACCGTCGAACGCAACACTAAAGAAACGCAAATCACCGTATCGATCAATCTCGACGGCACGGGGCAAGCTGATCTGCAAACCGGCGTTCCGTTTCTCGATCACATGCTCGATCAACTCGCGCGCCACGGCATGATGGATGTCGTCGTGCACGCAAAAGGCGATTTGCACATTGATGCGCATCACACGGTCGAAGACATCGGCATCACGCTCGGGCAAGCATTCAAACAAGCCGTCGGCGACAAGACAGGGATCAATCGTTACGGTCACTCTTACGTGCCACTCGACGAAGCGCTCTCGCGCGTCGTGATCGATTTATCCGGTCGTCCCGGACTCGAATTTCACGTTCCGTTCACGCGCGCGATGATCGGAACGTTTGACGTCGATCTCACGCATGAGTTTTTCCAAGGCCTCGTTAATCACGCGCTGGTGACGCTACACATCGACAACCTCCGTGGTGAGAACGCGCATCATCAGTGCGAGACTGTGTTCAAAGCATTCGCGCGTGCGTTGCGTATGGCGTGCGAACGCGATGCGCGCGCGGCAGGTGTGGTGGTTTCGACGAAGGGTGTGTTGTAGATCGTGAAGACGATAGCCATCGTCGACTACGGCATGGGCAATCTGAAATCGGTTGCCAAAGCCTTCGAACATGTCGCAACCGATCAACGTATCTTGATCACGAGCGATGCGAAAGCAGTCGCGGAAGCTGATCGCGTTGTGTTGCCCGGACAAGCCGCGATGCCCGAGAGCATGGCCGCGTTGAACGCGTCAGGTCTTCGTGACGTGCTCCTGCAAGCCTCAAAAGATCGCCCGTTCTTCGGCGTCTGCCTTGGCCTGCAAATGTTGTTTGAAACGAGCGAAGAGGGACCAACGCCTTCGCTTGGCTATCTCCCCGGCAAGTCGATTCGCTTCCCGAAACCGCACGCGGACAAAAACGGCGCACCACTCAAAGTGCCGCATATGGGCTGGAATGCACTCACGATCCCTTCGCACGCAAGTGCTCACCCCTGCTGGGCAGGCATCGAAAAAGACACCGCGTTTTACTTCGCCAACAGCTACTACGCGGTGCCCGCCGAGAGCACGGTCGTCGCCGGCACAGCAAACTATCCCGATCCGATTTGCGTCGCGGTGAGCAAAGGCAACATTTTTGCGGTACAGTTCCATCCGGAAAAAAGCGCTGACGGGGGATTGCGCGTTCTCAAAAACTTCTCCCAATGGAACGGATCGATTTAACGCCTATCAACACTGCCTTCACTCGTCGTCCTCGTGTGCGACGTTTGCGTTGAAAAACCGATCCCCGATTCCAGCCAATATCGATTTCCGACATGCTCGTCATCCCAGCCATTGATCTCAAGGACGGTCGATGCGTTCGCCTGCGTCAAGGCGACATGGACCAAACCACTGTGTTCTCCGAAGACCCTGCCGCGATGGCGCGACACTGGGTCGATCTCGGCGCGACGCGCATTCATCTCGTCGATTTGAATGGCGCGTTCGCGGGCAAACCGATCAACGAAAACGCAATCAAAGCCATCCTTGCTGAAGTGCCCGAGGAAGTCGATGTGCAATTGGGCGGCGGCATTCGCGATTTAGACACGATTGAGCGCTATCTCGACGACGGCATTAACTACGTCATCATCGGAACGGCGGCGATCAAAAATCCGGGCTTTCTTCATGACGCGTGCAACGCCTTCCCCGGCGCAGTGATCGTTGGCCTCGACGCGAAAGACGGCAAAGTTGCAACCGACGGCTGGAGCAAGTTAACAGGTCACGACGCACTCGACCTCGGCAAGCGTTTCGAAGACTACGGCATCGAAGGCATCATTTACACCGATATCGGCCGCGACGGCATGGGCACCGGCATCAACATCGAAGCCACCGTGCGCCTCGCGCAACCGCTGCGCGTGCCCGTGTACGCGTCGGGCGGCATTCACAATGTCGATCATGTGAAATTGCTCAAACCGTACGAAGCCGACGGCATTGCGGGCGTTGTCTGCGGTCGTGCGCTCTACGAAGGCACGTTGGATTTCAAGGCGGCGGTCGCTGCGCTCAAGTGATGAGCGACATCGAAGACAACAGCGATCTCGGTTTCACGTTTCGCAAAAATAAAAACGGCGAGGTCTGGATTTCGCATCACGGCAAACACATCACGACCTTGCGCGGCAACGCAGCGGTTGACTTCATCGTCGAAGTCGACAACGGATCGTTCGAAGATCAACAACAAATGATGGCGCGTGAAACGGGCAATTACAAACACGGCAACGAACGGCTCGCGTCGCTGCATCCACGCAACTGCCGTTGAACTTATGAAGTGTGTGCACGAGGATACCGAACTTGATTTGAAGCCGTTGCTCGACGAGCTCAGAAAACATCCGGCGCACTTTTCTGGAGCGGCTCATTTGATCAGTGTCGTATTGGCTAGCTTGTTTGTTTTTATGGGTTCGAGCGTCTTTGCACAGTCAGCGGGATTGCTTGATCCAACTTGGAGCCCAGCAGGTGTGTTTGGTGCAGGAAAAACTCTCACGAGTTTTGTTGGATCGGGGGCCGGCGGGGCGCTGGCGGTTCAGTCCGACGGGCGCGTCGTAGTCGCCGGAAATTGTTTCATTAATGGGCGACCGGCGCATTGTGCAATCCGGTACAAGACTTCAGGAGAGCTCGATACTTCCTTTGGAGTTGCAGGGATATTTCGATGGCAGATCGGTTCGCAAAGTTCTGCAACCTCTCTCGCCATTCAAACCGATGGAAAAATTCTTTTAGCAGGTAACTGTTCGCCGAGTGACACGGAGGAGAGGTTTTGTGTGGTTCGGCTCGAAAACACCGGACAGATCGATTCAAATTTCGCTATCAATGGCGTCGCGTCGATTGCGATTAGAAACAGTACGAATCGCGTAACGGGAATCGCCCTAAGACCAGACGGTCGAATACTACTGGCAGGATTTTGCGGTTTTTCTATCGCCTACGACTTTTGCTTGGCTCAATTCGAAACAAATGGTTCACTCGATCTTGGTTTCGGTAGCAATGGCATAGTTACTACCTTTGCAGGCAATTCAAGCGCTGGTATTTCGTTGTTGCTCTTGCCGAGCGGCGAGGCTCTGGTGGGCGGTCGCTGCGATAGACGGTTTTGCATCGCGAAATACCGACAAGATGGCAGCCTCGACTTGGGCTATGGTGCAAACGGGTTGGTGCAGGGTGACGCCGGGAGCCTAAACGCGATAGCGTTGCAACCCGACGGAAGATTGATTGCGGCTGGCTTTTGCAACAAAGGTGGCCCACTCGACGGTTTCTGTGCGTTTCGTTATACCGCACGGGGTGAACCGGATCTCTCGTTTGGTAGTGGTGGACGCCTGAATGGTAATTTCACCAACGGTAGCGACCTCGCCAACGCAATTGCGGTTCACCGAGACGGACGTTTCTACTTGGTTGGTGATTGTTCTTTCGGTCTAGGCTATCAGATGTGCGTCGCTGCGTACTCTGCGGACGGCGTTCTTGACAGCGGTTTTGCCGGTAAAGGCTGGGCGCAGATTCCTGTCACCGGAGTATTTGACTATGCCGTTGCCACGAAGTTACTTGACGGCGGAAAGCTTTTGCTTGCTGGAGGTTGTTTCGATAGTTCAATGAGCGGATTTTGCACGGCGAGAATCTTTACGAAGCAAACACTTGCTGAACAACCGGTGACAGCGCTGCCCCCAGCTTGGGCAGCGGCGTTTGTATTGTGCGCGGGGTTTGCAGGCGCATTGGTTTCAAGAAAGACAATCAATCGGCGATCGGCAAGTGAAGTAGTGCCACTGCGCTCCCGTCGAAACGCCTCTCCTCATGCTCTGTAAACGAATCATCCCCTGCCTAGACATCAAAGACGGTCGCGTCGTGAAAGGCGTGAACTTCG
>JAAFJI010000074.1:0-4451 GCA_013298045.1 Betaproteobacteria bacterium
CGGCCAAGCCAACGACCAGCGAGATGAGGCGCAGCGCAACTGCCAGACCGATCCGGTAGCGCTGCCAAAATCGCTGCATTCGCCACTCGCGAAGCACGTCCCAGGCGTCTTCCGGCGGCGTTGGGGTAGGGGAAAAAAAACTCAAAATTGGCTCACATCGCGGGCGGACGGCTGCAAAGTGTAGTCGGACAGCCGATGGATTCAAACATTGGCGCTGCGCTTTTAGCTTCGCATCGCCGACGAGGGCAGCGTTTACTTAGCGATCTTGCCATTCTCCACGTGGCGTTTTTTTCAAGAACGCGTCGATGCCCTGTTTTGCGTCCACGCTTTGCATGTCGCGCGCCATATTTGCACCCGCCAGTGCGTAGGCTGCGCCCAACGTCAGCGTCGCCTCGCGCATCTGGTTTAACGCTCGCAACAGCCGCTTACCAGAGACAATCGCAGCGGTCGACTGCGACGCGACTTGCGCAGCGATTTCGGATACCGCGTGATCGAGCTCAGACGTCGTCACGGCGCGGTTGATCAAACCGATTTCCACCGCCCGTCGAGCGTCGATGAACGCGCCAGTAAAAAGCATTTCTGCGGCCTGCTTTGCCGGTAGCGCGCGAGAAATCGCGACCGCGGGGGTTGAGCAAAAAAGCCCGAGGTTGATGCCACTCGTCGCAAACCGGGCGTCAACGCTCGCGACGGCCATATCGCAACTGGCGACGAGTTGACATCCGGCTGCCGTGGCGACACCTTGTACCTTTGCAATCACAGGCTGCGGTAGCGCTTGAATCGTCGTCATCATCCTCGAACAACGCTCGAACAATGCGCGATGCCACTGCTCGTCATCGTGCGCGCGCAACTCGCGCAGATCGTGACCAGCACAAAAAGCCCTTCCGCTTGCAGCGAGCACGACCACGCGAATGTCGCGATGTGCGGCGATCCCATCCAGTGCGGCTTGCAACGCGTCGATCATCGCTGATGACAAGGCGTTGAAGTTCGATGGCCGATTGATCGTAACGGTTGCCACACCGTCGCCGACGCCGAGCAAAACAAAGTCTTCCTCTACACTTCCCGTCTGATTTCCGTCCACTAACCTCTGACTCCTGCATGGGCCATCGACTCTCGAAGATTACAACTAAAACCGGCGACGCGGGCACGACCGGACTTGGCGACGGCACGCGCGTCGCAAAAGGACATCCCCGTGTGGCGGCAATGGGCGAGGTCGATGAGCTGAACTGCTTCGTCGGACTGTTGCTCACCGAGACGCTTCCAGCGGCACTTCGCGATGCGCTGACCGACATTCAGCACGATCTGTTCGATCTCGGCGGCGAGCTGTCGATTCCGGGCTACTTTGCGATTGGCGATGCCCACATCGAACGCCTTGAAGTTTTGACCGAAACGCTCAACGCCGATTTGCCGCCGCTTAAGGATTTCATTCTTCCTGGCGGATCGCGTGCCGCAGCTTACGCACATCTCGTGCGCACGGTTTGCCGCCGCGCCGAGCGCGCGCTGGTCAATGCCGCGCAGACCGAGTCGGTTTCCGAGCGCTCGCGGGTCTATTTGAACCGGCTGAGCGACGTCGCCTTTGTGCTTGCGCGCGCGCTGAATCGGAGCTCGAACGAGCCGGATGTGTTGTGGGAAAAAGCTCGACGCGGCGGCGGAGCGCACTCATGAATTACGACTATTTTCAATGAGCTTTGATAGCGATTGCCCAATAAAATAAGAGAAGAAACTCTTTTTCCTTGTAAATCAATAAATAATTTTTTGTGAATGAATCGCTTCAAGACCGAGGCTTAAAGAAAAATAGCTGTTACGCAGTGTCGTTCAATTTCATCCAACGAAGTCATCACGCGCGCTATCGCCGATCGAACTTTTGCGACTTCTTGCTGTTGCTTTTCGTAGCACTCGCTAGGTTGCGATCGTCGCCGTCGCGTGTTACTAACAAGGCTGAATGGGCTTCTTCCGGGCGACCCACAAACTCGAAATCCACTTTTCCGCTGTCGGGATTGACCGCGGCAACGATCACCCGGACGCGTTCGCCTAATGCGAGGGTGAATCCACTTCTCTGTCCGACGAGTGTGACCTTATCGCGACCGAGTTCATAGTAGTCGCGCGGCAAGGTCGTGGCATGTACGAGCCCGTCGGCGAAGGTTTCATCCAGCGTGACAAACACACCGAACGGCACCACGCCGCTGATCGTCCCCACGAATTCTTCACCTAGGTGCGCCTCAAGGTATTTCGATTTGAGGAATTGCACCACTTCGCGCGATGCGATGTCTGCACGGCGCTCGTTCGCGCTGCAAATTTCGCCCAAGCGATCCCAATCCGCCTCGACATACTTTTTCTTGAGCAGTACCGCCTTAATCCCGCGATGAACGAGCAGATCGGGATATCGCCGAATCGGCGACGTAAAGTGACCGTAATGCTCGTAGGCGAGGCCGAAGTGCCCCGCGTTTTTCGGTGTGTAAATTGCCTGCGGTAGCGAGCGCAGCATCGTCATGTGGAGCGCAGGCGCATCGATGCGACTACGGGTTTGCTCGATCAGCTGCGCGTAATCCTTGGGTGCGGGCGAATCGCCACCGCCCAAGCTCAGCCCTCGCAGCGAGAGCGTCTCGCGCAACGCTGCAAGTTTCTCCGGGAGCGGCACGTCGTGGACACGGTAGAGTAGGGGCTGTTTTGCCTTTGCCAGGAACTCGGCCGCGCATACGTTTGCTGCCAGCATCATCTCCTCGATTAGCTTGTGCGCATCGTTACGGATCGCCGGCTTGATCGACTCGACGCCACCGGCATCGTCGAACGTAAACACAGCCTCTTGACCCTCGAAGTCAAGCGCACCGCGCTCGCGACGTGCGTCGCGAAAAATCGCGAACAGCTCGTAGAGCGCTTTAAGCGAGGCATCGATCGTTCCTTTCTTGGGCTTCGCCGTGGCGAGACTCGGCAGCTTCGCCGCGACTTCCGTGTAGGTGAGCCGCGCTTTCGAGTTCATGACCGCGTTGTAGAAAGTGTGACTTGCCACCGTTCCCGCGCCAGTCACCTTCATGTCGCACACGACGCATAGCCGATCGACGTTTGGGCGCAGTGAGCAAAGTTCGTTCGACAACGCCTCCGGCAACATCGGGATCACACGACGCGGAAAGTACACGCTCGTTGTGCGCTCGCGGGCGTCGGCGTCGAGCGCAGTTTTCAGCTTCACGTAGTGCGAAACATCTGCAATTGCAACGATCAGTCGAAAGCCCTTGCCACCGGGCAGGGGCTCCGCAAACACTGCGTCGTCGAAATCTTTCGCGGTTTCACCGTCAATGGTCACAAGAGGCAAATCGCGTAGATCCGCGCGATCCTTGACGTCGGCCGCTTTCACGCGATCGCCGTACGCGGCGGCTTCTTTTAGGGTCGCGTCGGCAAACACGTGCGGCAGATTGTGTTTACGAATTGCGATTTCAAGCTCAATATCGGAGGCGTCTTCATCGCCGACGATCTCGACAATTTCGCCCATCGCATCGTCGTACGGCGTCGGCTGCTGGGTGATTTCGGCGACCACGATCTGATCGAGCGCGGCCTTGTTGAGCCTGTTTTGCGGGATCACGATGTCCTGGTTTACGCGTCGCTCCGAGGCAACAACGAACCAGACGCCGTCCTTGGCTTTAAGTTTGCCGACGACGCGATGCTGACCGCGCTGCAACACCGAGACGATCTCGCAACGCGCTTTGTTGTCGCGAGTGAAGCCGATGGCGCGCACGGCAACACGGTCGCCGTGAAGTACCGCTCGCATTTCGTCTTCGGGTACGAACAGGTCATCGCCGCCCTGATCGAGTTTTGCGAAACCGAAGCCGTCCGGGTGACCGATGATGGTTGCGAGCAGCGTATCGCGGGGCAAATCAATCTGGCTCGCTGGCAGTGGCGAGGGCTTCGGGTTGAGCGTCGGCGACGCGCGAGACGGCGCTTTCGTGGGTGGCGTCTTTAACTCGATCGCTGATTCCGTGGTTTGCGATGTTTCGCGGGGTACGGCGATGCGCTTGTTCGGTTTTTTTCGCGGTTTCGTTGCCGCAAGCGAGCCAACCGCGGTTGCTTTGGCGGTCGATACTTTCTTGCGCGAAGATTGACCGGTAGCCGTCGCACCGGCCGCGATTGCATCTGGTTTCGCGCCGGCGCGCGAATCGGCGTCTGGCGCTTTGCGTACGCGAGTCCGGGCCGGTGTTTTGCCTGGTTCAGCGCTTCCGTGTTTAGCTTCAGATGCAGATGCCTCGATTTTTTTGGCTTTCGTCGTGATCGCGCTACTTATCGCGGCGTTCGGGCTACGATGCGTCGTGGGTTTTTTCGTTGTTGTTTTGGTAGTCAATCTATAATCTCTGGTTTCCTGAGATGCCCAGGTGGCGGAATTGGTAGACGCACTAGTTTCAGGTACTAGCGAGTAACATCGTGGGGGTTCGAGTCCCTTCCTGGGCACCATCTATAAGTTTCAAAGC
>JAAFJI010000074.1:4461-15652 GCA_013298045.1 Betaproteobacteria bacterium
GGGCTTTTTCGTTTCTGGGCGTGCCGTAATGTGCCGTGCAAGCGCACGAAAAGCTTGGCATTTATGCGGATACATTGAATGTTTATCCGTTTTGCTCGCACATGATGCAATAGAACTTCTTGATCTTACCCCGAATAAAGCGCGTGCCGCCGACTTTGGCAGGTCGATGAGCGACATCATCGCATTTGTTGACGCCCGAATTGGGTTATAAAGCCGCTGCATTGGGCTCGGGCGGCAACGCAACCTGGCCTGCGTGAGCGCCCTCGGCGGGGGCGGGTGTCAACGGCTCGCTGTAAGCAACGGCGCGATTCTTACCCCGTTGCTTAGCGATTAGTAGCGCGGTGTCTGCGCGCTGTACCAGTAATTTCGCGGTCTGTTTTTCGTCGGGGATGAATGCGGCGACGCCAGCGCTCATGCTCGCGTGCGCGTCAAACGCTCCATGCTTCGAACCACTACCGACTCCCATGGCACTCAAGATTCGCTCGGCGGTATGAAGCGCTTGCCGCTCGTCGCTATCGCGCATCACGATTAGAAACTCGTCGCCACCGATGCGCCCAATCGCATCTGTGTGCCGTACGCTCTTTTTCATGACTTCCACGCACCGGGTGAGTACCTCGTCGCCGACCGTGTGGCCGTAGCTGTCGTTGAAGTGTTTGAAATGATCGATATCGAGTACGCAGGCGGCAACTAGTCGATGCTCAGCCGCCGCGTCGGCACATGCGCGCGCGGCATAGGTAAGTATGGTCGCACGAGAGAACACGCCAGTCAGAGCATCGGTTTCCGCCATATGACGCAACACGCGCGAGCGACGGTACAGGAGCGCCATCGCCGCCACAAGCACAGCCAGCAGCAAGAGTGTCGCGATGATTGTCGCCCGTTGCCAAACGATGCGCGTATGGTCTCGCTTGGTTTCAAGTTCGCGCACCTCTCGCTCGCGCTGCAATAGCGCGAGCTGCATTTCTCGCTGATTTACCTCGTGGTATTGCCTCAGCGTTTCGGTTTGACGTGAAATCGTTTCACTTTGTGTCGCGCGGGAGAGTTGAAGTTCAAGCAGTCGCGCGCGCTGGGCTTCCGACACGCTCCCGGCCGCTATCGCAATCGTTGTGCGCACGCGTGCGACCTCGTAGGCCCAACGGGTACTCGAGTTTTCAGCGCGCAGGGAGAGCATTTCGGCGAAGAGCCGCTTGGCGTCTGCGACTTTTCCTAGCAACGCGGCGCAGCGAGCCGCCTCGCGGCGCGAATCCGCCCGATTGAAGGTGTCGTCGAGAGTATCGAAAATCGCCACCGATCGCATAGCTGAAGCATAGGCCGCATCGATTTCCCCGAGGTTGGAATGCGCATCCGCAATAAGCAGGTGTCCTTCGGCGAGCGCCAGCGCGTTGTTGTCGGCGCTTGCGAGATCTCGCACTCGCAAAGCGCTACTCAATGCTCGACCAAAGTCGCCTCGATCAAGATAGCCTTGGGCGAGCGACGCGTAGAGTGCCGATTGCCAGCCCGAGTCATCTATCGCAATGGCTTTCGCAAGCGCACTCTCGAGCAAATTGAAAGATCTCTCATGCTCGCCGAGCATTGCCTGTAGCGACGCCATCAAATTGTTGAGCGGAATCGAGTTTCGCTCCGGGTCACGAACGCTTGGCAGAATCTTCTCTGCCAGCCGCAGATGCGGTATCGATTCCACGTCTAGGGAAAGCGACTGAAGCATGACAACATGATCGATTAACTGTCGATAGAGGCGCGATGGATCCGGATGCGACGTGCCATCGCCGCCTAGGTCGCGCTGAGCGTTAAGTGCGTCGCGAGCGTCTGGAATTGAAGCACGGTCTTCGCCCTGAAAAAAGCGAGCTCGCGCTGCAAGATGCTTCGTGGTTGCAACGCGCATCGGATCGACTAGCGTCGCAGCGAGCGCTTGCGCTGCATTCAGGATCCCGCCTAACTTGTCGGCCATTCCCAGATCGATCCACGCATTCGCTTGAATCGTGACCACATCGAGGATCAACGCAGGCGGCGTCTCCGGCGTCAGCCGGTTGACCAGTTGCGTTGCCAGTGCCATTTGCTTTTTCGGCGAGGCGTGCTCGCGCGAGTCGGCAAGCAGGACGTCCGCCTCAGTCAACGAGGCGGCAAGCGCATCCGCGTGCGAGTGAACTGAGCCAAAAAGGACTGCGGAGCACGCAAGCAAAGCTCTCCACTCTCGGCGACCCAGCACGGATGACCGGAACACAGCATTCCGGCAGAAAATGAAAAACTGATTGCGCACGATTGCCGAATTTTAGAAGACCTCGTGTTGTTAAGGGTTTACCCGACGCTAGCGGATCGCTCCTCACCCGACTGGGCGCGATCCGCGGTCAACACATTGTTAGTAACTTCGAGTGGTCAACATTGATGACCGTCCGATGCGAGCGGTCTGTCGGACACGCTCGCTTCGGAGGGTGCGGGCGGCGAGCGGACGAAGCGGCACTCCACGAGTTCTGAGCTGGATTGACACCAACGCTCCAGCAGTGTACGAACATTCCGCGACAATAGCGTTGCGAACTCGTCGCAATCGACGCAAGTTCGGGCGAAGCCAATATTTATTCCATCGCAAATCGATCATGAGCTATGTTCTCGCGCCGCAAACACCAACCGCACTTTCGATCGTCGGATCAAGTGCGTTGTTTCCAGTCCGTCGCGTGTACTGCGTTGGTCGCAACTATGTCGAGCACGCGAAGGAAATGGGATTTACCGGGCGCGAGCCGCCGTTTTTCTTCCTTAAGCCTGCCGATGCGGTCGTGCCGGCAAGACCGAACGAGGAGACCTTAATCGCCTACCCGCCGCTCACCAAGGAACTGCACCATGAGGTAGAGTTGGTCGTCGCAGTCGGCGAAGGTGGAAAAAATATCTCCGCAGCGGATGCTTTTTCCTGCATTTTTGGTTACGCCGTCGGTCTCGACATGACCCGACGCGACCTCCAGGGCGAAGCCAAGAAACTCGGACGCCCCTGGGAGATTGGCAAGGCATTCGATCAGTCCGCCCCGATTGGCGCGCTCACGCCGAAAGAGGCAACCGGTGAGTTGCTCGACGGTGCGATAGAACTGAGCGTCAACGGCAAGACGACCCAGCGAAGCGACATCGCAAAGCTGATTTGGCGCGTGAATGAAATCATTGAACATCTCAGTGCAGCCTGGGAGCTTAAGCCTGGAGATCTGATCATGACTGGCACGCCTGAGGGGGTTGCTTCTGTCGATCGTGGCGACATCATGGTTGCCCGGTGCGTTGACCTGATGCCGCTTAGAGTACGCGTCGTCTGAACCGCTCAAAGTAGCGAACCGCTTGCCGCAAAGCCGACGCCTTTGTCGAAAAGGGTGCGATACTTTTGCCTTTGGTTTGCCATCCCGATGAAGCATATTGATCATGGTCGTTGATGCGCCCCGCACGTCGGGTGCCTTTTCTCGTCTTGCTCAAGACCAAAGTGCGCCAGCGAGTTTTTCATGGACTGACTCGCCTACCTTCCGTCTTGCCAGCTCATTCGCCGCGAAACTCTTCCGCAGCGCGATTTTCTTGTCCATCGCTGCGCTGGGAGGCGCTGGCGGTGTGATTGCAAAGTCGATCCCCGCCGCGTCGCCGCAACTGCCTTCCACACCAATTCAAACCGGCGTCTGGACGCATGCAATCTCGGCGTATCAGCCGCCAAAGTACCCGGCGAATTACACGCATTTCGAATACGTGAATCCGAACGCGCCGAAAGGCGGTCGATTGCGTTTGGCGAACCCCGATCGCCGCACTAGTTTCGACAAATTGAATCCGTTCACGATCAAGGGTGTTGCCCCGGCGGCAATGGAGATGTTTGTTTTCGAGCGGCTGGCGACGTTCAGCATGGACGAGCCGAAGGCGATGTATGGACTGCTGGCCGAGGCGATGTATGTTGAGCCCAATTTGTCGGCGATCACATTTCGATTGCATCCGAAAGCGCGCTTTAGTAATGGCGATCCGGTCACGGCAGACGACGTGATCGATAGCTTCAATCGGATGCGCGGCAAACTTGTGTTGCCGACTTATTCGTCCGAACTGGCTGTCGTCACGAACGCAATTGCAGTAGACGCCCGAACGATTCGCTTCGAACTGAAGGAACGCACGATCGATGCGATTTTCTCGGTTGGCGACATGCGCGTGTTTTCGAAGAAATGGGGTGCCGGAAAACCGCTCTCCGAGATCGTGCTCGATCAACCGATTGCGAGCGGGCCGTACACGATCGATTCGATGCAAATGCCGAGTCGCTTTGAGTTGAAACTCAATCCGGATTACTGGGCGCGCGATGTGCCAGTGCGCCGCGGACACTTCAACTTCGAGCGCATCGCCTATCGCATGTACAAAGACCGCGACGTTACGCGTGAGGCTTTCAAAGCGGGCGAATTCGACATTCTTCGAGAGCTAGGTGCGCGCTCGTACGCGCGATTGCACAAGGGCCCGAAGTGGGACGACGGGCGCATCGTCAAAAAGCGCTTAGAGGTTGACACGGGCTCGATGCTCCAAGCCATCAATCTCAACTTGCGGTTGCCGCGTTTTCAGGACATTCGCGTTCGCGAAGCGATCGGTCTCGCCTTTGACTTCGAAAACTACAACAAGCTCGGCACCTTCATTCGCGCCAACAGTATGTTTAACAACACGCCGTTTGCGGCGGTGGGTGTGCCATCGGCTGCGGAGTTGGCGCTTCTGGAGCCGTTTCGCGCCACGCTGCCGAAAACTGTGTTTGGCCCCGCATTCCAAGCGCCGCGGACGGATACGAGCCCCAACGCGCTTCGTGAAAATCTGAAACGCGCTGCAAGGTTACTCGAAGAGGCGGGCTGGAAAATCGCCGATGACGGTCGTCTCCGAAACGCGAAAGGCGAGGCGTTTTCAATTGAGTTTTTGGAGCCATCGGCCACTGGTCGCTTTGTCGAATTTGAGCGAAACCTCAGAATCCTCGGCATCGATTACAAAGAGCGTTTGGTTGATTTCGCACTTTATCGAAAACGGCTAGAAACATTTGACTACGAGATGTGCATCATCGTCGAAGGCAAGTTCACACTCCCGAATCCGAGCAGCATAAAAAAGCTCTACGGCAGCGCCGAGGCCGATCTGCAGGCGAGCAACAATTACCGTGGGGTGAAAAGCCCAGCCGTGGATGCGCTGATCGAGAAGATTAATGCGGCGTCCACCATGGACGAGCTGATCGCCGCGTCGCGAGCGCTCGATCGCGTGGTGATGTGGAATCACTGGCAAGTGCCAATGCTCTACACGCGATCGGAAGCAACTTCTTACTGGAACAAGTTCGGTATTCCGGCGGTGAAGGCGCGTTTTTTCCAAATCGATTCTATCCCCGATGTGCACAGTCTGCCCTGGCCTCTATGGACTTGGTGGGATAAGTCGTTGGACGCTGCGGCCCCTGCGAAAACCAAATAGCGAAGCAGAACGAAGCCATGCTGATCTACATCTTGAAGCGCATTGCGCTCATGGTCCCGACACTGTTGGGCGCGCTCACCATCACGTTCCTGGTGATCCAATTTGTGCCCGGTGGCCCGATAGAGCAAATCCTCGCCGAATCGCGCGATGGCAGCGGCGGCGACGCCGGCGGCTATCGCGCGAGCAAAGATACCGATGCCAAACAAATCGCAGAACTGAAAAAGCTTTACGGCTTCGACAAGCCGCTTCACGAGCGCTATTTCGACATGCTCTGGAACTTCGCGCGTTTCGATCTCGGACGCAGTTTCATGCACAACAAAGACGTGTGGACGCTCATCAAAGAGAAGCTGCCGGTCTCGATCAGTTTGGGGCTTTGGAGTTTCTTGCTCTCGTATTTGATATCGGTGCCGCTGGGCATTGCGAAGGCACGGCGCGAAGGCTCGCGGTTCGACACTGTCACCACGTTGCTGGTGCTCGTGGGCTACGCGATTCCCGGCTTCGTACTCGGCATTTTGCTCATCGTTTTGTTCGCGGGCGGCAGTTTCTGGGATCTGTTCCCGCTGCGCGGACTCACGAGCGATAACTGGGAAGAGCTGAGCGCCTTCGGCAAAGTGAAAGACTATTTCTGGCATCTCACACTGCCACTGATTTGCCTATCGATTCATAGTTTCGCGGTGATCACGATGCTTACGAAAAACACTTTCGTTGAGGAGATTCGCAAGCAGTATGTGCTGGTTGCGCGCGCCAAAGGCTTGTCGCAAAAAGGCGTGCTCTATCGCCACATTTTCAGGAACGCATTGCTGCCACTGGTCACGCATTTTCCGGCGGCGTTTATCGGCGCGTTCTTCGCGGGATCGGTGTTGATCGAAACGCTTTTCTCGCTCGACGGCATGGGGCTTTTGGGCTACGAGGCGATTGTGCGGCGCGACTATCCGGTGGTGCTCGGAACGCTTTATTTTTTCACCTTGATTGCGGTGGTGACCAAACTGATTTCAGACATTCTCTATCGCGTGATTGACCCGCGCGTGCAATTCGGGAGCGCGAGCAAATGAGCGCTTCAACCCAGCCGATCACAACCGCTGTCGTTGCGCCGGCCGACGAGTCAGCTGCCACCAGCAATGCTCAACCCGTGGTGTCGCTTTCGCCTTACCAACGCGCCTGGGCCCGCTTCAAACGCAATCGCTTGGGCTACGTCTCGCTCTGGATTTTCGTGGCCATGCTGGTGTTTTCCACTGGCGCCGAAATCTTTAGTAACGATAAACCGCTCGTGGCCAAAATCAACGGCCAGATTCTGTTTCCGATGTTGAGTAACCCGAGTGAGAAGTCGCTCGGCGGCGATTTCGTCACCGCGACCGATTGGAAAGATCCGTTCATCACCGAGCTTTTGCAAAAGCCCGGCAATTGGCACATCGGCGCGATCAATCCGCACTCCGCGCAGTCCACCGATTACTTCAGCAAAGCGGTGCCGCCATCGCCGCCCACGTCGGAGAATTGGCTCGGCACCGATAGCAACGGTCGCGATATGGTGGCGCGCTTGCTCTACGGCTTCCGCGTGAGCATTTGGTTCGCCGTAGCGCTCACCATCGTCGGTACCTTCATCGGCGTCGCGATGGGCGCGATCATGGGCTACTTCGGCGGCTGGACCGATTTGACGATGCAGCGCGTCGTCGAGATTTGGGGCGCCGTGCCCGAGCTGTACTTCTTGATCATCTTCGCGGCGATTTTCGAGCCCTCGCTTGCGCTCTTGCTCATCTTGTTGGCGCTTTGGAGTTGGATCGGGTTGTCGGACTATGTGCGCGCTGAGTTCCTGCGAAACCGATCGCTCGAATACGTGAAAGCGGCGCGAGCGCTTGGTTTGTCGAACATGCAAATCATTCGCCGCCATGTGCTGCCTAATTCGCTCACACCTGTGATCACCTTCATTCCCTTTCGAATGAGTGCAGCGATTTTGGCGCTGACATCGCTCGATTTTCTCGGGCTTGGCGTGCCCGCGTCGGTGCCCTCACTCGGACAATTGTTGTTGCAAGGCAAAGCCAATCTCGATTCTTGGTGGATCATCTTCCCGACGTTTCTGCTGCTCACGATCACGATGCTTCTGTTGACTTTCATTGGCGACGCACTGCGCGACGCATTCGACACGCGGAAATCCTGAGATGAGCACTACCGCGTTACTCCAAGTCAAAAACCTGACCGTTCGTTTCGGCGATTCGGTCGTCGTGAACGGCGTGTCGTTCGATGTGAACGCGGGCGAAAAGCTCGCCATCGTCGGCGAATCCGGCTCCGGCAAATCGATCACCGCGCTTTCCATCTTGCGCCTGGTCGATGCCGCGAAGACGAGCGGTCAAATTCTCTTCGGCGGCGACGATTTGATTGCCTATACCGACGAAGAAATGCAAGAAATTCGCGGCGGACAAATCGGGATGATTTTTCAGGAGCCGATGACTGCGCTAAACCCGCTCTACAAAGTGGGGCATCAAATCTCGGAAGTGCTCATGTTGCATGAGCGGCTCGACAAGAAAGCAGCGCGCGCCCGCTCGATCGAGCTTTTGAAACGCACCGGCATTCCGTCGCCGGAAGATCGCGTTGACTTTTATCCGCATCAACTCTCGGGCGGTCAGCGACAGCGCGCGATGATCGCAATGGCGCTAGCGTGTCGGCCGAAGCTTTTGATTTGTGACGAACCGACGACGGCGCTCGACGTGACGGTGCAGGCGCAGATCCTCGCCCTCCTCGAAGAGCTTCAGCGCGAAATCGGCATGGCGCTCGTATTCATCACGCACGACTTGAATCTGGTGCGCCGCTTCACCGATCGCGTGGCGGTGATGGAGCGCGGCAATCAAGTCGAAATCGGCACCACCGATGCCGTGTTCTCGAACCCGCAGCATCCGTATACGCAGCGACTCCTCGCAACGCGACCGCAGCGCGTGGTCACACCATTGCCGGAGAACGCTGAGACGCTAGTCGAAGCACGCGACGCGAGGGTGAGTTTCGCCATTCCAACGGGATGGTTTTCGAGCAAACCGTTTCACGCGGTCAAACATGCAACGCTCGCGCTCAAGCGCGGTGAAACGCTTGGCATCGTCGGCGAATCGGGGTCGGGCAAAACGACGCTTGGGATGGCCTTGCTCGCGCTGCAATCGCTCTCGGCGGGGCAGGTTTTCATGGGCGGCGTGCAGCTCGACAACGCCGAGCGCGGCGCGCTGCGCGCGATGCGAAAACGCATGCAAGTCGTGTTGCAGGATCCGTTTGCCTCACTCTCGCCGCGAATGACCGTCGGTCAAATCGTTGGCGAGGGGCTCGCGCTGCACCAACCGGGGTTGAGTCGCGCCGAACACGAAGCCAAAGTGCAAGCGATTCTGAACGAAGTGGGTTTGTCGGAGAAGAATGGCATCTACGGCGTCTTGCATCGCTATCCGCACGAGTTCTCAGGCGGGCAGAGGCAACGCATTGCGATTGCGCGCGCGGTGGTGCTGGAACCGGAAGTGCTCGTGCTAGATGAGCCGACCTCGGCGCTTGACGTCTCGGTTCAGCAGCAAATTCTCACGCTGCTCGCTGACTTGCAGAAGCGCCGCGGGCTTTCTTTCATTTTCATCAGTCACGATCTCGCGGTGATCCGCGCGATGGCGCACCGGGTGATGGTGATGAAAGACGGCGACGTTGTTGAAGCCGGAGAAACGCTAGCGCTGTTCGATGCACCGCGAGAGTCATATACGCAAGAGTTGATTGCGGCGGCGCATTTGGCTGAGTGAGTCGCGTTGGTGCGCGTATTCGCGACCGATGTGGAGCCCAAATTGGCGCGCATGCGCAAACTTGAATAACAATTTCATTTAAAGCCGCTTTCAATATAGTGAAAAGGTAAATTTTATGTACTTTCAACGTATACAGTAAATCGAGCAACTAATCGTTTTAATGCGGCGAAATTTTATAGAGTTGTACTCCTGGAGTAAGTATCATGTTCGGACTCATGCAGGAGCGTGCACTCCTGATTTCAAACATCATCGATTTCGCGGCGCTGTATCACGCCGATACCGAGGTCGTTTCACGCCGCGTTGAAGGCGATATTCACCGCGCGAACTATGCGCAGATCGCAACGCGCGCCAAGCAGGTCGCATGCGCGCTAGATGCGTGGGGGCTCGCACCGTCTGCGCGCGTTGCGACCCTCGCGTGGAACGGTTATCGCCATTTCGAGCTGTATTACGGCGTCTCTGGATCGGGTCGCGTGCTGCACACGATCAATCCGCGTTTGCATCCGGATCAAATGGCCTGGATCGCCAATCATGCCGAGGACGAGGTGCTGTGCTTCGACATGACCTTTCTTCCGCTAATCAAGGCGATTGCACCGAAGTGTTCGACGATCAAACACTACGTGGCATTGTGCGATGCAAACGCGATTCCTGCCGATCACGGAATTGCAAACCTGATTGACTACGAATCATGGATTGCCGCCCAAAGCGCTGAAGCCGCGGGCTACCGTTGGCCGACGTTCGATGAGAATCTCGCGTCGTCGCTGTGTTACACGAGTGGCACGACAGGCAATCCGAAGGGCGTACTCTATTCGCATCGCTCGACGCTGCTGCACGCGATGGCTTCGGCGGCAGTTGATTCAATCGGCATCTCGGGTAAGGACTGCGTTTTACCCGTGGTGCCGATGTTTCATGTGAACGCCTGGGGTTTGCCGTATCTCATGCCGATGGTCGGAGCAAAAATCGTGTTCCCTGGCGCAGCGCTCGACGGCAAATCGATTTACGAATTGTTTGAAGCGGAGAAAGTGACGTTTTCTGCGGGTGTGCCGACCGTGTGGCAAATGCTGCTCGCGCATATGGATGCGAACAATTTGCGACTCTCGACCATGCGTCGCACCACGATCGGCGGCTCGGCCTGTCCGCCGGCGATGATGGATAAGTTTCGCGATGTTTACAACGTGAAAGTTGATCACGCTTGGGGCATGACCGAGATGAGCCCGCTTGGCACCTACGGTAATTTGAAGGTGAAACACCTCGCGCAGGATTGGCCCGCACAGCGCGCGGTGCTGCTCAAACAAGGTCGCGCCGTGTTCGGCGTCGATATGAAAATCGTTGATGATGCGGGCGTTGAGCAGCCGCGCGATGGCAAAGCGTACGGCGATCTGATGGTGCGCGGTCCGTGGATCGTGAGCGAATACTTCAAGGGTGATGGCGGTCGTATTCTCGACAGTGAAGGCTATTTCGCGACCGGCGACGTCGCGACGCTCGATCCGGATGGCTACATGCAGATTACCGATCGCAGCAAGGACGTCATTAAGAGCGGCGGTGAATGGATTAGCTCGATTGATATTGAAAACATCGCGGTGGCACATCCGGCAGTTGCAATGGCCGCGTGCATCGGTTTGCCGCATCCGAAATGGGATGAGCGGCCGATTCTCTGCGTTGTGAAAAAACCGAATGTCGAAGTGACTGCGGCAGCTATCCTCGCGTTCTATGACGGCAAAACCGCGAAATGGCAAATACCCGACGACGTGCAATTCGTCGAGGCGATTCCTCTAGGCGCGACGGGAAAAATCCAGAAAAACAAACTACGCGAGCAGTTTAAGGACTACAAATTCGAGTGAAAACTGCGTCTTTGCGAAGCCTTTTGCGACGCGACAAACACGAAGGCGTGCTCGCTTGCGGTCGCGCGACGAATCGCTACACTTCGTGACGTTCGCATAGGCGAAGCAGTTTGTGTTTTCCAAAGTGGAGGAGTTATGAAATTAAAGTTTGTTGCTGCCGCTGTAGCGGCGTATCTTGTCGCATCCGCA
>JAAFJI010000075.1 GCA_013298045.1 Betaproteobacteria bacterium
CCACCCCGAAGCCGATGTGTGCTACATCACCACGGCCGACAAGCGCGCCCGGCGCACGGTGCTCGTCAATGGCGCACAGAGCGGGCGCTACGCCACGCACTACCGCGATGAGAGCACCAACAAGATGGTCGCGCCGGGTGCCTATCCGTCGTGGGTGTTGAATTCTTCGAACGCCGGCATCAGTAGCGTCGCCGCAAGTAGCACTAACAGCTACACGCCCGCGCCCGTTGGGACCACCATCCCATATTTCTTCGCGGTGTCGCACCACCCGAGCTTGGGCTACATGGCGTACCTTGCTACCGGCTGGCACTTCTACCTCGAAGAGCTTCAAGCCGCAGTAGCTGTTGGCGCCTATCGACAGCAGAACATTGAGCGGCAAAACGAAAAGCACCTCGCACGCGGAGATGCGACCGATGCACTGCGCGGGTGTGCGTGGTTCCTGCGTTCGCTCGCGCAGATGGCCGCCGTCACGCCTGACGGCGATTCGTTGCAGACGGCGGCGATTAGCGTTCTGCAGCACAACATCAATTTCAACCACGCCACGTACGTAGCGCAGCCGAACAACCCATTCGGGTTGATGGCCGACCAAGACGCCTATACGCCCGCCGCCAACGGCCTCGTACAGTCGGGCGCAACGACGACCGTGATCCCGCTAGGCACGAATGCCACGGATGGTCTAAACGCTTACGTGGGGTGGACGCTCACCATCGCTGGCGTCGGGCGCACCGTTACGGCCTACGACTATGTGGGCCGTATCGCCACAGTGGGCACGGCCTTCCCGATCGCGCCAAGCGCCGGTGCAACCTGGAGCCTCAGCGACAACAAACAAGTCATCCCTTGGTGGATGCACGACTTCATGACTGCTGCGCAAGGGCACCTCTTGTGCATCGCACCGCTGTCGTCTGCATACCGCGTGAAGCAGGCGCAGTTCTTCCAGTGGAAGGCCCGGAGCGTCGTTGGGCGCATGGGCACGCCGGGTGTCGCCACCGCCTTCAACTTCACACGCGCGGCTCAGTTCCAAGGTCCAGGTCACCCGGTCGACAACCCTGATGTCAACGGCGGCACTGGCCCGTTCTATTCGGATTGGGGCGCGATCTACCAAGCGACCTTCGGTTTTGCGAACACTGCGGACCCTAGCGGCAACAACCTGATTCTTACGGGCGGCGCCAACGGCACGTGGCCGATTCCTCAGGGCTCGATGGCCATCTTGATGGGCGCGCTGGCCTTTGCCGTTCGCCACAACGTGCCGGGTGCCGATGTGTCGCTGGCACGCGTGATAAACGACCCGAACTGGTTAACGTGGCTAAACAATCTCGCCACCAATCCGGTATGGGGCCTGAAGGCGCGGGCTCCACAGTTACCGATGCCCAACCAAGCGGTTGACACGATCATCAACTACTCGATCAACACGATCAGCGCTATCGACCCCGGACCCACTACCAGTCGCGAGGGCGACTACACACAGTCCGGTGCCTCCGAACTTTTCGTGGCCTGGGGCGGCATGGGTTGGATGCCTTGGAAGAGTCGGGCCTATTTCATGGGCAATGGTCACGGCTCGGGGTGTGCGAATGATGTGTACCAGTTCGATTACTACACGCGCTTATTCTCCATCGTCAAAAACCGCGCGCCGTGGTCAGTGGTACCGGTAACCGCGGGCGCGTGCACTTGGGAAAGCGATAGCACCACTACCGAGATCGCGTTGCAACCGAACATGAGCAGCGCGACGAACAATTTCTATGTCGGTTGGACCCTGCAGATTGGCAGCGAGACGCGCACGATCACAGCCTACACCGGAGGTACGACGCGCCGGGCAACGGTTGGCGTGGCGTTCTCTGTCGCCCCTGTGCGTCAACCGTATCTGCTCTCCAATGGCAGCACTACCATCGGCATGTTGACGCAGAGCGGCACCACCACAACCACCGTGGTGCTGCCTTCGTCGGCAAACGCGAGTGACGGCTTCTACTACAACTGGAAGCTACGTATCGGCAACAACGACGCGAACGTTGGTCCACCGTATCCTGGCTACACTGGATCAACCCGCACGGCAGTTCTGGGCTCGACCCTAACAGGCGCTGCACCTGGTCTTCCCGTTTGGCTTGACGCCAAAACCGGCTACATCGCCGACACCGTGACTGGCTGGCACTGGAGCAACAAAAAAGGCATAAGCGTGGACGTGGGTCAGCCGCCAGGCTCGCATACCTACGGCTGGCTGCTGACGCTGCCGCCCGATGCCTTGCTGCCCGGCGGGCCTGCCAACACGGCGCCTGATGGCTACTTCGTGACGCCCGGCAGCACAACTATGCCATTGGTCGGTAGTGCTGGTTCCGGCCAAGTATCGGTGCTGCCAATCGGCGCGAGCGCATTCCGTGCGATCGGCACCCCGTTCAGCTATGACCCGGCGCAAGGCCCGTCACTGTACGACCGCGACCGCTATCGCTTAGTCCTGTTCGCCAACATTAACAACTCGACGCGCGAAGCGCTAAACCTGCTCACCGGCACGGTCTCGACCGTCAATCTCGGTGCCCAGCACTACGCCTATAGCGGAGTCGCCGACAAGATGGAGCGGCACGACCTTTACACGTTCCTTTGCATCCCGAGCGCGGTCGAGGGCACCATACGCTTCATGGTGAGTGACCCACGCACTAGCACCAACCTGCTGACGACGTTCGCAGGCACTGCACCCACGCAGAGTGGATCTGCTGGCCAGCACTTCGCGCTGTGCTGGGTCGAGCCCTGGCAGTCCTGGGCGTGCTATCCGGCCAATGGCAGCAATACCATTTACTTTCTGAAGGCCCCGGCAAACCCGCGCAGCAGCCACGTTTGGACATGGGTGTCGCGCACATTCACCGGCACGGCCTATAGCAATTACACCGGCAATCCGAACCCTCCATACAACCGTATCGCTGCAGTACGCGACAGCTGCAACGACGTGGACGGCTACTTCATGTGGTTCCCGCTTGTCGCGCAACCAGCGCAGCGCATTCGAGTAGCGAGACCTTAGGATGTTTCGAAATTCAACGTCCACCCAGAAGCAGCTCAACCAATTCCCGCTGTTCGTTATTTCCAAAGAAGTGATTTTTCACAACCCCTTTGCCAGAACCTTCTGATGAATCCTCACGTTATCAATCTTGTGCGTCGCGTCTGCTGCGCCATCTTGTCGACCCGGCAGCTGAAAGTTTTCGTCACATGCTCGCTCGTGCTCATGTGCACAAGCGCGCCAATGCTCTATGCGCAAGTGCCCGCCGCCGAGCGCACCGTGCTCATCGCGCTCTACGACAACGCCGGTGGCGCGAATTGGACCGATCGCGCGAATTGGCGAAATGCGGGCAATACGGATTTCGGCTCGGTGGGTACCGAGTGCACGTGGTTCGGTGTGTACTGCAACGCCGGTACGACCAATGTCGAGCAGATTTACATGCCGAACAACAACATGATCGGCACCTTGCCCGCGCTCAGTTCGTTGTCCTCGCTCACATACATCAATGTCGAGAGGAATCAACTGAGCGGCTCACTACCCGCGCTAAACGGGCTCAGCAGCCTTCTCTACCTAGTCGCCAACGACAACCGATTCACAGGAACTATTCCGTCGCTCTCGGGACTCTCGATGTTCAGAGAGTTTCGCGTGCACAACAATCAACTGACCGGATCGATCCCGTCGTTAACGGGCTTATCGTCGTTGAGCATCGCAACGTTTCATTCGAACCGGTTCACTGGCACTTTGCCAGTGCTCACCGGTCTGACCGCGCTGTCCATTTTTAGCGCGGGCGACAACTTGCTGACCGGTCCGATTCCCGCGTTTCCATCGCTACCTGCGCTTACCGTCTACTCAGTACGCAACAACGATCTTTCAGGCACGATACCCACGATAAATTCGCTCACTGCGCTCAAAGCGTTTCAGGTCGACCGGAATCTACTGAACGGTGGTATTCCGACGTTGACTAACCTCACATCACTACAAATCTTCGACACAAACGAAAACCAACTCACCGGAAGCCTCCCCTCGTTGACTGGATTGACTTCGTTACAGTATTTCTACGTATTCGATAATCGATTGTCCGGCTCATTTCCATCGCTTTCTGGGTTGAGCTCATTGGAATACCTTGAAGTCGGCGGAAATCGATTAACCGGCGCTTTGCCCGCAACTTCGAGCGCACTCCGCGCTAACGGTTCCGGACTCTGCCCGAATCAATTCAATCGCGCTACCAATGCCGCGTGGGACACCGCGACCGGCGTAGCGCCGTGGTACAGTGAGTGCGAATGCCGATTCGATATGAACGGAGACGGACTTTACACGGCGGACGTCGATGGTGTGATTCTGCTGCGGTACTTGGCGGGTATTCGGGGTGCGCCGCTCGCAACCGGTTTCTCCCTCACCGGAGATCGCACAACAGGCAGTGCAATAGAAACCTACATCGCTTCGCAGAACTACGATGTGCGTGGCACAACTCCGAGCGACGCCAAAGCAACACGAGATGGCTTGGTCATTGGGCGTTTTTTACGCGATCTCAATGCAAACGAAATGCTCAGCGGCACAGGCATTGCAATGGCTGACACCGCTGCTGTTTACACACGAGTGAAAAGCTGGTGCGGGTTCCAGTGAGTTTTGAGCAATGCCCTCGTGCCTCACAGGGTTAGCTGATGGCGTCAGCAGCGAAGACCGCATTTGGCCAAACTGTGTCTGTCGCAGTAGACCCAAAGTGAGTATCGTTTGGCCTGTTGAATCGATTGAAAACGGCTCGCATCATCTATGAACAGCGTTACTTCTTTCGGTCATGAGCACATGCCGCATATCCTTCACGAAACCGTTCGACTCTTTTCGACAGGGACACGCTTTTCCGAAAAACTCTGGCGAAGTTGAGATTCCCCTAGCGGCACAGATTCACGCGCTTGTCAACAACAAGCCTGTGCGATTGACGTGAATTCTGTGCCGAATAAAGTTCAGTCTTTCGTAACTGGCGCTTGGGCAACCTGTGCCCACACCTTGAGATTTTGTGCGTCCGATCCGCTCAATGCGTTTCAACCAATCCTTGCGCATGGAGCAAACGCGTCCGTATCGGTCAATAATCGAGGCGGGAACTGGCTGCTAACCACACCAGGACATGACGATGAAGATGAAGATGATCGATTTAGTTGAGGAGTACCTGTCACATAAGTTCATGCGCGAGATTTCCGCCCACGGCTTCCGAAGCGTGCTGAAGTCTTTCTTAGCCACCGACACCATCAACGACACCAACTTGCAGGTTGAAGACCTGAGCGCACTAATGCTCGCTCGATAGCGCGATGAGCTAATTCACACGAGAAAGCTCAGTCTTGTTAGCTACAACACCTATCGCAAGCATCTCAATGCCGTGACGCGCTTTGCGGTGGCTAAGGCGCTACATTGAGCAAAACCCGTTTGACCTAGTCGGCAAAGCGCCGCTTCCCGACCCCTTGCCCAAAAGCATTGCGCTGTCGACCTTTGACTCAGCAATCATGCGTCTCAACGTTGAATCGAGTGCAGAGGCGTCAGCGGTAAGATCTCTGGTGTCATTGCAGCCCACCTGGTACTGGCAGGCACTCCGGAAGACGCTGCTTTTGACCGGCATGCGACGCGCGCAAATCGTTGGGCTGCGCTGGAGCGATATTGACTTTCAGCGCGGACTCATTCGGCTCAGGCACGAAACGTCGAAAAATCACCTAGAACACTACGTCCCGCTGTTTGACCAGCTCGTCGATGACCTACTTCGAGTGAAACGCGAAAACCTACGCGTCCGACGCGTGCTGCGCGAAAACGATCAAGTCTTCGACTGCGCGCCGTTTCGAGACCTTCGACGATTTCGCGGCGGAAGCGAACTGACCGTCAACGACGTGACTCATTTCTTCCGGGCGCTGTCGCGAGAGCTAGGCACACGGATTACGCCCCATCGGATCCGTCATACGACTGCGACCGAGCTCGCCATGTCCACATTGGATCTTCGATCGATACAACGACTCCTCCGGCATCGTCCAGAGAAAACAACCATGACGTACATCAGGAGCAATGTCGAGTCGCTTCGAGAGATTTGGAACCGACGGATCAAACATAGCCCGGTGAGCCGCTGTGTTGACAAACCCAGCAAAATCGAGGCCCACTAACCGAGCGAATCAGGAGTTGAACTCGCAACCGAAACGGCTCGCACCATCGTGATGCCCTCCTAGGTACCCGTTCCGCCAGTTCCCAAAATTGCGCGGGTACACAGTGAAAAACAAAGCTCTCTCGAAGACTTTTTGACCAAGAGTCATTAGTCAAGCTGCGAGCATTTGTACACCTCCATAGCGTAAAGTCCAATTAAATAAGATCAAAAGCCATTTTTATTACAATATTAATTGTTTATTTTTCTTATACAAATGTCAACCTAAATCAGGCTTATAAGATATTGTTTTATAAGCGCTCGAAAGAAACAAACAGCGCCGCTGTAACGCGAGCGTGTTGCCAAGCGAATTGCAGGGTGAGGCATTCGTCGATTTGTTCTCCACGTGGCGTGGTGGGTGACGAGCCATGTGTGAGGCACTATGCAGACTGAACCATGCGCTGAGAGCGCGCAAACTCAACCGAGCACCGCGCCGCACGCCCGAACAACACTCGACGCTCGCTGGCTTGCCTCGCTCGCGCCCGCAACTGCGCGTCCGGTCGAAGCTTCGGTCGAGCGCTCAAACATGCAATACCGCGCGCTTGCCGCCAAGTACGACACGGTCACTCCGCGCATTGAGGCGCTACGCGACGAGGCGCATCGACTGCTCAGATTGAGCGTTGGCGACACCGTGATTGACGCCGGGTGCGGCACCGGAAAATCGCTGCAATTTCTCTCGGCGACGGTCGGTGCATCGGGCCGTGTTGTCGCAATCGAGCCCTGTCGCGAAATGATCGAGATCGCACGCGAGCGCGTGCGCTTGGCAAAGCTCGACAATGTCACTTTAATCGAGGGCGACGTCTGCGCATTGCGCGAGCAGTTTGCACTGGCAACGGTTAACGCGGTGCTGCTCATGTTCACCCACGATCTGCTGCAATCGCGCGCATCGATTGCGACACTGCTCGCGCTTGCAAAGCCGGGCGCTCGGTTCGCGCTCGCAGGCGGCAAACTGTTTTCGGGGCCTTTGTCGCTGCTCAATCCGTGGGTCGAGTGGCGTCAAAAGCCGTACTGCACTACATTCGAGAATTACGACGCACCCTGGCGAAAACTGTTCGCGACCGATGCGCTCGCGCACACACAGGTGCATCCAAGATACATGGGTATCGCATACATCGCTCATGGCGAGCGCGCCCCTTAGGAGACAAGCAAGCACTATGCAGCCGTCCACACTCCATCAAAAGCCGAGCCTGCCTGCGACCACAAGCGACCGGCGCGAGGTCTTGATCGAGCGCTTCCGCCGCGTTCGTGCCGCAACCGACGCGATCGCGAGTCCACTCTCCGCCGAGGATTGTCAAGTGCAATCGATGCTGGACGCGAGTCCCATCAAGTGGCATCTCGCGCATACCACCTGGTTTTTTGAAACCTTTCTGCTCGCTGAGTTTGCGCAGGGCTACCGCGTGTTCGACGATGCGTTCAAAGTGCTCTTCAACAGCTATTACAACGGTGTCGGCGAAAAGCATCCGCGACCGCAGCGCGGTTTGCTTTCGCGACCAAGTCTCGCCGAAGTGCTCGCCTATCGCGCTCACGTGAACGCGAGCTTCGAGCGGTGGCTTCGAACGTTTGACCTCGGTGCCAATCCGCGCGTTCTGTCGCTCATACTCCTTGGCTTCAATCACGAAGAGCAACATCAGGAGCTCATGTTCACCGATTTGAAGCATCTGCTTTCGATCAATCCGCTCGCACCGATCTACTCAAACAACGCGCCTCATCCCGCTGCAGTCGGCAGCGCGCAAGCGGCGATCGATTGGATCGGATTCGAAGGCGGCATCGTTGAAATAGGCTTCAACAAGCAAACCGATTTTTCATTCGACAACGAATTGCCACGTCATCAAGCGCTCATCACGCCCTATCGCATCGCCAATCGTTTGGTGACCAATGGGGAATACCTAAGCTTCATCCAAGACGGTGGCTACAACGACCATTCGCTGTGGCTCTCCGACGGCTGGGATTGGGTTCGCGCCAATGCGATTGACGCGCCGATGTATTGGCGAAAAGCTGACTCGTCGAGCTGGCGCGAATTTACGCTGCGCGGCGTGCGCGAACTCGATCTCGCCGCACCAGTGGCGCACGTGAACTATTTCGAAGCCGACGCTTTTGCGCGCTGGGCTGGTGTTCGCCTTCCCACCGAATTTGAATGGGAACATGCGGCAGCGCATTCAAGCGCACTTGACCAGCTAGGTGACGCTGTTTGGCAATGGACTGCGTCGGCGTATTTGCCGTACCCTGGCTTCGCGCCCGCGCGCGGCGCGGTCGGTGAATACAACGGAAAGTTTATGAATCAGCAGTACGTCCTGCGTGGCGGCTCCTGCGCAACGCCCTCGGGCCATACGCGCGCCAGCTACCGCAATTTCTTCCAGCCCGACAAGCGTTGGCAATTCACCGGGATTCGTCTCGCGAAGTAGCGCCAGACTCTATCAATCTCTCTGCGAGCAAGCAAATTAAAGGGCACCACATGTCGCTACGAACGATAACCCAGATTGGCAACACAGTTCGCGCCGATTCCGCGCCACCGACGATCACCAACGTCTTGAAGCTCGATTCGAAAGCGGAACTCGATGCACTAGCGAAGCGCCTGCTCGCACCGGCCGCTTCGATCCCGCCGAAGTATTTCTACGATGAGATCGGCTCAACACTCTACAACGCGATCGTGTTGACCCGGGAGTATTACCCGACGCGCACTGAAGCGGCAATTTTTGAGAGGTTTCGTCGGCAAATCGCGGCGGTCATTGGCGAAGGCAAGCAATTCGTCGATTTGGGCAGCGGTGACTCAGTCAAAGCCGAGAAATGGTTTGCCTCACTCAAGCCCTCGCGTTATGTCGCGGTCGACATCTCGGAGACAGCGGTCGCCGATGCGCTCGCCCGGCTATCGGGGCTTGCCAACGCACCAGATTTGTGTGGCTTGATCACCGATTTCTCGCGTGTGCTCGACGTCACGCCGGTCGCCGAGAAAAAGCCCAGCGTCTTCTTCTATCCCGGCAGCTCAATCGGCAACTTCATGCCCGATGAAGCGAGCTGGTTTCTGAGGCAGATTCGCGCGCACTGTGCCACCAGCGACTGCGGTCTGTTGATCGGCGTCGATGCGAAGAAAGATAAAGCGAGACTCGACGCCGCCTACGACGACGCGCTCGGCGTCACCGCCGCGTTCAACCTCAACACACTCAATCACGTCAACGGTCTGCTTGGCACCGATTTCGACGTGCACGACTGGAAGCATCGCGGGTTTTACAACGAGGCGTTTGGGCGCATCGAGATGCATCTGGAAGCCCGCCGCGATGTGATCGTTCGAATTCGCGGCGAGGCGCGCTCGTTTTATCGAGGCGAGCGTATTCACACCGAAAACTCATACAAGTACGCCCCAGACCAGTTCCGAGCGCTGTTGACCGAGGCGGGTTTTAGCGATGTCCATCTTTGGCAGGACGAGGGTGGCGATTTCAACGTGTTTTACGCGCGCTAACGAAAAACCCAATCGTGCATGAAGTGTTTGGTCCATTCGACGCCAAACGTCTTCTCCATGATCGGCAAACCCGGCGAATTGACGCAGTGGTGATGTTTGTAGTGTCCAATCCTATCGCGATGTAGCGCGATTTTTTCATCTGCGAGTTTTTTCGCGTCCACGTGCCACTCGCAGGCAAACGAAAACAACCGCTCGTGGATGTCGCTGAGCGGATTGAATGCATCACTGGATTTGGGTCGCGTGTAAATGTCGCGACCCGAGCGACACGCCTCATACCAGTCGGGCGCATCGGCGTCGTTTGGCACAGGATAGTGCGCGCGAGCTTCGTCGAGTGCTCGGTCTAGCGCTCGGTCCATTCTCGCGTCGCCACAGAGGGAGAGGCAGTCGATGACGGCAACGATCGGTCGTCCGCCGATCTGCACGAACTCCATTGCATACACCGGTGCCCAGCTCGCAGGATTTGGAAAGGCGAAGCAGGTAAAGACATCGATCTTCGCGCTAAACAAACGAATGACGCGGATGTCCGCACCGGCAAGCTCATGTTTCTCGTACGTTGCGACCACGTTGCCAGATTCGCGAATCAGCTCGCGTCGAGCGTAGGTGTCGGGAATCTCGATCGCACTTGCCCCCAATCGAGAAAGTGTGGCACGAGTACGCTCAGCGAGCCCGGCAAAAGTTTGCTCTGGCACGGCGTGCATCGTCATTGCGACGCACCTGCACACGTTCTACGGGTTTTCATCTCTTCGAGTGCGCGACATACCAATATGCTGCAGAGATCGATGTGCGCGTGATGAGTGCCTGTGGTCTCATTTCCGCGACGAGTGCTGTGGCATTGCGGATGTCGCCGCCCATCAACGAGTAGAGCGCAGTCAACGCCACCGATGGCGCTCGACCGACGCCTTGGCGACAGAACAGATACGTGCTATTCATTGAGGACACGGCGCGTAAGAGTTGGTCAACGGCGAGAGAGAACTGATGGCGATGTTCGGCGGTGGCGATCTGCAAGTAATCTGGTTCACTCCCATCGGAGCGCGGGATCGCCGGTTCCGAGAAGACATCAGAGAAGAAATACTCGTGAAGATTGAGCGCTGCAGTTGCCTCCACTCCGTAAATGTCTCGTAGAGACACACCGGCCACGTTAACCAAGGTAGTGCAACCGCGAACATGCAATTTAGCAAGATCGTCCTGGCTCGGCAGCGATCCGATCCGCAACAAACCGTTCAATGCGTGCGCGATACGGTGCATCAAGCACGTGCTTTCAACATGGACGGATACTCGGAGAAAATTTGTTCGTACTTTTTCTTCTTTTCTTGAGCATCTATGACTCTACGCCGAGGATGTTCGTAGAAATGCAAGCCCGCCCACGACTCTTCGCTCAAGCAATTGTGACGCGTCAATACAACGCCAAGATCGGCCAGACCTACGTTTGGCGTGTCGGCTAAATCCCAGAGCACACCGAACTCGTCGGCATCTGCGACCGCATGCATCATTGTCGCCGCTTCGCTCAAATGCACGAGCAGAATGACGCGATCAAAGCTATGTTCGGAGTGACGCAACACGCCCACGCCTGAAGCTGTTGCGGCAACCGGCACGGGCGGCCTCGAAGCCAGGATAATCGGTGCGGCTAATCCCGAAAACCGCTGTATCAATGAATCTATCTTCACGTCGTTGCGCAGCAGCCCAGCAACGCCCCGGCGATTGGAATCTACGTCGTTAAAGACAGAGGCGAGAATGGAATTGATACTCACCTCGACGATCAAAGTCTTCGATAAATCGCCCAAGCCGACCTGATCGAGCACCTGCGCGGCCCAGGAGTGCGAATAGAAAAGACAAGTGATTCGGACGCTCGTTGCGGCATCGTTACTCATGTCAGCTGATCTCCATTATTTGTATTCGGCTTTTCGATTCGGAACTCGCAAGCAGCGCTAGGTAGCGCGCGTCCGGCGAGACCGACAAGTGCCGCACATCACCGGAAGCGCGACCCAGAGTTCTAAGCGCCAGACCAACATCCGTGGTCACGATCGCGCCGTTGTTGTTGAGCCAGAAGATGCGTCCACCAACCGCTGTAATCACACCGTTGGCAACAAACACTTCGGTGCTGCGACGCTGACCATTCGTGTTGATCGCAGAAATCTCGTACACACCCGGTCGATGCGGCATCAGACTGACGCACAGAAGCTGCGAATCCGATTCGGTGATCGCCGCGATAGGTCCCGCGAAATCGGCGATCTTCGGTTCTAGTCGCCCCTTCGCGAAGCTGTAGTACGCGATTGCATGGTTGGCAGAACCCACACTCACGGCAAGCCGATCGTCATCCAAAAATGCAAGTTGTGGCTCGCCCGCATAAGTTCGATTGCGAAAGCCCACGGTCTGGGACAGCGGCCCAAGCGCAGTTACATCTCGATCATCGCACCACGCCCACATCTTGCCACGCTGGCAAAGCGCACGCACATTGGTCACTGCGCTAGCGATCAATGTGGAATTGCCGGCTTGAACATCAAGTTGCGCCAAACTGCCACCGACCTGTACCGCGAAACACCCCGACTCGTCAGCCAGTAAAGGCCCTGAACAAATCACCGCCGGACCGAGCGCTCGACCAGAGAAATCGACGAACTCGGCATGAGCTTCGAATACCAAAGCAAGTATTGATCGATTCGCCGCTACGGCAAGCGCCCGAGGTCTGCCGCCTCGCGAGAACTCGCCGATGCTTGCAAGCGCAGAGAGCGCAGAGCGCTGACGCGGCGCGCGTAGCCCCTGTTGGACGCCCGTCTGCGCATTTGGACGCTCAATGGCGACGTTGTTGGAAATAGCGAGAACGGCCGCGAGCGCATCGGCCGCCGAACGCATACGACGCGAAGGCTGTTTCTCCATCAAGGACACAACGAGCAGACGCAAGTCATCGTCTTCGACTTCGTCGAACGCGGGCTGACCGGAGAGATGACCCTGATAAATTTCTTTGATCGTGCCAATGAAAGGCAAATGACCCGTCGCGAGTTCGTAACAAAGAACGCCGACGCTGTATAGATCGCTTTGCGCATCGAAAGCATCGTACAAACGCTCCGGTGCCGTGTAGGCTGGACTTCCGACGATATGTTTGCCGCCGCGTGCTTCGCGGACGGTGGTCGCTGCGCCCAGATCGACCAGAACAAAACGTTCGCCATCAACCGCATCCACGCGAATTAGATTGTCCGGCTTAATATCGCAATGGATCCAGCCCTGCTGATGAATGTAGACAAGTGTCTTGAGCACTTCCGCGGCGCACTTGAGCACGGTTGCGATCGAGACCTCGTGTCTGTCCACATATTCGCGCACCGAAGCACCGGTCACAAATGGGTAGGCGATCCACGCGACGCCATCGGCATCGCTCGATGCAGTGTCGATCGCTCGCAGCAAATTTGGGTGGCTGAGCTGCATGGCCGCAGCGGCCTCTCGACGGTACTGCGGCAAATACTCCGGCAAAAACGTTTTCAGAAACACCGATTGTTTGGTCACCAAATCGTAGGCTTCCATCGCTGCCCCGGATGTCCGCTCGGCGATCGTGCGCTCGACGCGGTATCTAGACGCGACGATACGCTTGCCTTCGGTAGCGGCGGCGGTCGTGGCGGTTTGCACGAGGGTAAGCACGATTAGAGATCGGATGCGATGCGGTGCGCGTGCTACTGCGAGCGAAGTAGGTTGAGAACGTCGTCGAGCGACGAGCCCGGCACGACCGAAGTTGCGATGCTCTCAATGCGTTCGGCACCACTCAAAACGAAGTGCACAGTTTCGTATGGCTTCGGACCATCGGGAATGATCTGCACACAGCCAAGCGCATGACCGCCGCTCACTACGCCAAACATGCCGCAGAGCATGCCTTCTATCATGTGATCAACAGGACCCAAGACGTTGGTGAGTACGCTCGAAAAAATTCCGTTGGTGAGGGTGAAGTGCACAACGCCATCGGTTTGGGCGCGGTCGAGATGAATTTTTAGTTTCCCCCAGCCGTGAAACGCGAAGTACGATTCGAGCAGGTCACAATACTCTTTAACCACTAGACCATCCATTCGACGGTTTGCAAGTGCACGCAATTCACGCTCGAGCGAAGCAGCCGTGCGCTTACCCCAGCGCACGCCGCAGTTGTGGAGGATGAGGCTCCACGCTTCGCCCGCCTCGTAGCTCAATGCTTCGTGAATTCCGCGAATAATGTCGGTGGACAAATAGATGATGCGCACATTGGCTGCGCTCGAAATGGTGCCTTCGTATAGGTCGTAGTATTGCCCCGATTCGCCGAACAAGCGTTCGTAGACTTGGTTGACCAAGTCTTGCGTCATCGATCCATCGAGTTGCGCCGCGTCACTCATGACAGCCTCACTTCGACGACAGCGTGTTTACCGCTTGATCGAGAAATGGTTCGAACAAGGCAAACGACTCCGGCGTCAGTTTTTCTTTGTAGACGGATTTCAGTTTCGAGTAGGTCTCGAATATCGAGCGCTGATTCACCGCCAGTTGCGAAACGTCGCCCCCGCTGGACGCGCCGAACATCGTTTTCTTCACCGCGACTTCGCGATCTGGAAAGTAAAGCGCCTGCAAAATCGTTCTAAGCCAAAGCAATAACTTATCGCGAAACCAGTGCGGATCGTTCATGAGCATTGAGAGCGTTGCGTACGCGCTCACGCTGCGAATGTCGCGCATGCACTTGGAGTGCGCATAGGCGTGATTGGCCTCGAAAGGGTAGGCGGCAAATATCTCCATCAGCACGCGCTCCACGACCGCTTGCTCGTGCTGCGCGATCTCCCTTGCCGCTCCGAGGCGCTTTTCTTCGGCCGGAAGCGCTCGACGGTACTCCGCGATCTCCGTTTCGCTCATGTGACGGTTCTCCGAAGCTTTGAAAATCGCTGCCAGCGCTGGGTGCCGGCGGTACGACGTGGTAGGTTCTAGGTGAGGTATGGACATGGTCTTCTTTTTTAGGAAGTGGTTGTCTGCTCTTGGCGGCCCCAAGGGATTTGACGAAAAAATTCAATGGACTGCTTAGCGTTTACTTCGATATCGTTGTTTGGCAGAAACCCAAAATTTCCCATATTTTCCGGGGCAATTCCCTCAGAAGCTGGAATCGATATAATCCTTGCACTCAAGCCTTTCCAGGCGATCGCACCGAAGTAGTCAACGGCCTTTGCATCATCATTCGTGGATTTCGAAACGAGTTTGCCTGCTCGCTGCAAATCGTGCGCGGCAATTGCCGGCTGCGCGTCGCCACTTTTCTTGAGTGACCAGGGCGTTGCCGAGAAAAAACTGGTTGCAACGGCTTTGCCGGAGATGTTCGACAACTGGTCGATGACCGCAGCGGACACCGCTGGCTTTTCAGCGTGCACAGACCGCGCAACGGTCGGGGCGAGCTCCTGGGCGGGGATCGATGCCGCAGCCGTCAGCGTCGTAGATCTATTCAATTCACTCGCGACCGCTAACGTCTGCGTTGTCGCCACCGGTGCGCCTGTCGCTGGCGACACAACCGCAATCACAGAATCGTGATCGGTAGACACACCGCTGCGCGGTTGCTCGGCTAGCGCGTTGAGATAGCGCGCCGACGTTGCAGCTTCATAGCCCTTTCCGAGCGATTCGAAAAGCGCGCGCAGGGTCTGCGGACCGCGCTGACGCTCTCTCGGTACCGCCACACCGATCGACACGGCGTTTGCGAAACGCCGGAGATGCATGGCTGCGCTAGCTTGGCGATTCATGGGGCTAGCTTTCTAGATTGCCCATTATTTCTGCGGCCGTCGCACCCTCTTGCCGCCAGAATTCTGCAGCGTTCACGCGATCTTTAGTGCCAATCAAAAATTTGCATGCGTCGTTTCCCATCGAATAGCACTGCATTTCGATTGACTCGCGCTCATTGCGGTCATATACGCTGAAGACGCCCGCAAACATGCCAGCATACAGGTGACACACCGGTTTGCCGAGCATTTTCATCGACTTGGCGACGGCCGAATTGCGAATCTCCGCGACCGTGAGACCCTTGTCTTGGAACGAGAGATCGA
>JAAFJI010000077.1 GCA_013298045.1 Betaproteobacteria bacterium
TTAATCACCGACGCGCTGTCGATGACAGCACTTTGCGCCGCGAGCGTCGTCGCAGCCTTCGCGGGGTCAACCGCGCGCGCCTGGTAGATGCCGAGCGCTGAAGGACCGGCGACGATCTCGACGCCGTTCGCACGAAGGAGCTCACGAATTTTTACCTCGGTCGCCTCCGGTTTAAAGGTCAACTGTAGATTTGCCGAGGCCGTGGTCGAGCTTGCACCCGAGAGCGGTTCGAGCGCCGCGCCGCCTTGCGAGATTAGCGGCAACAACACCGCCGCCTGTATTACGACCAGACCGGCTGCTACAGCAAATGCGATTTTCCAGCCGCGACGCGACGCCTGACCCACCGAAAGCGGTGTGACGCTGCGCTTGAAAGTCGCTACCTTCTCGTTTGACGCGTTCACCTCGCGCTGCGACTCGGCGGCGAGCCGATTCAGAAATTGCGGCAGGCTGGAGCGAAGTGGAACCGCCGCGCTTTGGTTGACCGCGTCGCGAATACGGCGCTGAAGCTCGAGCTCTCGGGCAAGCGCGGGCTCGGCTGCAATCGCTGCGGTGAGCGCGTCGCGATCGACGCCGGGCAGCGTTCCGTTGAGCAGGAACGGAATCTGATCCGCGTGCCGTTGAAAATCCTGAAGTGAGATGCTTGTCATGATGGTCGCCAGAAGTGACGTTTGAAACCGCAATTAATGCGTATGTCGTCGAAATTCGACATTCGGTTCAAACTTCTACCGCATTCCTTTCCAAACAGTCCTTCAATTTCTTTCGCGCGTGAAACAGGCGCGTTTTTACGGTCCCAGCCGGGATCGCCTGAATTTCACTCACCTCTTCAACGCTCGATCCCTCGAAATAAACCAGATGCAGCGCCTCGCTTTGGTCTTTTGGAAGTTCGCCAATACAGTCCGAAAGAACGTGCGCCTGCTGCTTTGCGTAGACGAGCTGCTCTACGCCGGGTGCCGAATCGGCCATGGTGTCCGCGTAGTCGTCAATATCGTCGGTTTCGTCGTCGCGCGCACGAAGCTTATCTAGCGACTTGTATTTCGCGATCCCCAATAGCCAGGTCTCAACTTTGCTGTCGCCTTTGAAATTTTTGGCGACTTTCCAGACCTCGTACATCGTCTCGACCACGACCGCTTCGGCCTCTTCCGGATTCGATAAACGGCGCATCGAAAACGCATACACCCGCGACTCGAACGACTTATAGAACCGAATCATCGCCTGCTGATCGCCAGCTGCAATCGAGGCGAGCAGCGCTTTGATTTCGGGCTCTTCGGCTCGGCGCGAGAGTTGGAGATCGTCGGATTCGGGCATCAGGAGCTTCGCTTGCATAGTTTCGGTCGCCTCGAAATGAGTGCATCGCCGAAACAACAGACGTCATTGTCTACAAATTCGCGACCTTTGCGCGCAAATGCGACAAGCGCTCGCTCGGTCTTGCTAACATTCAAGCCGCATAAGTCATCTAGCGGACGGTTAGCTCAGCGGTAGAGCACTGCCTTCACACGGCAGGGGTCACTGGTTCGATCCCAGTACCGTCCACCACGGCGCAAGCGTTACAGCGATAGCGAACACTAACAAAAAGGCTCCGTACGGAATTCGTACGGAAAAGCACTCTCGCTGGGTTCGCATAAATTCCCGAATGGTGTCGCGAGCCTGAGCGTTGGTTTCTCGATTATCCGAGTCGTGCCCAGCATGTTGGCGCGTCGGACGGTTCACAACGAGATAACTGACTATTCTTCACTATTAAATTCGCCCGTCGCGCACGTGCGCCCGCTCGGAAGCGCCGCACGGTGAGCGTCGTTCGGGGTAAACGCGCCCTGTTGCCATGATCGCGAGGCTCATTGATTTGCCCGGTTCGGTGAAGCCGCGACTCGCCTCGTTGATCTGAGCGCCGCGCGAATTTTTTCAAGCGCTTGATCGCGCACGCTTTCATTTCGAACCCTGGTCGTAACGAATTCACCCGTTTCCGTGTTGAACTGGTCAACAGAGATTTCGCTTTCACGTAGCCGGGTCGATTCGCCGAAAGGTTCTTTGGGTTCTTCAGCATCCCGTTCGGTAGGCAGATTCGGAGATGAAACGCCGTCATCAGGATTGCGAACCCTACACAGGATAGGGTTCGTTGTTTTGGGGCGCTTCGCAAACCCTATAGGCTTCATATCCTCGCTGGTACGTTTTCCCCTGCCGATCATCGTCGCCGCGAACGACTTTTGTTTCGGTTGTTTTTCCGTTTTCAGCGCTTCGATTGACAATTGCGACGCAAACGGCTCAGGATCGCTTTCAATCGATTCGCGGATGCTTTGCCATGTGGCGGAGCGTGTCGCGGGGTCGGACACGCTCAAAAGCCGTTCTATGACGATTTTCGCAAGCTCACGTTTACGTTCTCCAACGAGTTTCGGCGCACGGCGCGGCAAACCATATAGGGTTGCGACGTTTGCGTGAAAGTCGTTTGCGAGTTCAGCAAGGCGAGCGCGCCCGCCCAGCAATTCGCTTCCTCGCATCCGTCCGTCAACGAGCGGCAGAAACAGCACGTGACAATGCGGCGCGGCTTCGTCGAGATGAACATCGCTCGAAAGAATGTTCGCCGCGCCAAAGCGCTCGCCTATCCATCGCGTACAGTCGGTGAAGTAGCGACGATGTTCGATCGTGCTATTTCTCGGTAGAGAAAACACGGCTTCGATGACTCGCACTGCGTCTTTTCGTAGCGTCGTACCCGTCGCAGCGATTGCCTGCTTTGCTGCTTCATCGATGCCGTTTGCCGTGATGTTTCCAGCAAGGCAGTAATTCAGCGTAGAGCGCTGCGCATCGATATGACTCGTCGCGCCGCGCTCGTGCTGTAGTTCGCGTTTGTTGTGCCTCGCGGCGGCGAGCACGCGCCCGCCGCCTTTGAGTTTTGCGAACGCTAGGAATAGCGCACCCTTCATTGCGCCATCGCCTCTAACACACGATGATTTTCAACGAAAACGATGAGCGCTGATAACTCGGACGCATTGAGCGTTGCCAAGTTTCGCAGCGCGCCCGCTATCGGATACTGAGCGCATAGTCGCTGCGCCCATTCCGCGAGATAGGCGCGGCTCATTGTGCGGCCTCATTGGGCAATCCGAGAAACGCCCGCACGCGGCGAAGGTTTTCAGGGGAGCGTCTGAGTCTCCAGCGCTTACACCGCGTCGGGTTGCCGTCGAACCCGTTTTTTGTCTGCCATTGATCCTCGAACTCAATGCCAAGGATGTTTTTGTAGGCGGAAACGCTGGAATGTAGGCAACTGTCGCCATGCTGCCGGATCGTCTGGAAGTCCCACCAGTTGCCGAAGTAAAAAAGTCGCAAGATGCGAACTAGCTTCGTATCTTTGCGGTTAGACTTCACAGTCGTTTTGCTTCCGGCATTCGACACTTCCCCGGAACCGTTGACGCGGTTGCTGGGGAATTCTTTTTCGGGATTGTGATCTTCGAAGTGGCTCATTTACGCGGCCTCTTTCGAACGATACTCGGCGGTCGGCAACGAGTCGCGCCATGCCTCCAAGTCGCTCAGTCGCCATGCGACGCGATTCGCGCCCATCTTGATGGGTTTCGGGAATGTTCCCTCGCTCATCCATTTGTAAAGCGTCGCGGTGCCAATTTCGCCCGCGAATTGCCGCGTGCGTTTGACGTTGAACAAACCATTTATTACGTTTTCGCTCACTTCAATTTCTCCGATCTTCCATCGGCAAACGTTTGGAATCAAACGTTCCTCACCGTAGAGATTGAAGAAATTTTGGAGTGCGCACCGCGCGAACACTAGACGTAAATCAGCAGCGAATCATGCTGGTTTGGTGTCGCCACCAATTCGAGCTATTTTCCGGGCGAAATGGCGTGTGGGTAGTTTTTCAAGCACTACGCTTCTCGTTTTGATTGCGTCGTTAGCGAGCTTCGATAGAGCTGAATTCGAGACGTTGTAATTCACGATTGAGCAAACCGCGCTGAAAACAATTGGCGCACATTCGCCAAATGCGTCGAAAAGTTTAGGCGCGATTGTGCGAGCAAATTCTCTCTCGCGACTTAGTGCTTTATCGTGGGGTTTCACGTATCCAACACGATGCCCATTCTTCACGAAGCCATTGCGGATAGCTTTAAGCTGCTCAAGCGTTGTCGCCAGTTCGATTGTCGCCCCGTAGTTTGCGGTAAGCATCAATACGCCCGAGCACTCGCGCATTAGGCGCAATGTCTTTTCGACTGAGCCAATTAGCGAATCCAATTCCGTTGCTGTCGGATACTTTTGTTCGCTCCCAATCTCCGCGTTGAGCTCAAAAAAATGCAGATCGAGAGCAATAGCTTTCAGTAGCGAAATCTCGGCGTGTGGCCGACGATACTCGCTTTTTTTCCTCGTGTTGGCGAATCGGGTATCGAGCGCCATTCGCGCTTCTCTGTACCCAACTGATTTTGCGATTCGCTTGTACATCGCGGTATCGGCAACTAGCCGGAGGCGTCGTTCGCTTTCCTCGTTTTGCCACTGCTCAAATGTCTTCGACGCTGGGATTTGCCCGAGGCCACCTAGCAATCCGAGGCTAGTAAAGGCGGGCTGTGCGGGTGGCGGTAACTGCGAAAAAAGTGCTCGCGATAGCTCGTCGTATTCGTCGAGAAGTTTTTTAGCTTTAGGAGTGAACCAATCTTTTGCCATCGCGCACCCACAACGCAAAACCCTATAGGGATTGCCGCGCCGCTGCGTAGGGTGTGCGCAGTGTTCGCCCCGTCGGACTAGGCGCGGCAAACTGGTAGCGGTGAACTATGCGGCAACCGCTTTGCCCCTCGTCTTCGCGATGCGAGGCTCTACGGTGAATCCCGCACGTCCGAGCATGTACACGAGCGCGTCAACGCTGAATTCGCCGATCTTGCCTTTAAGCAACAGGTTTACTCGCGGTTGCGTGACGCCGAGAAGTTTCGCGGCGGCTTGTTGCGTGAGTTCGCCGTCATTCACAATCTTCGTGAGTCGCGCCATGAGCGTTGCGCGAACGTAGAGATTTGCGGCCTCTTCCGGTGAATGCCCGATGTCGAGAAACACGTTTCCGCTGCCCTTCGTGATGGTGATTTCGCTTGTTGTGCTCATAGGGTTAGGCAAGCGCCCGCAGCACCGCTTTCGGCTCTTTCGCAATTACGTTGAGCAACACGAGCGCCGCGCCTTGTGGCTTACGGTCGCCGCGTTCCCAATGTCGCAGCGTTGGCAAGCTGATTCCGAACTTCGATGAAAACTGCTCTTGTGTGAGCCCGATGTCAGCGCGCAACTGGCGCACGTCTACATGCGCGATGCGATGCTCGCGCACCGTCGTGCGTTTCCCGCCCGCGTGCGCGAGGGCTTCGCTCAATCCGGCTTTGATGCTTTCGAATGCTTTGCTCATGGCAATTTGTCTTCCCACGTTTCAACGATAAATTTCACCAGTTCGCGCAATTCGTTGCGCTCTGCTTTGCTGAGATTGGCGCGTTCGCCCTTTCCGAACATCGTCAACAGGTAGAGCGGTATCGCGTCCGAGTGAAAGTAGTAAATCACGCGAACGCCGCCGCTTTTCCCGGTGTTGCCGCGTCCCCAGCGAAGTTTGCGCACGCCGCCCGTGCCTTCGATCAAGTCGCCCGCCTTCGGGTGAGCGGCAAGATAGCGAATCACGTCGCCGCGTTCGTCCTCACTGAGTAGCCGCATTGCCGTGCGAACATACTCGCCAGTTTCAGCAATCGTAGTGTAATCCATTGGATTAGCGTTTTCCATCCTAAACGGCAAGCTTTACGCGATCAAGCTGAACGCGAGTTTTGGCATGGTTCAAATGCCCGTAGTGCCGTTGAATCATTGCGGCGGACGTACCCGCGAGCATCGACACGACGGCGGTCGGCATGCCGCTGGCGATCATCTCGGAAATCGCCGCGTGTCGCAGCGAATACAAAACCACGTCGCTGGGCAATCCCGCCGCTGCGACTGCGTTACGGATCGGTTTTTTCCACGCGTCTTTATTCCACGCTGAACCATCGGCGCGGGCGACGAGCGGCGCATTGCCGATCCGCTCTTTCGTCGCAGCTTTGAAAAACTCTATCGCGTCGGTCGAAAGCGTGACGACGCGCTCTCCGGTTTTGCTCTCGCGAAATACGAGCGTGCCATGCTTCCGATCAAAATCAGACACGCGGCATGCGGCGATTTCGCCTGGGCGGGCGGCGGTGAGTAACAGACTTTGTAAAAGCGCGCGAAGGTCGGGGGCGCATTTTGCAAACAAGGCTCGCCGTTGTTCCTCTGACAAATAGGCGTGTGAGTTCCCGCCGACGCCACGCCGCGCGCCCACCGCTTCAAATGGTGCGACCGTTTTCCAGCCCACATCCGTCGCGACTAGTCGATCCTTCATGGCTCGATTCAACGCGGCTTTAAGCGATGTCAAATTTCGATTCGCCGACGCGCGGGCGCTGCGCATAGCGTCTGCGTCGTCTGGGTCGATGCCTTTGGTTTGCCCGGTGAGCCATTGCGTCACGGCTTTCGCGGTGAGCTTTGCGAGCGGTGTCTTCGCAAGCGCTGTGCCCTTGAGCAAGCGTTCAAAGCGCCCGCTGGCGTCTGCGGCGGTCGTACCCCTGCCGCGCGAGGTTAACGTTTCGGTGTAGTGCTCGCACGCATCCCACACGGTCAGGTCGTGCTGCGTAACGCCCGATAGTTGCGCGTCACGCCATGCCCGCGCCGCTTTCTCAGCTTTCGGGAACGCCTTTTCCCGGTATTCGCTGTCGTCAAACGCACCCAGCGCGTGATAAATCTGTTTGCCGTTGGAATCGTCGCGAAGCCGCGCGATCCATGTGCCACCTACCTCAAGACGACGAAAGCCCAGATAGAACCCGGTATCGAGCTTGTGCCAATACGGTTCCCGCTTCGGCGCAAGCTTTTCGCGACTGGATTTGCTGTCTATTTTCACCCGAAAACTCCGTACGGAATCTGTACGGAAATTATAGATCGGAATTACTGGGAAGCCGTTGGAGTGTATTTCTTTACAAATCAATAACTTAACTAAATTGTAGGAATCGAATGGAAGCCAAAAGAACCCCAATCCTGCCTTCACACGGCAGGGGTCACTGGTTCGATCCCAGTACCGTCCACCAATAAAATCAATGACTTACATGCAATTTCTTGCTTCTGCTGCGTCGGTTACTCCACGAACTCCATCGCACGCCGCGCGCTCCCGCTTCGAAAAATGCCCCGCCGTCGGCTAGTTGCGTCGCGCCGCGGAATTCGTGTCCTTTGCGCTTGATTCAAGCGCACGCGCTGGCAACGCAGCTCGCGGCTAGGCTAGGCTATCTCGGTTAAGCTCTACGTCCTCGCCAAAGGCGGTTTGGGTCGTTGCCAAAGGGAGTTTTTGCAGTGATCGAAAGCGTCGTCTCCCGTCCTTGTTATCGAACTATGAACACCCTGGATCAACTCAAGCAATTCACCACCGTTGTCGCCGACACCGGCGATTTCAACTCGATGCGCGCCTACGCGCCGCGCGATGCGACGACCAATCCTTCGCTCATTTTGAAGGCGGTGCAACAGGACGCCTACAAACCGCTGTTTCATGAAACGGTGGCGGCGCACAAGGGTCGAACGGTTGATGCAATCATCGATCAGGTGCTGATTCGATTCGGGCTTGAAATACTCAAAATCGTGCCCGGTCGGGTCTCAACCGAGGTCGATGCGCGGCTTTCGTTCGACACCAACGCGACGATTGCGAAAGCGCGCGAGCTCATTGCCCTCTACGAAAAAGCAGGCATCGACCGCAAACGCATCTTGATCAAAATCGCCTCAACCTGGGAGGGCGTTCAAGCGGCGAGCGCGCTCGAAAAAGAAGGCATTCACTGCAACTTAACGCTTTTGTTTGCGCCCATACAAGCCGCCGCGTGCGCAGAGGGCGGGATCACTTTGATCTCGCCGTTCGTCGGACGAATTCTCGATTGGTACAAGAAACGCGATGGCAAAGATTTCGCCCCCGAAGACGATCCGGGTGTGCAATCGGTGCGCTACATCTATAGCTATTTCAAAAACTACGGCTACAAAACCGAGGTCATGGGCGCGAGTTTCCGCAGTACCGGGCAAGTGCTCGCGCTCGCGGGCTGCGATCTGCTCACCATCTCAACCGATCTGCTCAACCAACTGCAATCGATGAACGAACCGGTGGTGCGCAAACTGCAACCGGTAAATGTGACGCAAGACACGCTGATCAAACTGCCGACCGATGAGGCTTCGTTTCGCTATTCCCTCAACGACGATGCAATGGCGACCGAAAAACTTGCCGAGGGCATTCGGCTTTTCGCCGCCGACGCGCGCAAGCTCGAGCAGCTGGTTGCGAATGCCTGAACGGTCTATTTGGTGCAGGTAAAAGAGGACTTACCGTTGGCCACGCAGCTTTTGTAGGTCGGACGAATCGGCGTTCCGATGAACCACTCAGCGCCTGAGCCTTTGTAGCGACAGATCATCTGTTGCGTCTCGATTGGCTGGCTGCTGAGGGTCACGCTGTCGACAAACATCTGAATTGCGCTCGGATACCAGGGTTGCGGCGCGTTGGTCGCCTGCACATTGATCGTCGCCGGACAATGAACGATTTGCTGTAGTTTCAACGCCGGGTTCGGCAGGTTGAGCCCCGTCAGCGGACCAGCCGTTTTCGTGGCGTCAAGGCTCGGCGCGCTTTGTGCACCGACGAGACTTGCCACGGTCGCAGCGACCAAGAGGCAAACAATGCGCTTTTTCATACGATGGGTCCTTTTTGCAATGAGGTTGCGTTCAGTTACTGACGTTTGCACTCGCGGAAACCAGTTGGCTGCCGCCGCCGGGCGCGGTGGTGTCGGTATAGCGCACGCTGATCGTATGGGCACCACCGCCAAGATTGATGACGTTGTTTGCCGGAATCGGTCGAAGCGTAGTCGCGGCGCTGCCAACGACCAGAAAGTAGCCGTCGTAGCTGCACTGCGAGATACTGTAGACGCCATTCGAAACGCGCGGCAGATTGATTGTTTCGCTGTCGGTTAAGCCAGTTTGTAGCTGCGTCGCAGTCAACTGAACGGAGACGCTTGGGCTTGTCAAATCGGGATCGGTGACGGTAATCGTGCACGGCAGCGAGACCTGTGTCGGCGCGGCAATGCCCATCACGCGCGGCACCGAATTTGCACTGATGTTCGGAAAGTTGACATTGAGCGTCGCGAGCGTGAAGCCCTGGGTGACCTGACCGCAACTTTGCGTGAGGATTTGCGGCGAACCGCCCGCAGTAGTGCTGTCGGTGTAGGCAATCGAAATCGTGCCGGGGCTCGGAAAATTTAGCACCCCGTCACCAACGCCTCCGCTAAACGCGCTCATCGTGACGCTGCTCGCGGCGTAGCGTCCGCTGCCTTGCGCTGTCAACCTTAGCGTCTCCCGATCGCCCAGCGAATTGCTAAGCGTCACGTCAACACTCGGCGGATTGGTAAGCGCAAGATCGGGATCGACCAAGCTGAACTGCGCCGGAACACTGCGCGATGGAAATTGCCCGAGATCGCTCAAGGTTGCGCCGACGGCACAACTGAGCTGCGCCGTCTGGAATCCGGATGCAATTGCCCCGCATTCGGCACCAACGCGCGCCGATTGACCGACCACGCCACCGCGAGCGTCGTTGTATTCGACCGAAAGCGCCGTCGGTCCTGACAGCTCGATCACGCCATTGTTGGCCGCCGTTTGCACGCTGCTGCCTGCACGCACCGGCACACTAATCGCGAGAAACCGACCAAGATTGCCGACTGCACCGAGCGTAATCACCTCGCTGTCGCCGCTCGCGGTACGCAGGATCGCGTTAACCGATGGCAATCCGGCGAGATCGGGGTCGTTGAGCTCGATGGTGATCGGCGCATTGGTGGCTGCGCCTGCCGACGAGACCGCAAGTCCGACAAACGTTGTATTGCCGCCAATGCGGCATGCGAGCTGTCCAAGTACGCCAGGGTCGCGTCGAAGATCGGTCGCAGTCACGACCTGTTGGGTACGCGCGACCGCGATACATTGGTCAGCGTAGCGCGCGGTCACCACTGCGTCCCCGATTAGCTCGACCGCGTTGTTGCCAGGTACGGCGACGCTCTGCTGCGTCAAGCGGCGGACATTGATCTGACCGCGGAACAGACCCGCTGGGTTGAGCGCAGCAAGCGTCAAAAATTCCCGATCGCCGCGATCGGTGAGGATATCGACCTGGATCGAGGGCACGCCAGCGAGATCGGCATCGTCCACCTCGACGAAAAACGGTTCGGCGTTCGCGTTCGGCGGAGACACGAGTCGGATGAGACCATTGCTACAGGGTGCCAGCGCCTTGGATTCAAACGGGTTGTCGCCGGTGACCGCAGAGACTCGCCAAAGATCGCCGTCTCGCGACAACAGCATCACGACACGACCTTCAACGAGTTCCGGATTCAGGTTTCGTGCGTCGAAGTAGCGCTTCTGAAACCGCGCTTGCAGCATCGCGACATTCGGGCCAATCGACCAGGTTTGATCGGTAAAAAGCAGTCGCGGTCGAGTTTGCGCTGTCGCGTCGCGACGCATTGAATCCAGCACCCGCGAATAGCCGGGCATCGACGGATCGATTTTCGCCTGAAAGAACCCAACATCGCCGCGCTCGTAGGCGTCGATCAGGGCTTGCAGCTGAATTTCGAGCAACGCGCGATCGGCCGGTGTCGCCGGCTTTTCCGAACCGCGCGCGCTCAGCGCTTTGGCATCAGTCGGTCGCTCTTCCTTACTACCAACAACATTTACCTGTGCCTCGGAAAACAATGATTGTGTTGAGAATAAAATAGAAACGGCTATCGCTACTGAAGTCCAAAATATCTTTGTTTTATGGGGCGAAACCGAAAGTAGTTGATTTTGATCATTCATTATTGTGTTCCAGTCGCTCAAAAGCTGCCCACGAGCGATGCACCGACGCTGCGATCCTTGTACGCCTGGGGTTGCAGCGCGATCCAGTTTCGATTCTCGCGACCAAAAAGTTTGAAGCTCCATTTCGGATTCATCGTCCAGGTCACATCGAGTTGCGCGCCTTCCTGTTTTCCGATCGCCCCGGAGAGCGGGTCTTTCATGTGTCCGAGGTAGGCGCTTGCGTTGACCATGCCGACGTTGATCCAGTTAAAGCCCAGGGTCAGCATGATGCGATCGTTCCAGCCCTTCGCGGCCGGCTGGATTGCGTTGGCGCTGTTGTCTTGCCACTGTTTCATATAGGAGCTCATCACGTTTAGCGAGCGTTGTCCGGTTGAGTCGGCGAAACTCTTGCCGAGGTTCAAAGTCGCGCCGGTCGTCTTTGCTTCGTTCGCGTTGACGCCGAAGCTGTCGTTCTGCATCTGCGTCAGATTCACCGAGCCGCTCCAGCCGTCGCGCGCGTAGCTAAGGTTCAGCGAAGCGTTATCGCTCTGCGTGCGCACGTCGAAACCCACCTGTTCGGTCTTCGCGCGCCCGAGGGTGAGTGAAGCGTTGAATCCGGCGAATGCAACCGGCGTGTAGTTAAACGTGAGCGAGCCGGATTGACTATCGGTAACCACCTTCGGCGGCTGCACAATCGCCGGGATCGGCGGGGCGAACGGATCTGGCGGCGCAGTCGGCAACACCGGCGGTGGCGGGATGATCGCGGTACGCGAGTTCGGGGTGTAGCGCGACTGGCGGGCGTCGAGCGTCGCCGTGAATTCCGGCGTCACTCGCAAGCTCAGATTGCCGAACGTCTCGCGGGTGCCCGGCGCGACCGTGGCAAGCGTTGCGTAATCAACGCCAATGTTGGTGTGGCCAAATCGCGCCGTCAACGGATCGCCCTGCCACGACACATCGGTCATCACTGCGTCGTCTTTGAGCCGTGCTTTGCCCTCCTCGTCGAATCGGCTCTTGCCGCCTTCGATATTGAACGCAAATTTGTCGAACTTATAGTTCGCGCCGACGGTCGCGCTTGCGCCTCTCGCCGAATTGAGCGGATTGAGGATGAGCGGCGAGCTCGCCGTCGTGCTCGCCTGATCGGCAAACTGCTGCATCGTGACGTAGAAATCGAGCCCTTTCACAGCACCATCTAGCGCGTTTGGCGCAGTACCGAACTTCGCCGAATACGCTTCGCGAGGATACGCGGTGCGCACGTTCTTCACAAACGCCGACTTCCAGTCCTCTACAAAGAGTCCGGCGGCAAACGAACCGACCAGCGGTCCCAAGTATTTCTGCATTTGCAGCCCACGAATCGGCAGTGTCGTCCCGAGCGTTGAATGGGAAACCGCCAGATCGCCGACCGCGCCAACGAATCCGGGTTGGGAATAGCCGAGCTGCACTTTGTTGACCAGAAACAGATGACGCTGCGCCGTCAGATCGTTGGTCTGCGTGAGCTGCGCCTGCGCCCAGGTTGTGACGTCGCCCTCGCTCACGCGCCTGTAGTCGCTACCCGCACTGATGCGATGCAAATTCCCGGTTGCGTTCGGGTTGAGTGCAAAGCCGGCGCTTTGCGTGTTCCGGTAGACCGACAAATCGAGAGTCGTTACCCAGCTGAGCTGTGCCCCACTCGCCGTTTGCGCCATTTGCGGCATCGGCATCTGCGTGGCCTGCGCAAACTGCGCGAGCACCGCCTCGTCGCTCGCCGCTTGCGCGATTGGCGCACCGCTCGCGGCGGCGCAGGCGCAAACAAACGCTATCGCCCGCGACAGACTGCGCGCGCTTAACTCGTGCGACACGGCCACATCGAACAATTCATCTCGTCGCTTAACAACCATACTATTCATTGCCCAGTTAAACATAACAGCTGTGAGGTTTATTGCGAAAATCTAGAAAACAAATTTCTATGGTTTGCGCGCTTTTTTATATGGCAATTACACATAAAGCTATGTTCGCCACCGAAGTTCCTCTAGTTTTTCACGCCCGCCCTCTGCACGGACGTAAACGCGGCATAAAAGCAGCCACGACCAGTCGTGCTTGCGGGAAAAACTACACTCCCCGTCGATGAACGACTCGCATGTCACCGCTCAAAAAACAGCCGCAGTGCGTCGCGATGCGCAACCCCTGAGCATCGATATTTTCTGTCGTGTAATCGACAACTACGGCGATTTGGGCGTTTGCTTTCGTCTCGCTCGCCAGCTCGCGAGCGAAAACGGCGCGAGGGTACGCCTGATTGCGGACGACTTTTCGCCATTTTCGACGCTTGCCCCAAGTGCCGTTGTTTCATCGTCGCCCGCACGCGTTGGCGAAATTGAATTGTTACGGTGGCTCAATCTCGACACGGTCTGCCAGGCCGACGTCGTCATCGAAGCCTTCGCCTGCGATCCGCCCGCCCCCTACGTCGCCTCGATGGCGGCACGATCGGTTGCGCCGGTTTGGTTAAACCTCGAATACTTAAGCGCCGAGCCCTGGGTCGATGGCGTGCATGGCCTGCCCTCGCCGCACCCGCGCCTGCCGCTCACAAAATACTTCTTCTGTCCGGGGTTCAGCGCGAAGTCCGGCGGGCTCATTCGCGAGGCGGCGCTTGCGCTCGACGCCAGCGTGGCGACTAACTTCCCGCCCAACCCAGGCGCGCTTCGCGTGTTTTCGTTTACCTATCCCGATGCACCGGTGGCGAGGTTGATCCGCGGCTGCGAGCGCGCCGGCTGGCAAGCCGAGGTGTCGGTTGCCGCCCCCCTCAAAGGCATGAACGACGCTTGGGTCACGACATCACCGGTCGCGCAAATGGAGTTTGATCGCCTGCTCGCGCGGTTCGACCTCCTCCTCGTGCGCGGCGAAGACTCTTTTGTCCGTGCCCAATACGCAGCCAAGCCGATGCTCTGGCACATCTACCCGACGCCCGACGATGCGCATCTGACAAAACTCGATGCCTGGCTTGACCGCTACTGCGAAGGGCTTGAGCCTCACCTTGCCGCAATCTACCGAGCAGCGAGTCACGCCTTCGTCCGTCCATCGCCCACAGCCGAGAGCGAAGACGAGGCGTTGCGAGCGTTCGAGGCCTTCGCGCGCGAACTCCCGGCGTTAGCGCAGCATGCTGCGCAGTGGCGAAAAACCTTGTTCGAACGCGAAGACCTTGCCTCGCAACTGCTCGGCTTTATCGACACGGTACGCGCCAAAACCCGCGCACACGCGTCAGTTCCAACAAAAAAGTGAGCTAAAATCAAGGGCTTTGCTCAATTCGGCGAAGTTTCGGCTTCCACCGCGCGCCAGCCGCATCGCCACAGAGCCTACAAACACGGCGAATGCGACCGGCATTGCCGCAAGTATTCAACCGGCGCGCGAACCTATCTGATATCCCATGAAAACCGCACAAGAACTCCGCTCCGGCAACGTCATCATGATCGGCAACGACCCGATGGTCATCATGAAAGCTGAATACAGCAAAGGCGGCCGCAATGCAGCCGTGGTGAAAGCAAAGCTCAAGAACCTGCTCACCGCGAGCGGCACCGAAACCGTGTTCAAAGCCGATGATCGATTCGAAGTCATCGTGCTCGAGAAAAAAGAAGTCACGTATAGCTACTTTGCCGACCCGATGTACGTCTTCATGGACGCCGAGTACAACCAGTACGAAATCGAGCCGGAGACGATGACCGACGCCCTCAAATACCTCGAAGACGCAATGCCGTGCGAGGTCACGTTCTACGACGGTCGCGCAATCGGCATCGAATTGCCGACCTCGCTCGTGCGCGAAGTCGAATACACCGAGCCGGCCGTGCGCGGCGACACCTCGGGCAAAGTCATGAAACCGGCGCGCCTCAAAGGCACCGGCTTCGAGATTCCGGTTCCTGCGTTCGTAAACACTGGCGACAAGATTGAAATCGACACCCGCACCGACGAATTCCGCAAGCGCGCGTAAACCGATCATAAGGCGCTAAAGCTCAAGCAAAAACGGCTCCCTCGGGAGCCGTTTTTCTTTACGCGGGCGGCGTCGCTTGCCGAGGCAACCCGCCAACGAGCGAGCGCGAAGGCCAGACCGGAGACCTTGCGCGGCGCGAGCAGAGAAACTTTCAGGGGGAAGTATGTATAAAACCTCACACTTATGCCACGTTAAATAGTGGCTGAAACGATAAAACATTAATTATCAAGAATTAAGTAAATATCTCATTTTTTTCAGTTTAAAAGGGCGCGCGATATTGAAGCTATAGTGCTGTTTAGGCAATCCTGTGCATGGCTTGGTTCTCAACTCACTGCCCCTCTGGCGGCTCCCACAACTCGACCTTGTTGCCTTCCGGATCGATCACCCACGCGAACTTGCCGTACTCGGAATCATCGATCTTATCGAGCACGTTGCAGCCTTCCGCTTTGAGCGCCGCGACGAGTGCGTGAAGATCATGAACGCGGTAGTTCACCATGAACGCAGCTTTGCCTGGCGCGAATTGATCGCTCGCGTCCGAATGAATCGACCACACTGTCGTCCCGCCCGTGGGCTTGCCATCTTCGTCGGCCCAGCTAAACGCCGTGCCGCCCCACGCCTGAACATCGATCCCGAGATGGCGCTTGTACCAAGCCTGCAGCGCTGGCGCGTCCTTCGCCTTGAACATGATGCCGCCGATACCAGTCACGCGCTTCATATCAACCTCCCGTGTTTGTTGTGCCCTCGCGGGCAGAGACGTCTGCAAAGCGCGAATATGCCCGAGAAGCGCGAGCGCGACTTGTCAAATCTTGCGAATGAGGCACGCGCGGATC
>JAAFJI010000078.1 GCA_013298045.1 Betaproteobacteria bacterium
TGCAGATCGAGAATTCCGTCGGCCACCTGCGAGATGCGAAGGCCATGACCGCCTGCAGTGATCGCGCTGACCGCGTCGCCGCCGCTCTTCAGTGTGATCGGTTGTGCGTCGTTGCTGCCAATGATGCCCGGGGCACCGAAGGTATTGCCGCCTTGTATCCAAGCTGTACCGGGGCAACCAGAGAGCAAAAAACTTTCTACCGCGCTCGGGGTATTGCGGCTACCTGAGCCCAGGGCAAGGCCATTGGTGAGCGCTTGGCCGCTAAACCCCGCCAGTCGGCGCGAGATGATTGTCGCGTCGGCAGGGCTCATCCCGACGCCGCCTGTGAGGTTGAGCCCCCAGGCGGGGGAGTTAATGGCGTCGACAACGGTTTGGGCGCTGCCATCTGCGATGCCGGTGTTTGCCACCAGCTGCGAACCAGTAATGCCGAGCGCGTAGCGGGTCAGGATTAATCCATCGACCGCAAGCGTGGAGCTACCGCTGTCAAACGGGCAGGTTGCTGCATGAGCGGCCGCGCCGAGCGTGACCGCGGCGCAGAGACCGAGCGCAAAATTGCGCGGTAGACAACGTAGCACGCCACGCGAGATAGTGACTCGCGGAAAAGCGAAATTTGGCATGTTCGTGGGCTCCAGTACGGCGTTAGTTTTAATGCGGTGCGCGTCGCTGCTGCAACGCAAATGAACTTTACCAGTCATCGCGGATGGCGCGCCGCGCAGGTTTACGCCTTCGGAACCGTGGGCCGTGCCGCCCGCGTTGCGGTCGGTGTCCGATTGCGAGAATCCTGCGTTTTGCAACACGAAGCGTATGGATACAATTTTAACAACAAAGTTTTTCAACGCCCTATTAAATAACGTTTTAATGCAGAAATTATGTATTTACGAATTAATATAGAATCTGGGCAAATATAATATTTTATGGGGCGAGTCGAGTAAAATTTATAAAATACAAGTCGTTCAGCCTCGAACAAAACATACTGAACGACGCGCGAGCGACGCCGGCGCAGCTCAGGCAGCAGCCGCGTCGAGCCCGGATCGAGCGTTAACGGCTTCACGACCTGCACCGCCGTCAACGCCATCCGAGTTACATCCGTTGCACAATACGACTTTGGCGGGGGAGCCAAGCGCTAAGGGAACTCCGATGCCTCGCTACGCTACATTTTTTGTCGCCGTCCTCTCGTTGCTCACGGTCGGCCTGCCGGCACCTACGCTCGCAATCACGCTAAATCCGCCACCGCTCGTGGGTACCTACCCGGTCGGCTGCAGCAACGTTGAGCAAGACTTTACGCGGCTCAAAGCCGGCGAGATCCCCGCCGACTATTGGGAAGGCAATCCAGGCGCCACCGGTCGCTACGTCACCGATCTGCTCGCCGCCCCTGATCGCGCGCTTACCTACAAAATCAGCGTTCCAGCGAAATCGTCGATCGACGTGTTTGCCCGCACCGGCGGCCAGCAGCTGCAATATGCGGCGATCGTCTGCTACCCGACGACCGCTGCCAACACCCGTGCCGACTACCTCTTGCCCGAAGGGCGGGTACCTAAGATGGAGCGCGGCGGCGACACCCCGCTGATCGCGACGAATCCGACTGCCGCGGACGGCAAATGGCCGCTCATTGTGATGAGTCATGGTCTGGCTGGCTCGCCGCTTGGCGAGAGTTATTTGCTCGTGCTTGCGCGCTTTGCCGCAGAGGGCTACATCGTATTCGCGCCGTTTCACGCCGACGCACGCTTCTCGCGCACCAAAATCAATAACCTTTCGGATTTCTTCTACGTCGTCACGCAGTACGATGAAATTGCGGAGATGCAGGCGCTGCGACCGATCGGGCTCAAGCAGGGGCTCGACTTTTTGCTCTCGCGACCCGAATACGCGTCCGCAATCGATCAGGATCAGATCGTAGGCTTTGGTGCCTCGCTCGGCGGCATGGCGGTGATGCTCGCGCAGGGTGCGACGATGACAACCAGTTACGGCGGTGCCGAGCGCACCATCGTTCGCGACAACCGATACAAGGCGCTCGTCGGCTACGTGCCCTTTTCCGGCTACAGCTTTCAGCCGGTTTTCGGCGATTCCAATCAGGGTGTGAGAGGCGTGCGCGTCCCGTACTTGGGCATTGGCGGGACGGCCGACGTCGTTGCGCCGATTAGTCGCACCAGCCAGATGATCGCGGCGCTTTCCGGCTCAAAATATTTTGTGACCATCGAGGGCATGCCGCACGGGCTGCGCGCCGAGGACGCGCCCGAGCTCTTCGGTTGGACCTTCGCCTTCTTCAAGGCGCAGCTCTCGCGCAATCAAGCCGATCGCGACGCCTTCGGGAGAATCGCAAATTTCGCCGGAAATGCCGATGACCGCGTGCAATTGGCAAAAACACTTGCGTGGGGACCGCGCGACGAGTTTGAAGTGGTCGAATATGTGCTGCCAAAGGTAGGCAAGTTTTTTATGACTGGGTTGGCCAACGAGATCGCCGCGCTCGACACCTTGACTGCGGATTTCCAGCGCACCGGCGTTCGTTTTGCGGCCTTCCGACCCGCGTCTAATGTCGGCACACCGCTTTGTCGCGTCTACGCCAACGATGGTGCGCGCATTAGCACTCATTTCTACAGCTTGTCGGACGCTGAATGCGCCTGGATTCGCGCGCAGCCGTGGGCAAACGACGAAGGTATTGCGATGCGTGCAGCGACCGTGATCGGCGATCCGAAGCTAGGCACCGCGTGCAGTCTCGGCGACACCGATAAGATCGTACGGCTGTTTAATATGAACACGATTAACCATCGATATCTGCCGCAATCGGTGGTCGCGCGCTCGGTGTTTACCGCTGAATGGTCGATTGAAGGCCCGGTATTTTGCGCGGCAGAATACAAGTAAGTTTTTTTCGCAACCCGTCCTTCCGTCCTAGTCCCATGAAAAAGCAATTCATCTTCGCCGCAGCAATTGGTGCATTCGCAATCTCGACCCCGAGTGACGCGCAAACGGCGTATCGCTGTGACGTTAACGGCGCGGCGGTCTACTCCGACAAACCCTGCCTCGATGGCAAAGCGGTTGCACCAACGCAAGATAGCGACGCTCAGCAAAAGCGCGCGAAAGAAGCAAGCGCGCAACTGAAAGCGGATAGCACAGCGACTGACCGACGGATTGACGAGCGCGTATCGCGCGAAGCGCGCGAGCGCGCAGAGCAGCGCAAGGCGCAGGAGCGCGAACGCCGAGCCGCCGAAAAACAGGCGCGCGCCGATAAGGCTGCTGAGGCCGCTAAAGCCAGAAAAGCGGCCCGTGCGAAGCTCAAAGCAGCCAAACCGAAGCCTGTGAAACCCGCAAAGCCGACGTCTGGCGCGAGTCCGACGTGATTTAATTCGCGCGCCTCAACGCCGATCAAAGTTCACAAAGTTATGTTCATTCGCCGCGCTTTCTCGTCCACCGCCGCCGCGCTGCCTTGCGCGTCGCTTGTCGCAGCACTCCTGCTCGTCGGCTGCGCAACGGTGCCGCCGCCACGCGGTGTCGATTACTCGCCGACCCCCGCTACGCCGACCGCGCCGTCGCCACGCACTGGCACCCCGGTGCCAAGCGAGCGCGAATGGCGAGCTGCCGGAAGTGGTCACGACGCCGCGTTCGAGCGCAGCGCATTGCTTGCCGAGACCGTGTATCGAAACGCCGATGCGCTCTTGCAGCAGGTTGAGAAATCCGGCGCAATGGGGGTCAATCGCGGCTGGGAAGCGGCGGCGCGAAAGGGCGGCGACTGGTTCATCGAAGAGCAGCGCTTTGGCGACACGATCATCGGCGCGGGCGTCAATCGCAATCGACCGGATCTGATCGACGCCGGCCTGCGCGCGTTCGAATGGGGATTCCAGCAACAGGCAGCCGACGGCAGCTTCCCATGTAAGGACAACTACGTCTCTACCGCTTACTTTGTCGGTGCGGTTGCCCACTCAATTTGGTTGCTCGAAACGACTGGGTACGCGCGCGACGTCGCACCACGCATTGCCGCGCTGCGCCCGCGCCTGCTCTCGGCCGCACGCTGGCTTGCGGAGGCGCGAAACATTGCCGCTGCCAAAGCGCAAAACGATCAGTTCAGTTCGCGCTATTTCTTGGTCGGCTATGCGCTGGCCGCAAGCGCGCGGCTCACCGACGACTCATTGCTCGCGTACGTGGGCGAAGACTTGATTCGCGCCGGGCTCGCCTTGCAGCATCAAAGTGGTTACTTCCCGGAGCGTGTCGGCTTCGACGTGAGCTTTCAGGGCGAAGCGCTGGTCTATTTGCTGCGCTACTACGACCACGCGGCGGCCGCTGAAATGCGTCGCAGCTTGCAGCCGCGGCTGACGAGTGCGCTCGGCTGGCTCGAATCGCGAACCCTGCCGACTGGCGTCATCCAAGTTGCGGGCAACACCCGCTCCGGTTTTGGCCAGGAGCGCGATCGCACCGGACAGTATCGGCGCGTAAGTGCGGTGGCGGTAGCGCGAGCGCTCGGTCTGGCTCGCTTCGTTCTGGGCGAGGCGCGGTACGAAGCGCTGGCCAAAACCGTGGCTAACGCTCGACAGCCAAACTAGCCTCGACCAAACTGCGCGCCGTTACCATCATCAAGTAAACAAGCGGCTCTAGCCATGATTGCCCAATAAAATATGCGGATGAAAACATATTTTTAAAGAATAGATAGATTGCAATTCTGTACACAAACCCCGTTTTCACGGGGCGTAACTGTAGATAGCTGTAACACTACGGTCAGCTCAGCCACTCAGGCACTGGACATTAGACTCGCCGTTCGTCGCAATTGATTTCGTTTGAAAACGCCACCGTATTAGCGTTCGCAACAATCGCTTTCGATCTTTCACTGGCTTCATCATGCGTGCGCGTTCTGCAAACCTGTTCTTGTCGTTTCACCTCATCGCGGCGCGGCTCAGCTCGGTCGGCGTCGCGTTCTGCCTAAGCCTCGCACTCGTCTGCGCGCCGGTCGCTGCATTTGATTTGCCGCGAGGCGTCACGGCGGGTCCCACGGTGGGCGGCATCTCGGAATACAAATTGCCGAACGGCTTAACGGTGCTTTTGTTTCCCGACCCCACGCAAGCGAAGTTGACAGTCAACATCACCTATCTCGTCGGTTCGCGTCATGAAAACTACGGCGAAACCGGGCAAGCGCATTTGCTTGAACACATGTTGTTCAAAGGCTCGCCGAAAGTGCCGGATGTCGATGCCGAATACACCAAACGCGGCGCGCAGCGAAATGCCATCACGCGCACCGACATCACCAATTACTTCGGCGTGTTCCCGGCGAGCGAAGACAACCTGAAGTTCGCGATCCGCCTTGAGGCCGATCGCATGGTGAACACGTTTTTGAAGAAAGAAGAGCTCGAAAAAGAGTTCAGCGTCGTGCGCAACGAATTCGAAGCCGGCGAGAACCAGCCCGGGCAAGTACTAGGCAAGCGTTTGTTTTCGGTCGCCTACGATTGGCACAACTACGGCAATCTGCCGATCGGAAATCGTGCCGACATCGAAGCGGTCGATATCGAACGGTTGCGCGCTTTCTACAAAACGTACTACCAGCCCGACAATGCCGTGCTGCTCGTCGCCGGCAAGTTCGAACCTGCGCTCGCGATTACGGAGATCGCACGCGAGTTCGCGGCGATTCCAAAACCTACACGCACGCTGCCAAAGCTAAACACGATCGAGCCGACGCAAGACGGCGAGCGAAGCGTCACGGTTCGTCGCAAAGGCGAAATTCAGATCGTGGGGGCAGCCTACAAAGTGCCAGGCTCGCTGCATCCGGATTCGCGCGCACTCGCCTACGCCGCGCTGATCCTCGGTCACACGCCTTCGGGGCGATTGCACAAAAAACTTGTGGACGCGCAGCGGGCGGTGTTCGCCGGATCGCAATCGCTCGGCTACGTCGATCCGCACGTAGTCATTCTGCTTGCTGCGCAAAAGGCGGGCGAGAATGCCGACATGTTGCGCGAAGAATTGCTTCGCGAAATCGAGGGTTTCGCCAGCGCGCCACCCAGCGCCGAGGAGATAGCGCGCACCCGGCAAATCATCGACAACGGCTTTGAAGCAACGCTTGCGCAAGCAGATCGCGTTGGCCTGGGGCTTTCGCAGTACATCGCGTTGGGCGACTGGCGGCTTTTCTTTTTTCTGCGCGACGCGCTGCAAAAAGTGACGCCGGACGAGGTGCAGAAGGTCGCTGCGAAATACTTCATTCGAGACAACCGCACCGTCGCCACGTTCCTGCCCGAAAACGATCCGAAGCGCGCGGAAATTACCGTTGCGCCGGAGGCGAAAACGGTGCTCGCCGGGTGGACGCCGAACGTACAGGTCGCCCAGGGCGAAGCCTTCGAAGCGACCGCCAAGAATATTGATGCGCGCACTCAATTCGCAACCATCGGCGGCGTCAAAGTGGCGCTGCTGCCGAAGAAAACGCGCGGCGAAACGGTGCAAGTGCGAATCAATTTCAAAAGCGGCGACGAAGCGACGTTGACCGGTCGAAGCAATGTGCTCAGCATCGCAAGCACAATGCGCATGCGCGGTACTACGAAATTCACGCGCGCCCAGCTCGCCGACGAAATTCAGAAGCGCAAAGTGCGTGGCGGCATCACGGGTTACGAAACGACACGCGGCGAATTGCTCGGCACACTTGAACTCGCAGCTCACGTACTGCGCGAGCCGAACTTCCCGGACGCCGAACTCGAACTCACCCGAAAAGACGCGCTCACCGGCATCGAGCTTGCGAAATCCGATCCGGGCACGTTGGCCGCGCTACGCTTGAGTGAGCACTTCAACGCCTATCCGAAGGACCATCCGTTTGCGCACACCTCGCTCGACGAAGTCGCGGCGATCTATCGCAATGTGAAGCGCGACGATTTGGTCAAGGCACATCAAGACTTCTCGGGCGCAAGTGTGGGCGAAATCGCCATCGTTGGCGATTTCGACGCGAAAGACGTGGTTGCCACGCTCGCCAAGCTGTTCGGCGATTGGAAATCAAAGACGCCGTATACCCGCATTGCGTCGCGTCTCTCGCAACCCGCTGCGATCAACGAATGGATCGACACGCCGGACAAAGAAAACGCAGTGGTTCAAATGCGCACGAGCTTCGCGTTAAAGCGCGACGACACCGATTACGCGGCGCTCTGGGTTGCCAACGAGGCGATGGGCTCGGGCAGCTTCGATAGTCGTCTGACCAAACGCGTGCGGGTGACCGATGGGCTGAGCTACAGCCTCAATTCGACCTTCGACGTCGGCATTTACGATGCAGTCGCGTCCTGGGGCGTCTCCGGAATCGCTGCGCCGCAGAACGTCGAGAAATTCGAAAAGGCGGTGCGTGAAGAAATCAATCTTGCCCGTGACAAAGGCTTCGGCAAAGAAGAAATCGAGCGCGTCAAATCCGGCGCGCGCGCAAGCTACGATCAACAGTACGCAAGCGACGGCGCGGTCGCCTCGATGTGGCTAGACCGCCTCGATCGCGGACTCAAATTCTCGGACTACGAACCTTTCATCTCAAAAATACAAGCCGTAACAGCCGAACAAGCGCAAGCCGCGTTTCGCAAATACGTCGATCCGGCAAAGCTCTCCGTCGTCAAGGCTGGCGATAAAGCGAAAGCCACAGCGAAGTAGTCATCCGTGCGCGGGCGCAGGCGACATTGATCCGGATGTCGCCTGTATGTAGTCGTGGCAAAAAGCCCGCTCGAATGCGGCGAAAAAAAGCCCGCTCGAAAGCGGGCAGGGGGATCACGAGAGAAACACGCGGGAGTGACCGGGGGAGGAAAACACCCCCGCGTGGTCAGGCAATAAGGCGCGCTGCGGATACGCGATCGCCGAGCGCAGCAAGCTCTCGAAGCGCTTTGATCTCGCCTTCGTCGGCTAAAACGCCGGATACGGGAACAACGGGCTGCTGAACTTGATTCCGAGTGACCTCGGCTGCATTTGGGAAGAACATATCCATAACTTACCTCACTGTGACGAAGGGTGTAAAGCGGCTTCCGTGCCAGTCAAATAAACAGACGTAGTTTCAATGAGTTATGTGACAGGCACGTGAAAAAAAAGCCGATTTGCTCGAAAAAAGCCGCAAATACCTGCCTATTTGTCGGCGCAGCGCGACGCGTGGTTCAGACATTTGTGTAACTCATTGAATTTGTTGTGAAAAGCCTGTCGGCACTTTGCGACAAAACGCGTCATCGGCGACGAGCGTGCGGCAGCGGGCGATGAGCGCGTTAACAATCGCTTACAAAGCGCGACTTGAGCGGTGTGTGCCGACCAGTGCAACATGGCGTTACTGACACATCGATTGCCGCACGCTTCCTCGCGACGCCAATCGACATCGCATCAAAACCAACAGCACTTCCCAAAAAGGAAACCCATCATGAATCTCGCAAAAACGCTCAGTCTCCTCGTCGTCACGCTTGTAAGCGCAAGCGCTTTCTCGCAAACGGCCTCGCCGGGTATCAATGAGCGCCAGAAAAACGAAGCCGCTCGTATCAACCAGGGTGTCGCCAGCGGCGAGCTGACGAAGAAAGAAACGGTCCAGCTGCGCACCGAGCAAAAAGCGATTCGCGCCGAAAAGCGCGCCTTCAAAGCCGATGGAAAGCTCACCGCCGCCGAACGCGCGCAAATCAAGCGCGACCAGGCCGCTGCGAGCCGCCACATTTACAACAAGAAGCACAACGCTAAAAAAGCGGCCTAAGCGCCAAGCGTAGCGACGCGTCGAGCCGCTTCGACGCGTACTTGCATTCCAGTTCGCCCTTGAGGTTCCCGCTATGTCAACTACGCACGCCCCCGCCTCGGCTTTCTTTCGCTACGTACTCTGGGTGATCGGAGCGATCATTGCCTGGGCGCTGATCGTCTCGCAAGCTCGTGCTCAGACAATCGCGAGCAACGCAGTCGCCATGGGTTTTGACGACGCCAGACATCTGCTCGGTCGCACCAGTTTCGCGGCGCAGCCGAGCGAGATTGCGGCTTACGCCAAACTCTCGCGAGCGGCTGCGGTCGACGAATTGCTCGCCCAAACCAAGCGGGTTGCGAGTTTTCCGGCACCAGCCTGGGCGAGTCGCTATGAGCGCGTGTTTCGCCAAGACATGACGCAGGAAGAGCGGCAGGCGGCCCAGCGCCGCGAACAGGTCGAACGTGGTCTGGAACTTCGCGCCTGGTGGACGGCTGAGATGCTGAGCACACCAACGCCCTTTACCGAGAAGATGACCCTCTTCTGGCACAACCATTTCGCAACCGCGCAGCAAAAGGTGCGCGTCGCGTCGTTGATGTACCGCCAGAACGCGATGCTTCGCCAATACGCGCTAGGCAATTTCGGCGCGATGTTGCGCGAGGTGTCGAAAGATCCGGCGATGCTGATTTATCTCGATGGCGCACAAAATCGCAAGGGCATGCCGAACGAGAATTTCGCGCGCGAGGTGATGGAGCTGTTCACGCTGGGCGAGGGCAGCTATTCCGAGCGCGACATCAAAGAGGTAGCTCGCGCATTCAGCGGCTGGTCGATCGATCTGGACGCGGGCGAGTTCCGCTTTCGCCGCGCGCAGCATGACGACGGCGAAAAAATCATCTTTGGTCAGCGTGGAAAATTCAACGGCGACGATGTGGTGACACTTTTGCTGCGGCAACAGAAGACGGCGGAGTTCATCGTCGGTAAGTTGTGGATCGAATTCGTCTCGCCCGAGATCAATCGCGACGAGGTCGGGCGGATCGCGAAGGTTTTTCGCGACAGTGGCTACGAAATTAAGCCGACCCTGCGGGCGCTCTTGCTGTCGGACGCATTCTGGGCGGCAAACCACCGCGCCGTTCTGGTGAAGTCGCCGGTCGAATTAGTGGTCGGTTCCTTGCGGCAATTCCGCTTCGAGGTGGAAGACCCGGCGCCGTTCGCAGTCATCATGCGCCAGCTTGGGCAAGACCTGTTCGGACCGCCGAATGTGAAGGGCTGGCCGGGTGGCGAAACCTGGCTCAACACGACCACCCTGCTCGCCCGCAAAAGCTTTCTCAACCGTTTGTTTCGCGTCGACGAAATGGGCGCACCGGAAATTCAGGGCGCGAGCGCCGCATTGATCGATCGCGACATGATGGGCGAGCGGCGGCAACGCGCACAGGCACGCTTGGCCACCGCAGGCATGGCGGACGGCAGCGACATGGCCGGGCGCGGCAAGTTGGGTGCAACGATGCGCTTTGGCGTAAACAACGCGATGAAGGGGCAGTACCACTTCGACGCCGCAAGCTGGTTTGCGCAGTACCCCAATCGCGCCGACGCCGATAGCTTGTGGAAGACGTTGCTCGCAGGCCCGCCTGTGCAGGTGACCGAACTCAAATACGACCTCGCCGGTGTGCGCGCAATCGCGCTCGATCCGATGTACCAGCTCAAATAGGTGAACGCCATGAAACGTCGCGATTTTCTCTCTGCCCTTGGCGCAACGGTGAGCACCTTCGCTCTGCCGCCCGCGTTTTCCCAACCGCAGTCGCCCTCGAACGCAGCGTATAAAAAATTGTTGGTCTTGATTGAGCTCAAGGGCGCAAACGACGGTTTGAACACGCTCGTGCCCTACGCCGATCCGGCCTACGCGGCGCTGCGTCCAACGGTGCAGATCAAGCGCGATCAGGTGTTGGCGTTGACCGATCGATTCGGTTTGCACCCGGCGCTTGAGCCGCTCATGCCGCTTTGGAAAGCGGGCGAGATGGCGGCGCTGATGGGGCTTGGCTATCCGCAGCCGAACCTCTCGCACTTTCGCTCCATTGAAATCTGGGACACGGCGTCGAAGTCAAATGAGTATTTGAGCGAAGGCTGGCTGGCCCGCACCTTCGCCGCTGTCGCGCCGCCGCGAAGTTTCCTCGCCGACGGGGTCGCCGTCGGCACGGGTGATTTGGGGCCGCTCGCCAACGCAACCCGCGCGCTGTCGATTGCCTCGACCGACGCTTTCCTGCGCCAAGCAAAATTGGCCGATCCGCACGGTCGCGCGTACAACCGCGCACTACAACATATTCTTCGCCTTGAGGGTGATGCGCAATTCGCATCAACGCAACTTAAGCCCAAAACCGACTGGAAAACAGATTTTCCAGGGCATAACCTCGGACAGCAAATTAAAACCGCGATGCAGGTCGTCTCGGCCTCCGACGGGGTCGCCGCGGTGCGAGTGAGCATCGGCTCCTTCGACACCCATAGCGGGCAGCTCGGCACGCAGCAAAACCTGCTGAAACAGTTAGCCGAGAGTGTGGTTGCGATCAAGCAGGCAAGCGAAGAGCTCGGACGCTGGAGAGACACCCTCGCGCTCACCTATTGCGAGTTCGGTCGTCGCGCCAAAGAAAACGCCAGCGGCGGCACCGATCATGGCACGGCAAACGTTCAATTCGCGTTTGGCGGCACAGTGAAAGGCGGGCTCAAGGGCGAGTATCAGTCGCTCGTGAATCTTACGGGCGACGGAAATTTTGTGCACACCGCAGACTATCGCAGCGTCTACGCAACCGTGCTGCGCGATTGGTGGAATCTGCCGACGGCCACCGTCGAGTCGGTTCTGGGCGGAAAGTACGGGTCGATGGCGTTTGTGTAGCAACCCAGCGGCGCTGGATTAGCGCCGACGCTTCTTCGCGATGGCTTTGCCGCTTGCTTTGGTCGAGCGTTTGGACTTCGTTTTCTTCTGTGCGACTGGCTTGGGGATTTCCAGGATTTCACCGGTTTCCATCCAGGTTTTGATGCGCTGCGCATCGCCGATGCGCGAGAATTTCCCGACCGAATCCAGCAACACCAGAATCACCGGACGCTGGGCAATTTTCGCGAGCATGACGACGCAGCGTCCGGCCTCGCTAATGAAACCGGTTTTCTGAACGCTGATGTCCCAGCCATCGGTTTTGATGAGCCCATTGGAGTTGCCATAGTGCAGCGTGCGACCGGTCGCCTCGCTGGTCACATATTGCTCGCGTTGAGTGCTGAAACTCTGAATCAGCGGATACTGATTTGCAGCCGTCACCAGAGTCGCCAAATCGCGTGCCGTGGACACGTTCTGTGGCGAAAGCCCGGTCGTGTCGACGAACCGCGTGTGCTCCATCCCGAGCGCCTTGGCTTTTGCGTTCATGGCGCGAATCGCCGCCTCAAGACCACCGGGAAAGTGGCGTCCGAGCGAACTTGCGGCGCGATTTTCCGAGGACATCAGCGCGAGTTGCAGCATTTCGCGACGGGTAAGCACCGTGCCGATCGAGAGCTTCGAGCGCGAACCTTTCAAGAAATCCAGGTCGTCCATCTCCACGGTGAGCTTTTCGTCTAGGAAGAGATCGGCGTCGATCACCACCATCGCAGTCATCAACTTGGTAATGCTCGCAATCGGCGTGACATGGTTCGAGTTCTTCGCGAAGATCGGCTCACCGCTTTTTGCGTCGACGATCAGCGCAGCTTGCGAGACGAGATTGGGTCCGCTCGCCCGCACAGCCGCCAGCGACAGACCGAGCGCAACGACTGCCGTGCCGGTTACTGCGACAGCAAAAAAACGAGAAAAATCAAACACTCCGGTCAACTTCTTCATATTCGATCTCAGATTCTAAAGCGCGCCGAGGACAAAACGCCATTCGGTATCACAAATTACAACATTAAGCCGATTTGCCTATTAGAATATGGCAAACAAATAATCCACGCGATATAACGCTACCAAGCGAAATACGTCGAATCGCCATATTTAAAGCGGCAATTACGTAAAAATCTTATTCTTCCTTCACAACTGACGCTGGGCGGCAGATTTGCCACAGCCTGCTGCCGTGTTTCGTCGGAAATCGCGCCAATCGCCGCCTGGCGCGCCCCGCTTCTCCGGTTACACGGCAAATTGCAAGAACCGTGTCAGCGCAAGATCGAGCGCGAGGCGTCTCGCTCTACAGCGCAGCGTCTACCGCACCGCGCTGAGTTCGAGCTTCTCCGCCGCTTTGGAAAACCAAACATCGAGCGCGTCGTAGAGTTCGGTGTGGCTAAACGAACAGGATTCGCCGCCAAACATCGCGGCGGATTCGAGGCGGGTGACAATGTTGCTCATCGCGCGCTCGTATGCTGGTGGGAGCGATGCGATCACGGGTGCCGCATCCGCGACTGTTTGCGCGAAGGCGCGCGCGTCGCAGCGACCGGCGCGAAGCTCGGCTGCGGCGACCGTGAGTTGATCGAAGAGGGCTTTGTGTTGCATTGAAATTCGGTATGAGCGACCCGGGTCGCGCCCACGTTCAATCCACCTTTGCGCCCGAATCCTTCACGATCTTCGCGTACTTGGGCATTTCTTTGGCGATGAACGCGGCGAAGGCTTCGGGCGTCGTGGGCGACGGCTCTGCGCCGCTCGCAAGCCACTTCTCTTTGAGATCGGCCGCCGCGAGCGCTTTGTTGACCTCGACCGACAAACGTTTGACAACGTCGGGCGGCGTGCCCGCAGGCGCAAACAGTCCCCACCAGGTAAACACATCGAAGTCTTTGATGCCCGCCTGAGCCATCGTTGGCAACTCCGGGGCGAGTGCGCTCCGTGTTGGTGTCGTTACCGCGAAGGCTTTCAACTTTCCTGCCTTGATGTGGGGCGAGGCGTTTGCCATGTTGTCGAACATCATCTGTACCTGCCCACCGAGTAAGTCGGCCACTGCGGGGCCGCCGCCTTTGTACGGCACATGGGTGATCGATGCGCCGGTAGAAAGCCGAAACAGTTCGCAACCCAGATGCCCTGCGCTGCCGTTGCTGCCGCTCGCGCAATTGACTTTGCCTGCGTTCTTTTTCGAGAAATCGACAATGCCTGCGACATCGTTCGCCGGAAGCACACTCGGATTGGTCACCAGCACATTGGGCGTAATCACCACCAGTGAAATCGGCGCGAAGTCCTTCACCGCGTCGAACGGCATTTTCGGATAGAGCGCCGGATTCACCGCGTGGGTCGAAAGCGCCCCCATTCCCAAGGTGTAGCCATCGGGCGCCGATTTCGCCACCGCATCCATCCCGATATTGCCGCCCGCGCCCGCACGATTTTCGACGACGACTTGTTGCCCCAGCTGCTCCGAGAGCCTCTGCGCCAGCGCGCGCGAGGTTACATCTACCGAGCCGCCCGCCGGAAATGGCACGATGAGTTTGATGGGTTTGTTTGGGTAGCCGGACTGAGCGGAAGCAAAGAGAGGCAGGGCACAAAAAGCACCGATAAGAAACTTGCGAAAAGAAGCTGCTGACATGGAGGTGCTCGCGAAGAAACGACCGAGGAAACCGAAAGCATACGTAATCGAATCGCCTGTCAAACGCGCGACAACCCTACGGCGCATAATTAACGAAGACCCGACTGGATAGGCGCTTGATGCGTCGCAATCAATGAAAAAATCGATCTACGGCGCAATCGTTGCGCTTCTTGGTGCCGTGCTGGGCGTGGGCGGCGCGTATTTTTACGGCCTCACCAAGCCGTCCTCACCCGCGCAGGCGGCACCTGGCGGTGCCGCTCCTGCGGCAGCTGTAAAGCCTGCGGAGAGCAGCAAACCCGCCGACGCAGCATCAGCGAAGTCAGGCGAGAGCGCAACGAAATCGGCCGATGCGGCAAAGCCACCAGGCAGCGCTGCTCCGGGTGCCGGAGCTGGTGGTCCGCCACCCGGCTCGCCGGTCGAGCTTGGCAAGCCGGAAAAACTCGATTGGCCGGTGAGCGTTACGGCAGTCGGTAGTTTGCGCTCCGACGAGTCGGTGATCGTGCGCAGCGAACAGTCGGGGCGCATCGTCGCGCTCAACTTCAAGGAAGGTCAACCGGTTCGCAAGGGGCAGCTGCTGGTGCAGCTCGACGACAGCGTCACTCGCGCGGAGCTTGGCCAGGCCAATGCGAATCTGAAGCTCGCGAAGGCGAAATTCGATCGCGCCGCCGAACTCAAAGAGAAGAATTTCATCTCGGGTCAAGCCAAAGACGAAGCAGAAAACGCGCTCAAAGTCGCGGAGGCTTCGGTGAAATTGATCGAGGCGCGGCTCGGTCGCTTCAATATCGAAGCACCGTTTTCCGGAACGATCGGCTTGCGCACTGCGGGTGTTGGCGATTACATCAAAGACGGCCAAGACATCGTGAACCTGGAGAAGACCGATCCGATCAAGGTCGATTTCAAAGTGCCCGAACTGTTTCAATCGAAAGTGCGCGTCGGCCAATCGCTCGCTGTCACCCTGGACGCCATTCCTGGAAAGCAATACACCGGGGTGGTGTTTGCGGTGAATCCTCAGCTCGACGCAGCAGGTCGTGCCGTTGTGATGCGCGCACAGATGGCGAATTCGAATGGCGCGCTCAAACCGGGCATGTTCGCGCGAGTGCGGCTCACGCTGTCTGAATCCGGTGACGCGGTCGTGGTGCCGGAGCAGGCGGTTTTTATGCAAGGCGAAGATCAGGTGATCTACCGAGTGGTCGATGGTCGCGCGCAGCGAACTAAAGTTGAAGTTGGGCAGCGGCGTGAAGGGAAAGCCGAAATCGTGCAGGGCATTTCGGCAAGCGACACGATTGTGCTCGCAGGGTGGCAGCGCCTGCGCGACGGCGCGCCGGTGCGCGCGGCGGGCGGTGGCGGCGGTGCAGGCAAAGGCGGCGACGCTTTGAAGTCAGGACCGAATACAGACGCGAAACCGGCATCGGAGGCGCAAGGCTCGACGAAGAACGAAGTAGCGAAACCCC
>JAAFJI010000079.1 GCA_013298045.1 Betaproteobacteria bacterium
TGCGAACAACCTGTTTCCAATGAGAAACAAAATCGAGTTCGCCGTGACCGATCCGTCTACGTTTACCGTCAGTAATGCTCAGGAACCCGTATCGGTGTTTCGCGGGCGCGGTCAGCAGACGATCGATGCACCGAGCGATCCCTACGCCGACATCCGACCGCAGGGCTGCATCGCGCCGGTGGTGTACTACCCGCTGCCGAGCGAGTATCCGCGGTACACGAACAAACCGGGTTTCATCGGTGCGTCTTACTTGCACCCGTCGCAGACCAAAGCAATGTTCGATGCACTGCCAAGCGCAAAAGTGGGAACGCAGAGGTCGGTGACGTTCTGCGCGGACGAGAATTGCACTCAATAGCGACGGCGCAGAAATCGACGCGCAGACGAAAAACGAACGCTATCGCCGGAAGGACAAAACGCACCGACTGGTGGCACCTAAAACTTCACCTGCGCCCCAAGCTCTAAAACGCGATTGCTTGGAATCTGGAAGTACGCGGTGGCCGATTGTGCGTTTCGCGCGAGCAGTCCGAACAGTCGTTGCCGCCATAGCGAGATGCGTTTGCAGCGGGTCGGGATCAAGACTTCGCGCGAGACGAAGAACGAGGTGTCCATCATGTCGAATTCCATGCCGTGATCGCGAGCAGCGGCGGCGAGCGCTTTCGGAATGTCCGGCGTGTTCATGAACCCGTAGCGCACCACAATCGAGTAAAACCCATTGCCCAAATCGGCGAGCGCGACGCGTTCGCTGCGCGGCACCAGCGGCACGTCTTCGAATTTCACATGCAACACGACGTTGCGCTCATGCAGGATTTTGTTGTGTTTCAAGTTGTGCAACATCGCCGCTGGCATGTCCTCCGGCGTTGAGGTCATGAACACCGCCGTGCCCTGCACACGCACAGCGTCGCGGCTAAGCGACTCAATCATCGGTGCCAACGGCAGGGCGACGGCTTTGCGCTGCTCGTTCATTAAATTGCGCCCGCGTTTCCAGGTCGTCATCAATATCAGCACGATGGTCGCGATCAGGAGTGGGAACCAGCCACCATCCGGAATTTTGATCACGGTTGAAGCGACCAGGGCGATATCGACCACTGCAAAGACGGCAATGGCAATCGCCGCGACGACCTTGTTCCACTTCCACAATCCAACGGCGACGACCGCAAATAACACCGTGTCCACCAGCATCGCCCCGGTCACAGCGAGGCCATAGGCCGAAGCGAGGTTATCGGTCGAGCGGAAGGCAATTACCACGATGAACACGAGCACGAAGAGCGCCCAGTTAATCGCCGGTACGTAAATCTGCCCTTCGCTTTGGTGCGACGTGTGCACGATCTTCATGCGCGGCAGGAAGCCGAGCTGCACGCCCTGGCGTGCAATCGAGAACGCGCCGGAGATGACTGCTTGCGAGGCAACGACCGTTGCGATACCTGCGAACACGACCATCGGAATTAGGAACGCGTGCGGCACTTGATCGTAAAACGGATGCATCTTGCATGCGCTTTGTCCGGCGCAGGTTTTGAGAATCAGTGCGCCTTGTCCGAAGTAGTTGAGCACGAGCGCCGGGAACACCCACGAGAACCAGGCCAGGCGAATCGGACGTCGCCCGAAATGTCCCATGTCGGCGTAGAGCGCCTCGGCCCCGGTTACCGCGAGTACGGCGGAGCCGAGCACGATGAGCGACAAGCCCGGGTTCTCCACCAGAAAACGCAAAAAGTACATCGGATTGATTGCAGCGAGCACCGCTGGATTGCTCGACAAGTGATAGATACCTAGCACCGCGAGCATGCCAAACCACGCTGCCATGATCGGTCCGAAGAATTTGCTCACCTTGCCGGTGCCGCGACTTTGAACCCAAAAGAGTCCGGTCAAAATCACCAGTGCAATCGGAACGACGGCGACTTCGAACTTAGGATTGATTTCTTTCAAGCCCTCCATCGCGCCGAGCACCGAGACCGCGGGCGTGATGATCGAATCGCCAAAGAAAAGCGCGACGCCGAAGATGCCGAGCAGGGTGAGATAGCGACGCTGGGTCAGGTGCGTGACCGCGCGCAACGCCATCGACAGCAGAATCATCGTCCCGCCTTCGCCTTGATTGTCCGCCCGCAGGATCACGAACGAATACTTGATCGCAACGACAATCGCAAGCACCCAAAAAATGAGCGAAAGCAATCCCAATACGTTCGCCTCGGTGAGCGCCACGCTGTGCGATGTATTGAAAAACACCTCTTTTAGGGTGTAGAGCGGCGAGGTTCCGATATCGCCGTAGACGACGCCAATCGCGCCGAGCGAGAGGGCTGCAAGTCTTCGACCTGTCGCCTCCCGCGCTTGATGAGCACTCATTGAATCTCTGAATCTTGTTGTCGCGAGGTCAAGGCGCGGATTCTATGCCTCTTGCGCCGAATTTGGTGCGGTGCGAAAGATCACATATAAACTTTGCTTTACAACGCCGCATTAAATAATGTCAGCAGTCGAATTAAATACGCTATCTATATAAAATAATAAACGCAATTTGTTGTTATTCAATGGGACAATACGCGACGTTGCTGTCAATGAATTGCCATTTCAATCAATTAGCCACACAGCGCCGCGCTACGCGCGATTGAGCGGCAGGTTCAACAGCAAGTTCTGCGGCTTCAGTTTGAGTTTGTTCTCGGTGTCCATCGCCATGGCTAGATACACCGGCTTTCCGGCGATATTGGTTCGCATATCACTCGGGTTTTTGAAGCGCAATTCGAACAGGCAGAGCAGGCGATTCATGCGTTCTTCATCCACCGCGGTGTTGTTGTAGAGATCGTTTAAGACCGAAGATGCAGTTGCATCCAGCCCCACGTGCCACACCCAGGTTTTGTCGTCGATTTCGCGGCGATGCTTGATCTCGACGTCAACGCCCAAGAAGTGCTTTACCCATTTCTCAAGTACGCGCATCAGTGCGTCAAGCGCGGGCTGACCGCGATTCAGAGATACCGCAAAATCGAAGCGCTCGTCGCGCGCCCAATACTCACTTTTGTTGTCGTCGTTCAGTACGTCGAGATCGATTGAACGCGTCGGCGTATTCTGCTTTTTGAGCAATTCACCGAGCGAGCCGAAGCCGCCGGTCTCCGAAAAGTTTTCGATGACTTCGTCATCCGCCGCCATCACCGCGCCATCCTCAAGCACCGAAATTTTTTGCACACGGAACAAACACTCGGCCATGCGCGCTTCGAGTGGATCGGCGTCGTGCCTCAAGATGTGTCGCAAGAAAATCTGCGTCAGTTGAAACACAAAGAGCGGCGGCACATCGACGCCGTCGCCTTTGAATAAATTCACATAGGCCGCTTCGAGCGTCGGCGCTGCAAGCAAGCGATCACGAAACTTGAGCATCACCCGATAATTCGCCTGCGCGTCGGGATCCTTCATCGATAGCAATTCGGCGGACGCCACCGCACGGCGCGGCTCCTTCGCGAGCGCCTCATGCAATTTCAATTCCGCGTCGCAAGATTCGGCAATCGGTGCAACTTCAGGGCGCAGGTAGAGCGTGCGCAGAAAGTCGTCGGTGACGATTAAGCCGCCGTTTTCGTCATTCAGGAAGCGATACCCAGAAGAGGGCCAAAAATCGGGCATGGAAAGAATTCGGGTTTAGGTTTGCCGCGAGGCGAAAACCGAACTTTAGCCGAGTTATCCTGCCTCAGCGACTTGATTATTCGCGCGTCGTTGTTTGCGCGCGCGAATCCAGCGGAAGATTGCGCTTCGCGGCGGCTCAGCCCCTGTGAGCAACCATTCCATTGCGAGCGGATCGGCGACGATGCGTCGCTGCAATGTTTGCGCACGACGGCGACCGACGAAGAGCACACGATCGCCGGCTTGCAGCACGGTGTCTTCCTCGGGCAGCATCGAGGCGATACCGCCGCGAACGAGCATCAACGCGAGCGCGCAATGCGACTCATCGTCGGCGTCGGTGTCGCGCGCCAGCGTCTTTAACGTGAGCGGAATTTGCTGCTGCAAGAGTGCGTAGAAAATGCCGGGTTGAATCAAATCGCAGCGAAAGCTCCACGCATGCGGTGCGCGATTGCCGACACGCGATTGGATTTTCTCGAGCGTGCTCGACGCGAACAGACCGCCTTCTTTGCGCATCTGCTTCAGGAAGTCGCCAAGCATCGGCTCGTTAATCAGTTGCAGGCATTCGTGCACCATGATTTCCGATTGCACGAAGCGGAGATTCGCTTTCGCCGCGCGAATCAGCACGCGATCGGCGATATGGTTTTGCCGAATGATCGTCCAGATTTTCGGATTGCGTCGTCGCGCGAGCGTGATTGCCGCGAGATTCACGGCATCGTTGTCAGTGCCGCCAACCACCACGGCGGCGCTTTCGATCTTCGCGTCGCGCAACGCGTTATCGGTGTTGTCATTCGCTAGTACGTGATGGTCTGGTTCACTGTTGAGTGTGCGATTGTCGATCGCACTCCAAGGGATTGCCCGCTCGTCCAACACCTGCGCGATGTAGTGCCCGAAGCGGCCGTAACCGACCAACACCCAGGGCCCTTGTGGCACGCCGATCCGCGCGGGACAGGCCGCATCCGGTGCGGCCGTTAACCATTCTTCAAGTCGCAATACTTCCGGCGCATCGAGATCAAGTGCCACATTCGCGGCAAACGTTTCGAACGGATTGATCACCGCGACATCGCCAAACGCTTCGAGGTTTACTTTCGCGATTTCGGATTTCACTCGTGCAACCACACGCAAACTCGGTTGCAACGTGCGCGCACCGATGGCGATCGTTTGGTTCGCCTTATCGTCGCCCGTGAGCGCGAGCAGGCCGATGCAGTTGCGGCGACCGATCCCCGCGTCGCGCAACACATTCGGAAATCGCGCATCGGCATTGGCAACGACCGGATGAGAGCTAAACGACTCGATGGCAACGCGCGAGGCTCGATCCTTCTGATACTCGATGACAACCACGCGAATGCCCATGCGGTCGAGTGCGTGCGCAATCGCGCGCGAGCTTTGCCCGTAGCCGCAAAGAATGTAGAAGGGCTCCGCGAGCGTGCGCACGCGCCAGGCGAATACGCTGTGCGCGATGGCAGACCGAAACGTGGTGTCTGCGATTAACGTGAAGATGGAGCCGAGCGTGTAGGTCCACGCGATCACCGTGAGATAAATCGTCACGGTGAGCCACAGCCGCTGCGCGTCGCTATACGGATAAGGAATTTCGCCGAAGCCGATGGTGGTCGCCGTGTAGCTCACGAGGTAGAACGCATGGAAGATGCTCATCTTCCACGGCTGGCCGTCGGGCGTCTGCCCTGGTACTTGAGTAAAGCCGAACACCGCGATCGCGTAGGCTACGATCAGCAAAATGAGCGGCGCACGCATTCGGCGCAGAATCAAAAAAAGAACGTCGGACACGACGCGAAACCCTGGGTTCGTTCGTCGAAGTTAACGGTTTTGCCGCAAGGTTTCGCCGATCAAAAGCACCACCGAAATCAAGTTCGCGAGGAGCGCGCCGCCTGAGAGCGACACAATCGTTGAAATCGTCCCGCCGTCCATCACTTGACCATTGACGTAGACATGCACGACCCAAACGATCGACGCTGCGACCAATTGCACGCAAGCGACCAAACTCGTCGCCAAGTGCGTGGCACCGAGATGGGTGCGATCGCCGAATTTGAGCACCGTCGCGATCAGATTCACCACCACGGCAGCGGCGAGCTCACTCGGATGATGCAGCTCCGGTCGATCGATGTCGCCGATGAAGAAGCCGAAGTTGAGCGTGCAGGCCAGGATGATGAAGAAACCGAAGATGACTTTTTCTAGATTCATGAAACGCTCAGTGCAGAGAAGTTGGGCGGAGGTGCAATTCTCGTCGCATTCGGAACGACGGCGCGCGCAACGTTCTGACAGAACGCCTTGCAGTACTTCGTATAAAAAATACGCTCATAGCCTCAATGAATAAAGCGCTCAATAACATAAATTTTACTATTGCTATCGGGGCTAAAGCTCGGGGAAAGCCAAAAAAACTGGCATAAGTGAACATTGTTGATAGAACACGATCAACACTCTATGCCCGCTTTCGTTCGAGCAGAAAAAGCAGAACGAAGCCCAAAAGCAGCACGACGACGCCGACAATCGCGCCGAGCTTCACGTAGGCCAAACTTGAATAGAGCAGGTACAAACAGGTCAGCGAAAACGCGAGCGGTAACCACGGAAAGAGCGGAACCAAATACGGTCGCGGCGCCGTCGGAAAACGTTTGCGCAACACGATCACCGAGAACGCAGAGAGGGATAGAAACGCCCAGTACACCGGCGAGAGGTAATCCACCATCGTTGAGAAACCGCCGCGCGTGGCCGTGCCGAACACCACGAGCGTGATGGCGACGATTCCCATTGCGATAAAGGACGTTCGTGGAATGCCGCGATCGAAGTCCCATTGCCCGAGTCGCGCGGCGAGCGCGGGCGTGTCGCGTGCCGCGGCGTAGGTGGTGCGCGCGCCGGTGATGAGCACGGCGTTCATGACCGAAATCGCGGTGATCGCCACGATGACCACAATCACCCATTCGCCAACTGTGCCAAAGGCAACCCGCATTAAATCTGCGGCGGGCGCGTCGCTCTTCGCCAACCCTTCGAGACCGAGACCGCGCACGAACGCCCAGTTTGCACTGACATAGAGAAGCGCAACGATGGCGAGCCCGCCGATCAACGCCCAGACGATTCCGCGACGCTCATCTTTCATCTCCGATGAGAGTGTGGATGCGTCGCTCCATCCGCCATACGCGAGGAACACGAAGACGTACGCCGTGCCCCAATCGACTGCGGTGCGGGTGACGGTCGTCGGCGGCTGCGCGGCACCGCTTGCGACCAACGACAAGCCCGCGACCACAACCAGCGCGAGCCCGAGACAAACCAAGGCAACGAGTGCGACCTGCGTGCCAAGACCAATGTGCACGCCTCGAAGGTTCAGAAACGTGAGCGAAGCAATGACTAGCGCCGCAAACACGCCGCTGCCAATCGGTCCAAGCGCAATCACTTGATTGACGTAATCTGCGCAAACAAATGCAAGCAGCGCCATTGATCCGGTGTGAATGATTGCGAAACGCGACCACGCGAAAAGAAAGCCGACCCGTTGTCCATACGCACGTTTCAAAAAGTAGTAGTCGCCGCCAGCATCAGGAAATCCCGCCGAAATCTCCGCAAAGCAAAGCGCGCCAATGAAGGAGAGCACGCCGCCGATGATCCAGGCGAGATAAAGCATGCTTGCCGAATCAAGATTCTGCGCAACGATCGGCGAGGTCTTGAAAATGCCCGCGCCGATGACCATACCCACACAAATCGACATGGCATGCCAGACCGACAGCTGTCGGCGCGGCGCGTTCGCGGTCTCGTTTTGTAGCGTTGCCGCACTTGCCGACTGTGGCGTCGTCGCCACATCGGGTTTCCGATCATGCATGTTGTGTTCTCAAGGTTGGTGGCGATGGCTATTATCGAGGACATGCGGAGCGGCGCGTGACGGAAAAGCTCGTGACTTAGCCCAGCTGCACCGCCGCGCGATCGTCTTCGACTGTTCCAACAACATCCCGAACGAGTGCATTAAGCGCGCTCTTGACGGCATGTTGCATGCTCTTCCCGAAAAAAGCTTCAATCGGCCATCATGAAAAAAACACTCGCCCCCCGCCTCTCTACCCTTCTTCTGAGCGCGCTTGCCGCCGCAATGGCCGCCGCGCAAGCGCCAGTCGCGGTCGAACAACTGATCGTCACCGGCACCCGCGCGAAAGACCGCACCGAGCTCACCACGCCGACGCCGGTGGACATTCTCACGCAGGCCGATCTCGTCAAAGCCGCAGGCCCCGGCGGCGATCTCGGCGTGGCGCTGCAAACGCTCTTGCCTTCGTTTAGTTTTCCGAAGCAATCGAATTCGAGCGGTGCCGATCATGTGCGCGCCGCGCAGCTGCGTGGCATGAGCCCGGATCAAGTGCTGGTGCTCGTCAACGGCAAGCGTCGTCACACCTCCGCGATCGTGAATCTCGATTCGAAAATCGGCAAAGGCACCAACCCGGTTGATTTCAATTCGATCCCGATTTCGGCGATCAAGCGGGTCGAGGTGCTGCGCGATGGTGCCGGTGCGCAGTACGGCTCGGACGCGGTCGCGGGTGTGATCAACGTGATTTTGGAGAATTCGACCGGTGGCGAATTGACGCTTGGCTACGGTCAAAACATCACCAAATTCGAGCCAACGAACCAGCGTATTACCGACGGCGATTCGCCCGAGGCGCGAGGGCGCTACGGCATCGCGCTTGATCGTGGCGTGTTCGTGTTTGGTGCCGACGTGAGCCGTCGTGGTGCAACCAATCGCGCCGGCTTCGACCAGATTCCGTTTTTTGAAGAGCAATCGCCCGCTAACCTTGCGCTCGCTGGAAAGCGCAATTACAAAGCCGGCGATTCGCAAGTCACCAACGCGAACCTGTGGGCGAACTTCGAGCAGCGAATGAACGCGCTCGACATCTACGCCTTCGCGACGTTCAATCAACGCGATTCGGTCGGCACTGGCTTCTTCCGCTATCCGGATTCGTCGGCCAATATCAAGAGCGTGTACCCGAATGGCTATCGCCCGGAAACCACCGGCAAGAACCGCGATCTCTCGTTGGTTGGTGGCGTTCGCAGTGCGCTTGGTGCTGCCTGGTTTTATGACGCAAGCTTGACTTACGGCCGCAACGATTTCGATTACGGCGTGCGTCGTTCGCTAAACGCCTCGCTCGGTGCGCAAAGCCCAACGTCGTTTGATTTAGGCGGCTTTGCGTTCGATCAACTCACGGCAAATTTCGACGCCAATCGCGAGTTAAATTTGCTTGGAGGGAAACCGATGACGCTCGCCGTTGGTGCCGAGATTCGTCGCGATGGCTTCAAAACGTCGGCAGGCGAAGTAGCCTCGTACTTTGCGGGAAGCAACACTAACGCACCAATCGGTGCGCAAGCGGGCCCAGGGTTGCAACCAACTGATGCGGTGTCGAAAAATCGGACAGTGTTTGGCGCGTATGCCGATCTCTCGGGCGACTTCGCGAAAACGCTGTTCGCTAACGCCGCAGTTCGCTACGACCGCTACAGCGACTTCGGCGATGCGTTCACTGCGAAGCTTTCCGGCCGCTTCGAACTGGCCAAAGAGTTCGCGCTGCGCGGAGCGATCTCGAACAACTTCCGTGCGCCCTCGCTCGCGCAATCCGCGTTCAGCTTCACCACTACCGCGTTCGGCGACGGCGGCGCGCTCTCAAGCGTGCGCACGATTCCGGTCGATGGTGCGATTGGCCGCGCGTTTGGCTTACCGGAATTGAAAGCGGAGAAGTCAACCAACCTGAGCGCCGGATTCACGCTCGCGCCGAGCAAATCGATTAGCGCCACGCTCGACGCTTATCGCATCAACTTGCGTGATCGCATCACGATTTCGGAGCGTTTCAGCGGCGAGAGCTTGACCAACACGCTCGCGGCGACGCTCGGTTTGCAAGGCGTCGATGGCATCAACTTTTTTGCCAACGCCGTCGACACGCGCACCGATGGCGTCGATCTCGTCGCAAGCTGGAACGGCGCGGCGGCGGGCGGCAATCTGCGTCTCTCGGTCGCGTCCTCATGGAGCAAGACCAAGATCCGCGACATCAAAGCAACGCCCGCGCGCTTGGTCTCACTCGGGCTCGATCGAACGCTTGTCGGGCTCGAAGAGCAAAACACGCTGACCACCGCAGCGCCCGATGCACGTCACGTGATTACGCTGAACTGGAGCAATTCGCGCTTCGGGGCTCAAGCCCGTGTAACGCGCCACGGAAAATCGACTCGAGTGTTCGACTTTGGCGATGGCTTCACGCCCACGCAAACGTACGGAGCGAAAACCCAGCTTGATCTCGAATTCGAATATAAGCCTACGAAGCAAATCACATTTGCGATCGGTGGTAACAACATCACAGATCAATACCCGACACGCTCAATTGATGACATCACTTACTTTGGCAATCTGCCGTACGACGTACTTTCGCCGATTGGGTTCAACGGCTCGTTCTACTACGCGAGGTTGCAATATAAGTTCTAGTGTTTTCGCCGCACAAAAATTGGAGTATGTGACGTTTAATGCAGAACTCGAGGACTTCATGAAATATGTTGAATCTTATATTGCAAGCGGCTAATTGAGAATGAGCTAGTAGACTTTGCGTTTCCTTGACACTCGCTATAATCGTGTTGTTCGAGGAGCGTTGCGACCGAGAAAGCTCGGCCAGGCTCGAACCAGATGTGGCGTGCAAGGGCGCGTCCATTCTTGAAACGGCGCTCGCAAACCCGGTGACCCCGAATCCGTTTGCGAGAAGCGCCCACCACAGCGTCTTTCTGCTTCATGATTCCGGTTCACTGTTTTTTGGAGTGAACATGAACGCTATTGCTGATAAAGCCCAATTTGTAGAGTCCGCTGATTACGTGATTGCCGACCTCTCGCTCGCCGAGTGGGGGCGTAAAGAAATCAAAATCGCCGAAACCGAAATGCCCGGTTTGATGGCCATTCGCGAAGAATTCGCGAAAGCGCAACCGCTCAAAGGCGCGCGCATCACCGGATCGTTGCACATGACGATTCAAACCGCCGTGCTGATCGAAACGCTGCAAGCGCTCGGCGCGCAAGTGCGTTGGGCCTCGTGCAATATCTACTCGACACAGGATCACGCTGCAGCCGCAATCGCTGCGCGTGGCACGCCTGTATTCGCAATTAAAGGCGAAAACCTTGAGCAATATTGGGACTACACGCATCGCATTTTCGAATGGCACGATGGCCAGCCGTCGAACATGATTCTCGATGATGGCGGCGATGCAACGCTGTTGCTGCACCTTGGCACGAAAGCCGCGAAAGACGCTTCGCTTCTGAACAACCCAGGCAGCGAAGAAGAGGTCTGTCTCTTCAATTCGATCAAGGCAAAACTCAAAACCGATCCAGGCTTTTACGAGCGCAATCTTAAAGCCGTGATTGGCGTCACCGAAGAGACGACCACTGGCGTGCATCGTTTGTACGAGATGAGCAAGAAAGGCGAGCTCGCCTTCCGCGCAATCAACGTGAACGACAGCGTTACCAAATCGAAGTTCGACAATCTCTACGGCTGCCGGGAATCGCTCGTTGACGCGATCAAGCGCGCGACGGATGTGATGATTGCAGGCAAAGTTGCCGTTGTTGCAGGTTACGGCGACGTGGGCAAAGGCTCGGCGCAAGCGCTGCGCGCGCTCTCCGCGCAGGTGTGGGTCACCGAGATCGATCCGATCAACGCGTTGCAGGCCGCAATGGAGGGCTACAAAGTCGTCACTATGGAATACGCTGCTGACAAAGCGGACATTTTCGTAACCGCAACCGGCAACAAAGACATCATCACCCACAAACATATGGCCGCGATGAAAGATCAAGCCATCGTCTGCAACATCGGTCACTTCGACAACGAAATCGATGTGGTGTCGCTCGAGAAGTGCACTTGGGAAGAAATCAAGCCGCAAGTCGATCACGTAATTTTCCCGGATGGCAAACGCATCATCATGCTTGCCAAAGGTCGTCTCGTGAATCTCGGTTGTGGCACGGGTCATCCGAGTTTCGTGATGTCATCTTCGTTTGCGAACCAAACGATCGCGCAGATCGAGCTCTTCGGTCACCCTGAGCGTTATGAGAGCGGCAAGGTTTATGTGTTGCCAAAGCATCTCGACGAGAAAGTTGCGCGCTTGCATTTGAAGAAGGTCGGTGCGCAGTTGACCGAGCTTCGTCCGGAGCAGGCAAGCTATATCGGTGTGAAGGTGGAGGGGCCCTACAAGCCCGACACCTATCGTTATTAAGCGGCTACTGCGCGAATCGGGGGCGTCGTTGCGCAAACTCTCGTGTACGTTCAGTACACGTCGAGTTCGCGCGCCTCGCCCGCGATCCGCTCGCTACGCCGCCAGTTGGGTGCAAACGAGTTCGGTCGTTCAATAGAATTGCTCTCCCGCAGCGCGGGAGAGGGTGCCCGACAGGGCGGGTGAGGGCGGATCCACGTGCTCTGCACGACGTCGCCGACAAAGCTAGGCAAGTACCGCCTCTCGCTTCAAGTCCGGAGCAGGTGTGCGACCTAGATTGCCACGATGCTGCGGGACGGAAGCAAACATCAGATAGGAGATTCACATGGTTCGTTTATTGGTCATTTGGCTCCTCAACGCGGCGGCACTGATGGCCGTGGCCTATCTGATGCCTTCGATCACGGTGACGAATTTCGTTGCGGCATTGATGGCTGCGTTTGCGCTTGGGTTTGTGAATACGATCATCCGCCCGATCCTCACGATTCTGACGCTACCGATTTCGATTCTCACGCTCGGTTTCTTTTATTTGCTAATCAACGGGTTGCTGTTCTGGATGGTCGGTAAAGTGTTGAATGGCTTCGAAGTTCACGGGTTCTGGGCTGCGGTGCTCGGCGGCTTGCTCTACGGTTTGATTTCGTGGGCGCTGGCGGCGCTGATTCCTATCGGGAAGAAGTCGAAAGCGAAGTGACGCGTGCGCGCCGATGTGCTTCTCGTGCAACGCGGCCTCGCGCCGTCGCGCGCGCTCGCGAGGCGCATGATCGAGGCGGGGCACGTGTACATGCGTGACGGCACGCAACGTGTTGCGATTATTAAAGCGAGTGCGAGTGTTGGCGACGACGTCGCCGTCGAAGTTGCGAGCAATGAGCTTGATCGCTACGTGTCGCGGGGCGGTTTGAAACTCGAAGGCGCGCTGGAGCGCGTTAGTCTCGCTGTGAGTGGCTTTGTGTGTCTCGATGTCGGGCAATCGACCGGTGGCTTTACCGATTGCTTGTTGCGGCATGGTGTTGCGCGCGTCGTTGGCGTTGACGTTGGTCACGATCAGTTGCATCCGTCGTTGCGAGAGGATTCGCGCGTGAACTGCATTGAAGGTGTGAATGCGCGGGAGTTGAACGCCGGCCTCGTAGGAGCGGCTCTGCTGGGATTAACGGCGCCAGATTCGACTTCGAATGCGATTCGAGAGCTTGTATCGCGGCAGACCTGCGCCGACAGGTCGTTTGATTTGATCGTCGCCGATGTGTCGTTCATCTCACTCACGAAGATCATTGCACCTTGGTTCGATTTGCTCAAGCCGGACGGTCGCGTGTTGAGTCTGGTGAAACCGCAGTTCGAAGTCGGTGCGCAGAATCTTGGAAAGGGCGGCATCGTGCGCGACGAGTCGCTCTATGCCTCAGTTGCGGAAACGATTCGCAGCGCTTTCGTCGCGCTCGGATTTCAAGTTCACGATTATTTCGACAGTTCGATCAAAGGCGGCGACGGTAATCGTGAATTTTTTATTTACGCGAGCAAACCATGAGTGCGAAGGACGACGAGTTTCGCGATTACTGCCTCGAACTTTTGAGCAGTCTTCGACAAGGCGATATCGCTGCGAAGAAGATGTTCGGTGGGGTTAGTTTTTCGATCGATGGAAAAACATTCAGCATCATCGCATTTGACGAGTTGTGGCTGAAAGTTGATGATGAAAATCGTGCTGCTTTTGAAAAAGCAAAGTGCCGCATCTTCACCTACGAAGGTAAAGACAGTGTGATTCGTACGATGAATTACTACACCGTGCCAGAAGCGGCGATGGAGTCCGCCGCGCTCATGCGCCCGTGGGCAATGCTCGGTTGGGAAGCTGCGCTTCGTGCTGCGGCTAACAAAACAAAGAAGACTCCGAAGAAGGTGCCAACGAAAGTTGTAGAGAAACCCGCCGCGAAGACAACAAAAAAAGCGGCTAAAAAGTCCGCGACAAAAGCAAAGAAATAATGAACAACATCTCCTTCGAATTCTTTCCTCCCAACACGCCCATCGGTGAAGACAAACTGCGCGAGGTCGCCAAAGATCTCATCGGACTGCAGCCAAAATATTTCAGCGTAACCTATGGCGCGGGCGGCTCCACGCGTGAGAAAACGATCGCGACGGTGAACGCAGTGAAAGGTCTTGGCGCAGAAGTCGCGCCGCATCTCTCTTGTGTTGGCGCGACACGTGCGAGCGTGCGTGAGCTGATCGATGGTTACAAAGCGCAGGGAATTGATCGCATCGTGGCGCTCGGGGGCGATGTGCCGTCCGGCATGGTCGCAGCAGGAGACTTCCGTTACGCAACCGATCTCGTCAAATTCATTCGAGAAGAGACTGGTGAGCATTTCGCGTTGAATGTCGCTGCGTATCCCGAAGTGCATCCGCGCGCGACGAGTGCGGTCGCGGATTTGAAAGCACTTAAGCTGAAACAGGATTTGGGAGCGACAGTCGCAGTGACGCAGTTCTTCTTTAACGCGGATGCGTATTTCGCATTCGTGGATGCAGCGAAGAAAATGGGTATTACGATTCCGATCGTTGTTGGCGTGATGCCACTACACAGCTATTCAAAAGTCGCACGTTTCGCAGAGATGTGTGGCGCGGAAATGCCGCGCTGGCTCAACAAGCGCATGGCCGATTTTGGCGACGATGCCGATTCGGTGCGCGCGTTTGGGCTCGATGTCGTCACCGAATTGTGTCGTCGCCTGCTCGCGGGCGGCGCGCCGGGTTTTCACTTCTACACGATGAATCAGGCGGTTTTGACGAGAGAAATCGTGACGCGATTGCGCTCGTAGCGCTGTAAGCGCGGACGTGGACGCGCTCATCCGTCCGCGCTATTCACGACACAATCGCGAATTGGAAACCGGGAAAGCGCATCTTGGCCCGCGCCTACAATCGGTTCAGTTAAAACGACACTAGTACTGATAGGAACAACAATGTCAAATCACCCAATCCACACCGATAAAGCCCCAGCTGCGCTCGGTCCGTACTCTCAAGCAATCAGCGCAAACTTTGCATTCAAAGGCACGGTGCTTTTCTGCTCAGGTCAGATCGGGCTCGATCCCGCGACCGGCAACATGCGCGAAGGCTTCGAAGCGCAAGTCGATCAAGCCTTTGCGAACATGAAAGCGGTGATCGAAGCAGCGGGTGGCAACTTCGGCGGCGTGGTGAAACTCACGCTGTTCTTGACTGATCTTTCAAACTTCGCGACAGTGAATGCGAAGATGGAAGCGCTCTTCGCGAAGCCCTATCCGGCGCGCTCGACTGTGGGTGTTGCTTCTTTGCCGAAGGGCGCGCTGTTTGAAGTGGAAGCGATTGTCACGGTGTAGCGTCGCGTCGAGGTGATCGCAAAGCGACGCCGCGACCACTTCAGCGCTTTACAGCTCTTTGATCCTGCGCCCTATTCATTTTGGGGATGGATCAATAACGAAAAATTGTCAACAAGAGTTGATTTTGCGCTCTCGTCCTGACCGAATAGGGGCAATCGAGAAAAAGTTATTGTGTGCGCGAGCGCAGAAACGGCACGATCCGTGAAATGAGCGCTTCAACCACACCGGGTGCGAAATCGTGACCCATCCCCGCGATCTCGTGCAGCTGCGCGCCACGAATTTTCTGAGCCGTGTCGCGACCGTGTTCGACCGGAACCAGAGGATCGTCTCGCCCGTGCAGCACGAGTGTCGGCGCGACGACGCGCCGCACTTCGTCGCTGCGATCGCCGGAGGCGAGCACCGCCATTAAGTGCTTCGTCGACCCGAGTGCGTAGTACGAGCGATTG
>JAAFJI010000008.1 GCA_013298045.1 Betaproteobacteria bacterium
TCCGATCAGCGCGACTTCGTAGCTCTCCATCATGATTGCGACCCCTGCATTCTTCTTCTGCTGCTCCCCGAACATATGCGCCGCGTTCTTTTCATGCACTACCTTGTACACGTCCGCATTTTTTTACGCAAGAGGGGAACACAATTGTCGTATCAAAAGCAACGTAGCGGGGGCAAACTCCCTGGAATGTCGTCTATTTCAGATAGTTCGTACGCCAAATTCACCGTTTGTGCGTTTATCGAACGCTTCCTGATCGTTTCGATTTGTTTATGACAAGCACTTGCGGGAAAACCGCGTGCGGGGCTGCGAGAGCGCGAGTGGATTGGACTCGTTACTGGTTTTACATCTCCGGGCGGCGGCGAGGATTGATGTGGCAGAAAAAACTTTATCGAAGAGAAAAACGATTCGCCCAGCGACGTTATAAATCGAGGCACTCGATCAAATCGCTATTGGCGTCGCGCGCGTCCGGCGCGCGATGGCGCTCACCGAAATAAGTTCGCGGAGTGCGACCGCACAAGTGAGTGGTTTTTCCGCCTTTGCAATAATCCGGCGCAACAGAATTCTGCAACGCGGGTTTTCGCGCCCGAGTGAAAGGTTGAGCGATGAATCGTGTTGCGGTCGTCACCGGCGCGGGTGGAAACATGGGGCGCGCGCTCGTCCAACAGTTTTTAAATGATGGCTGCACGGTCGTAGGTGCCGATGCGAGCGCGCCCGCACACCCAGTGCAATACGAAGCGCACGCCGTGAATCTGATGGACGAGACCGCCGCGTCGGACTGGGTCAATGAGCTCGTCGCCCGGCATACCCGAATAGACGTTGCCGTTTTGACCGTCGGCGGCTTTGCGATGGGCGGGGTGGCGGACACGAAAACCTCGGATATCGCACAGCAATACCGGCTTAATTTTGAGACGACCTACAACGTGGCGCGTCCGGTGTTTTTGCAGATGATGAAGCGGGGCAGTGGACGGCTATTTCTGGTGGGCGCACGACCGGCGCTCAGTGCCGAGGCGAGCAGAGGAATGCTTGCGTACGGGCTTGCAAAGTCGCTCGTTTTCCGGCTCGCCGAGATGATGAACGACGAGGCAAAATCAACCGACGTCGCAGTGCACGTGATTGTGCCGAGCATCATTGACACGCCACAGAACCGCGCGGCGATGCCAACGGCCGATTTCACGCGCTGGGTGCGCCCGGAACAAATTGCGCAAGCGGTTTCGTTTCACGCGAGTGAACAAGGCCAAGCGCTGCGCGGATCTGTGATCAAAGTCTACGGCGGCGCTTGAAACTAGGGTGCCACATACCGTCGTGCCGCGTCTCGTGTCGATTTAGAAATGAAAAAACGCCACGCACCGAGTGGTTTTTTCTGCCGAATGCGCAGTACCGCAGCGCAAATGAGCTCTCGTTAAAACTACGCCCGCTATTGCCCTATTAAATAAGACTTAAGTCGAGTTTAAGCTTTACGTCATCATGTAAAAATAATGCAGCTAAATTGATATTTATCAGGGCAAACGGCTTTAGTGCTGTATCAATTCGCCGGCACTCGCAGTCGCGGCTGATGCGGGGGCTCGACGCGAAGCAAAATGTCGTAATACGCGCGAATCGATTCCACAAATTCGACCGGCATGCCGCAGCGGCAGCTGCCAGTCTTGAACTGTGCAGAGACCTCCGGCCGCATGAGCGCGAGTAGCTGACGGCGAACATCGGGCCACAGATCAGGATTTTTCTGCGCACGTTGAGCAAGAATCCGCGCGTTTTCAACATGCGCGAGACCGATGTTGTAAGCCGCAAGCGCGAGCCAGGTTCGGTCCGGTTCCTGCAATCGCGGCGGCAGACCGTCGCGCTTGAGCTCCGCCAGGTAGCGCGCGCCGCCGATGATCGATGAATACGGGTCGCCGCGATTGACGTTGTAGCGTTTGGCGGTGTCCTCCGTAAACTGCATCATTCCGCGCGCACCGGTTTCGGAGACGGCTTCGGCATTCCAGTGCGACTCGTGATACGAAAGCGCCGCCAGGAGCCGCCATTCAATGCCGTGCAGTTCCTGCGCCTCTTTAAACCACTCGCGGTAGCGCGGCAGGGTTGAGGCGACACGATCGGCGAACACCTCGAAATCGGCTGCGCGGCGCGACTGTGGAAATCCAAAATACCGATCCTCCACCCGTGCGATCTGTCCATCGCGCACGATGCGCTGCAAAAACCCGTCGGCCTCGTCGCGCAATGACTCGCGATTGGCCGGGAAGAGCCAGGCGCGCTGGACCGCCGAGACAACGACGAACGCACGCTGCGTGTCATAGTGAAAGTGCCGCGACGCGTTAAACGTGTCCTCTTCGACGATTGCATAGGGCACTTCGTTGTCGCCGACCGCGGCAATCAGCGCCTCGTCGTCGCTTTTCGCATCGACGACGAATTCGACCGAGGCGTTGCGACGGCGCACCTCGCTGAAGCTCGGGTGCGTGAAAATGCGCGCGCTCACGATCACGCGCTTAGGCAACAGCTCTTGCATCGAGCGCGGCATAAATTTCTGCGGCGTGTGCAGCAGAATCCAGGCGCTTTCGCGGTAGCGTGTCTTGGTTGCAATTTCGCTCGCAGCAATACCGACCGCATGGGTGCCGGTGGCCACCATATCGAGCTCGCCGCGCAGCAGCGCCTTGCGCGCTTCATCCGGGTTGGCGTAGGTTTTCCACTCGACCGCACTGCGACGGGTGACCGCGAAGGCGTGCGCCAGGTCGTACTCAAGCCCCGCGCGCTCGCCGTTTGGATCGACGTAGTACACGGTCGGGTGAACCATCACGCCGATGCGAAGCACCGGCTGGGCGCTGCGTGTCTCCTGCTGTTGGCGAACCCACTGCTCGGTGCTGGCGTTCATCCGATCGAACAGCGAAAAGGGCACCCACGCGAAAAGCGCAATGGCGGCGGTGAGCAGTAGGATTCTGATCGCGCTTTTCAACACACGGTGCATCGGCGGTGGGAGTCGAGGCGCAGTATACGAGGGGGCTTTCGCAAGGACTATAATCCGCCTCGGTGGGTCGCCCCGCATGTTCAAGCTATGAACCTGGTCAGGTCCGGAAGGAAGCAGCCATAGTGGTGTAGAGCAGTGCCGGGGGAACGGCTCACCACTTTTGCGCTTGGATCGAGCGCTCGCTTCGTTGGAACTTGCTTGCCGTACTGTTCGTACTGTCTGCGCAAGTTCCGCCTTGCGATCATCTCGATCCAAGCGCAAAAGTTTTTGCGGCGCGCTCGCGGCGTTGCAACTGACTCGCCGTACTTGCGTACTGTCTTCGTCGGTTGCGCCTTGCGATCATCGCTGCAAAACGCAAAAGTCGGTCTCATTGAAAAAATTGCGCGCCTCGGGCGCGCTTTGTTTTCTTGGACGCTCCCACCACTACGATGGCTCGGTCGCGCCGCCTACAATTGCTCAAACGCAATCTGTTTCCACCGTGACGACCCCCTCTCTCGCCCTCGCTCGCAAATACCGCCCTCGGAGCTTCGCCGACCTGAAGGGGCAGGAACACGTAGTGAAAGCGCTTTCGCATGCGCTTGAAACTGGGCGTTTGCACCAGGCGTATCTGCTAACCGGCACGCGCGGCATTGGAAAAACGACGATCGCGCGCATCCTCGCGAAGACCTTGAATTGCGAGACCGGCGTCACGCCTACGCCGTGCGGCGTGTGTCAATCCTGCGTTGATATCGATGCCGGTCGCTTTCCTGACTTGATTGAGCTTGATGCCGCGTCAAACACCGGCGTCGACAACATGCGAGAGATCATCGATAACGCCCGCTATGCACCGACTGCGGGGCGCTACAAGGTGTATCTCATCGACGAGGTACACATGCTCTCGAAAAGCGCGTTTAACTCGATGTTGAAAACGCTCGAAGAGCCGCCCGAGCATGTGAAATTCGTGCTCGCGACGACCGATCCGCAGAAGATTCCGGTGACGGTGCTCTCGCGTTGTTTGCAATTTAATTTGAAAGCGTTTCCGCCGGAGCGCGTCGCCGAGCAATTGGACAAGGTGCTCACGGCGGAGAACGTGCCGTTCGATGCGAAAGCCTTGCGATTGATCGGCGACGCCGCAAACGGTTCGATGCGCGATGCGCTTTCGATTACCGATCAAGCGATTGCCTTCGGTCATGGCAAAGTCGATGAGGCGCAAGTGCGGCAAATGCTCGGCAGCGTTGATCGCGATTTCGTCTGGCGCGTGCTTGATGCTGTCATCGCGAAAGATGCGAAGGCGCTCGACGAAGAATGTGATCGTTGTTTTGAAAACGCCCTCGCGGCGGATGACGCACTCGCGCAACTCGCGCGCGCGCTGCACCGCGTCGCGCTGTTTCAAGCGGTGCCCGAATCCGTTGATCGCGACGATCCCGACCATCCGCACATCGCACGCACTACGGCTGCGCTTGACGGTGAAACCGCGCAGCTCTACTATCAAATCGCATTACACGGTCGCGATGATTTGCGACTCGCGCCCGATGAACAAACTGCGCTCATGATGACGTTTCTGCGGCTACTCGCGTTTTCGCCAAACGCCGGAAGTGCGCCTGCGAGAGAAGCGGGCGGGAGCGCCTCACAAACCGCTCAAAATGCCTCGCCAGCACGGGCAAATGCGGGTGCACCCGTTCGCGCGCAACCGACGCGCGCAACGCAGCCAGCGCCTGCAAACACCGGTTCGTCATCGAATGCCCAGAAAAACAGCCAAACAGCAAATTCAGCGCCGTCGATTAACGCCCAAGAGAACAGGGCGTTCGACGGCGATTGGCACAAACTCGCTACTTCGCTACCATTGGCCGCAATGGCCAAAGAACTGGCGCGTCACGCCGTATTGCTGGGCTACGAAAACAACGTATTCCGTTTAGCCGTTCCGCAGGACAAACGACCGCTCGCGACGACGCAGAAAGAACGTCTCGCGAACACGCTCACGGAATACTTTGGTCGCACCACAAAAGTCGAAATCGAACTTACCGATGGCGCGGGCAACGCCGTTGCCACGAACGGCGCTGCGCCTGCGGTACGCGAATCGATCGCTACAAAAGAAACGCGAGTGAAAGACGAAAAGCAAGCGGCGGCGGAGGCTGCGTTCCTTGCCGACCCTGCGGTGCAAGTGTTCCTCAACGAAGGTCAAGGCAAGATTCCTGCGGGGAGTATTCGGCCGGCGTAGGGTGCGTGGCTTGTCCACGCACGGACCTCCCCCAAAAAAAATACGATCACGCGTGCGTGGGCAAGCCACGCACCCTACGAGACCGGGAGAGGTCGCGCTGAAGGCGCGGGTGAGGGAATTGCGTTACGAACTGCGTCGGCGTTTGGATGCGTAGAACACCCTCACCCAACGCTTCGCGTTGACCTCTCCCCGAGGGAGAGGTGACACCTTCGAAGGCGCACCGAATAAAATGGTTTGAAGTAGAAACGTTGCGAAGCTTTGCGTCCTAGCGAAGCGTCGTCCTAGCGCGTAAGCGCGTCGTCCTAGCGAGCAGCGCGAGCGACGTCCTGATTTGGAGTAAACATGTTCGGTGGCAAAGGTGGCATGGCGGGCTTGATGCAACAAGCCCAAAAAATGCAAGAGAATTTGAAGAAGGCGCAAGAGGAAATCGCGCGCATGGAAGTCGAAGGCCAGGCCGGTGCCGGTATGGTCAAAGTCACGATGACCGGTAAGCACGATTGCAAACGCGTGCAAATCGATCCGAGTGTGATGGACGACAAAGAGATGCTCGAGGATTTGATTACCGCAGCGATCAACGACGCTGCGCGCAAGATTGAAGCGACGTCGTCCGAAAAGATGGGATCGCTCGCGGGCGGGATGAATTTGCCGCCTGGGATGAAATTGCCGTTTTGATGCTGCGCTTTCGCGCAGCAGGACGACGCGCTTCGCGCTGTGACGACGCTCATTTCATTCGCTAGGACGACGGCCTGCGGCCTAGGACGCAAAGCTAAGGGCAGTACCGTCTCCATTCCTGTCATCCCCGCGAAGGCGGGGACCCAGACCGAGACGTTGCCGATAGCGACCCTGCTTTATTTGAAAACACAAGGTGTTTCTTCATGCGAATGCGGTTCCACATTGATGATTTCCCGGTCTGGGTCCCCGCCTTCGCGGGGATGACAGCATATGACTACCCCAGTCTCCTTTAAGGTACTAGTCGACGCGTTAAAGGCGCTCCCAGGCGTCGGCCCACGCGCTGCGCAGCGCATCGCTTTCGATTTGGTCGAGCGCAAACGCGAAGAAGCCGAAACGCTCGCGCAAGCGCTCACACGCGCGCTCGAAACGCTGCGTCATTGCGAGAGCTGCAACACGCTCTCGGAAACGCCGATCTGCGCGCTCTGCGCCTCGCCGCGTCGAGACAAATCGCTGCTCTGCGTCGTCGAATCGCCGTCCGATCAAATCACGCTCGAACAATCCGGCGCGTTCAGCGGTTTGTATTTCGTCTTGATGGGTCGCCTCTCGCCACTCGACGGTGTCGGCCCCGGCGAAATTCATCTCGAACGCCTCGTCGAGCGCGCCACCGACGGCAGCGTCAAAGAAGTGATCCTCGCCACCAACTTCACCAACGAAGGCGAAGTCACCGCGCACGTGATCACCGAACTGCTCGAATCACAAGGCGTGAAAGTGTCAAGGCTCGCACGCGGGATTCCGATTGGGAGTGAGCTTGAGTATGTTGATGCAGCTACCGTCGCGCAGGCGGTGAGGGAGAGGCGGTAGCGCGCTTTCGCCGCGCCTCGCCATCATCTCGATCTCGCGACGTGCTCCGGTTAGAAATCATTATCAAATTCCTCGAACACCCTAAGGCAGGGTTGTTTTGATACGAAGATTCGATGTCGTTCGCCAAGCTTAATTTCTAAAGTTTCGCGCCGTCCGTCCCTCAGCAATCTTAGATCCCGAATCGCTAGGGCGCTCAGCGAATACACCACGTGATCTTTACGTTTAAAAGAGAGCTGAATCTCGGCCGCTGCCGGATGAATTCGGAACATCGCTGACTCGTCGCCAACTTCAATATTGAAGGTGAGACCGTTATAGGGCCACGATACGTCGCGATCGGTCTTTTCAGGGAACGATTCAAAGAACTCAGTCAAATCAAGTTCGGTAATCGAAAGGTTTGTAACCACGACTGACTTCTCCAATTCTCTTTCTTCACGGGCACCAGCGCAGTGGGGTGCGTTTTTAACGCACCTCGTCAGAGTGCGCGCGAAGTGTGTTTCTTCAATCCACGACGGTTGATATCAATTTGTGGTGCAATGAGATTGCACCCTACGCCGCCACACAATCCGCAAGCGCAACAAACTGCTCCGTCGTTAAATCCTCTGCGCGCGCCTGCGGGTCAACGTGTGCTTTTTCGAATCGCTCGGCGTCGATCCATTGCACTAGACTTTTGCGGAGCATTTTTCTTCGTTGTGTGAATGCTTGGGTGACCAGTTGCGCGAAGAATTTTTCGTTCTTCGGGCGTAGACGATCGGCGGCCAGCGGTACGAGGCGAACGATTGACGAATCTACCGCCGGAATCGGTCGAAACGCGCCGGGCGGCACGTCGAAACATTTCTCTACGCGATAGCGATATTGCAGCATCACCGAGAGTCGCCCGCGTGCGTCCTCGCCCGCACCTGCGGCCATGCGATCGACAACTTCTTTTTGCAACATGAAAGTCATGTCGGCGATTCGATCTTCGTACTCACAGAGCCGGAAGAGAATCGGCGTTGAAATGTTGTACGGCAGGTTGCCAACGATGCGAAGCGGCGATGGCAAGGTTGCGAAATCGAATTCGAGCGCGTCGCCTTCGTGAATACGTAGTTGTTGTTCGGTGAATTCCGTTTTGAGCCGCGCAACGAGATCGCGATCGATTTCTACGACGTCGAGGCTTGCGGTAACGCCCTCCGCGCATTGCGCTTGCATTGCATCGAGCAATTCGCGAGTGAGCGCCGCTTGGCCCGGGCCGATTTCTACGAGGTGATCGCTCGGTTTTGGATCGATGGCTTCAACGATTCGTCGGATGTAGGTTTTGTCGACCAAGAAGTTTTGGCCGAAGCGCTTCCTTGCACGATGTGCAGTGTGATGAGGATTGTCTCGGTTCAGGGCGATGGCGGGCGTTTTCACCCGCAAATTGTAGAGATCGTCTGTTGGGTCGAGCGGAAGCGTGGTGTGCGCGGTGCGAGTGACTCGCTTTGAGAGCCCGGAATAACGAGTGGCGCCGAGTGGTCGCCTCCACATGGATTCGTGGGTGTGGACTTCGACGCGCTCAATGGCATCCTGAGCGTGTTTAGGCTCAAGCCTATCGCACGATGAAATCATCGCGGCAGCTCGCTTCTACAATTCTTCGGATGATCCAGACGATTGCAACCTACGATTGCGTGATCTTGCGCGGGCTGCCGGGTAGCGGCAAAAGCACGTTTGCGAAACGTTTGGCAGACGAGTTTGGTTTCGTACAACTCGAAGCCGACGATCACTTTTTTGTGAAGGGCGAGTATCGATTCGATCCGGCGCGGGTCGCCGACGCGCATGCGCTTGTGGTTCGCGACGCGCTCAAGCATCTGCAAGTCGGTCAGCGCGTCGTTGTCGCGAATACCCATGTCCGACTCTGGGAAATGGCGGCCATCGTCGGTGCCTGTGCGATCGCGATGAAACGTTACTGCGTCGTTGAATGTGGCGGGCGCTGGGTCGGTCGCCACGACGTGCCCGCCGAGGTGCGCGATCAGATGCAAGCGAGGTGGGAGCTCTGGCCCGAGGCGCACCCCGCACCACGCTTCTCGATTTAGCCGCCCGCTTGCAACACCGTTGTGCGCCGCGATCGCAAATACAGTTTCATTCCTGAATTGCTTTTTATGCCCTATTCAATAAGGCGTCACCGCTATTTTTTGTATACCTCGGCAGTAAGGTAGGAATCGCTCTGTAGCTGAAAAGCCAGGGCATTGAGGCAAATTCCTGAGGGTGTTGGCGCGGTACAGCTTGGTTTTACTGTTTGCGCATTGCTCATCGGCACCACCGCGTAGGAGCCTTTGGGCAGCTTGTGCTCGCAAATTCGGTAGCCGTTGATGACCGCGCCGCCGCTCGTCGGACCGCACCAGGCGATCTCTTTGAAGCCGTGGTAGAGCTTCACTGCGGGCTCATTGCCAGCGCCAAGATTTCCGCCCGATTTCACGAATAGCTTGAGGTTGACCAGCGGCTCGCCGCCTTTGAACACCATGACCGCGCCGCCCTGCGCTTCGCCGGGCGCGATCGTTGAATCGGTCTGACAATTGGCGAACTGACCCGGTGGGCAATGCCAGCCAAGTAGCGTGCCGCCGTCGTAGAGGATGAGCGCTGGCCGGTTGGTGTCGATGGAGACGTTGCAGAACGCCATGTCGGTGTGCACATCGGCGGGGCGCATCAGAGGGAAGTTGCCCTTCGTTGCCGTCGCATAGTTGCAGGCTCCGATTTGCTTTCCGTCCTGCATGATCCACGCTTTGAGGCCGTTGAGCGGCGCGTTCTTTTGCGCGAGAAACAGCTGGAAATTCACCATTTTCGGCGGCTTCGGCGTGGCCGAGGGCGGCAACGGCGCGCCGCCCTGCATCACCGGCACGGCAACGCGGTTTTGCGAGTCGGGTGTAAATGTCGGATCGTTTTGGCAGGTCGCGCCGTTCGGTGGGCAGTACCAATTGAGCACTTTTCCGTTTGGCACGAGCAGCACGGGCTTTCCGACATCCAGCATAAAGTTGCAGCGCGCTTGCTTGGTCTGAACGTTTGGCGGCAAGGGCGTGAGGTAGAAGTCTTTACTCGCGGTCGCATAACTGCAGACGCCGACAACCTGACCGTTTTGGTGGACGCTGACTTGCGCCGATTCGAGGGGGGTATCGTGCTGCGCGAGAAAGAGCTGCAAGATCGACTTTTGCGCAAATACCGTTGCGGGCGTGACCAAGACGATCACCAGCGCGAGCAAGCGCGCCGCATTTGCTGTCAAACAAGAAACCATGTGAATTCTCCGGAAAGTGTTATTTTGGAAGGGTGGTTTGCGTCTTTTTCACCTGGATGTATCGGTGAAAAATATAGCGCTACCGCCTCAGTCGTGTCGCGATTCGGTTCGGTTCAAGAATGCGCTTGAAAATGCAGGCACGCCCCCCAAATCCCCCGCTAACTTAATGGTTTTGATGACCCGTGTGGCAAAACGCGCGGGCCGTATATGGCAAAAAAAGATTTCTACAAGGTGCTCGGTGTCGATAAAAGCGCCTCCGAGGACGACATCAAGAAGGCGTATCGCAAGCTCGCGATGAAGTTTCATCCGGACCGCAATCCGGACGACAAGCAGGCCGAGGAGAGTTTTAAGGAAGCCAAGGAAGCCTACGAAATTCTCTCCGAGCCGCAAAAGCGCGCCGCCTACGACCAATACGGTCATGCCGGCGTCGATCCGCAGGCGGGCGCAGCGGCCGGCGGCTTCGCGGGCGGCAACTTCGGCGACGCGTTCGGCGACATATTTGGTGAGATTTTTGGGGGCGGTCGCGGACGCCAGCAACGCGCCGATTCGCCGTTTCGCGGCTCCGATCTCCGCTACAACCTAGAGATTACGCTGGAGGAAGCCGCGCGTGGCACGACGACTAAGCTGCGCATCCCTACCACCGAGACCTGTGATGTCTGCCACGGCACCGGCGCTGAAAAAGGTCACGATCCGGAGACTTGTCCGACCTGCAAAGGCGCGGGCGTCGTTCGCATGTCGCAAGGCTTTTTTAGCGTCCAGCAAACCTGCCCGCAGTGTCGCGGCAGCGGCAAAATCATCAAGCATCCGTGCAAGAGCTGTCATGGCGCGGGGGTGAAGAAAACCGCGAAAACGCTGGAAGTCAAGATTCCGGCAGGCGTGGACACAGATGATCGCGTGCGCCTTTCGGGCGAAGGCGAAGCGGGCAGCAATGGTGGACCGGCGGGCGACCTATATGTGGTGGTGCAGATCAAGCCGCATGCGGTGTTTCAGCGCGACGGAGCCGACCTTCACTGCGAAATGCCGATTTCGTTTTCGACCGCTGCACTCGGCGGCGAGCTCGAAATTCCGACGCTAGACGGAAAGGCGATGCTCAAAGTGCCGGGCGAAACCCAGAGTGGACAGGTGTTCCGGCTCAAAAACAAGGGAATTCGGCCAGTGCGTGGCTCCGTGACCGGCGACCTGTACTGCCACGTCCAAGTGGAAACGCCGGTCAATATCACCTCGCGCCAAAAAGAATTGCTCAAAGAATTCGAAGACATTCGTGCAAAGAATGCGGCGAAACAGAGCCCCAAAGAAGCTGGTTTTTTCGATAAGCTGAAGTCCTTCTTCGAGTAGGATTTAGACGCTCGCATCGTTCTGCGGAGAGCCCAAGCGCTACATTAGCCGCATGGTTTCGCAAAATCCGCAGCGGCGCTTGCGCACGCTTCTTACCGTTCCGTTTGTCGGCCTCATTCTCGCGCCGTCGCTCATCATCGCGCTCTCGTCGCTCTACGCCGGGTTGCGGGCGGTTGATACGTTATCGGAGCGGCTGATCACCGATATTTCCGGTCGGGTCGAGCAGGCTGCGGTTCATCAGCTCGAAGAGGCCGCCATTACCCTGCGCGCCACCTATCCGGAACCCTCCGACGCGCATGACGGATCGCTCGCAGTCTTTGCGAACCCGACGCTTCTTGAGCGTAAGCTCTTCGAGCTGACTGCGGCCGCGCGCACTACCAGCTACATGTTCTACGGCGCTGAGAACGGAGCCTTTATCGGTGTCGATCGTGGACGAGCAGGCGCACGGGCGGCTGCCACCGTGCGGGTGCAAGACGATGCCACGCAACCGCGAAAAATTTATTCGGCGCGCGCGCCGCTTGATCGTTCGCGCCTCATAGAGGTCGAGGCGCGGGTCTTCGACGCACGCACGCGACCGTGGTACGTGAAGGCGAAGCAACAAAATCGGTTGATCTGGACGCCTGTTTACATCTCGTTTGCCTCCGGCGCGCTGGTTACCACTGCGAGTCAGCCTGTGGTCTCTCGCGATGGTCGCCTAATGGGGGTCTTGGCCGCTGACGTTGGCTTAGGCGAGCTCTCGGACTTCATGAAGTCGGTCAACGTCAGTGAAAACGGCGTCGCCTACATCGTCGACCACGAGGGCTATCTCGTTGCAAGCTCCGCACCAGGTGAACCGTTTCGCATCAATCAAAACGCTCAAAACCGCGTGCGTCCGAGCGAGAGCGGCTCTGCCATTTCGCGCGATAGCGCGCTGTGGTGGCAGAGCCTCAAGCAGGCTCGATCTGTACAGGAAGACATCGAACCGGCGTCAGCCCGCGGCAAATTGCGCAGCGCGAAGATAGACGGTGCCCAGGGAGAGTCGATTGACGTCGCGACTCGGCGAATCGCGAATATCGAAGGCGTCGACTGGGATATCGTGGTGGCGATCCCGCGCAGCGATTTCACTGCGCCGATCGTGCGAAGCGCCGTGCTCATGTTTGTGGTGATCGTCGCCGCGCTCGCAGCCGCGCTACAGCTCGGTTTGTGGATCGTGCGACGGGTCACAGGCGACGTTGAGGCGCTGGTGCGCGCGTCCAACGCATACTCGATTGATGCCGAACCGTTTCAGCCGCCGCGCACGACGTTGCGCGAAACGAGCGATTTAGCCGCCGCGTTCAGTGGAATGTTCGCGCGGCTACGCGAATCGCTTGGCACCATTCGCGAGCAAAACGAAGATCTCGCGGCGATCAACATGTCGCTCGAAGAGCGGGTTGAGCGTCGCACCCGGCAGCTTGAGGCAAAAAATTCGGAGCTGGTTGCCGAAGTGGAGCGACGCAGTGCGCTCGAAGCCGACGTTCGCGCCGCGTCGCAAGCGGCGACCAAACAAGCCGACGACAAAGCGCGATTCATGGCCATTCTGAGTCATGAATTACGCACGCCGCTGCAGGCGGTGATCGGAGCGAGCGAGATGCTCGCCAGCAAGATGCCGGTCGAAGCAAACGAGATCAACATCCTAAAGGCTGCGTCGAAATCGATTCTCACGCTCGTCGATGGAGTTTTGTCTTATTCGAAACTCGAAGCCGGCAAGGTGCAGCCGCTGTACTCGCGCTTCTCCCTGGCCGAGGTCATCGACGAGAGCATCGCGCTTTCGCGGCTGGCGCATCCGGGGCGCGCGGTCGCGGTCGATTGCGCGATTGCCGCTGACGTCCCTGTGCGGGTGGAATCCGATGCCGGCATGGTGCGCCAGTTGCTCATGAATTTGCTTCAAAACGCGTTCAAGTATGCGCATGGCAGTCCCGTGCGCATCGATGTGACAGCGGGCACGAACCTTGGTACAAGCCCTGAGGCCGCCCAGGTGGGGGTGTGGACCCTGAGCGTGTGCGTAAGCGACAACGGCCCCGGCATTCCGCAGGCGTCGCGTGAACGATTATTCAAACCCTTCGAGCAGGTTGGTCAGGGCAGTGCCGATCCCTCGCGCGGCAGCGGACTCGGACTGGCAATCTGCGCGATGCTTGCGCGCTCGCTCGGCGGCGATATCGCGGCACTGGACGATCATGCGGGCGCAGGTACTGGCGCACGAATCGGGTTCTGGATTCCGGTGCGCACCGCCTCGAGCATGAACGTCGCGGGATCGAGTCTGGCGAGCCTGTCCGACGCGGGAACGACGGGCTCGCCGCTGGCGATTCTGCTGGTTGAAGATCACCCAGTTAACCAGCGATTGGTCACTGAGATGTTGCGGGCGTTGGGGCACCGGGTGCACGCGGTGGGTAGCGGCGGCGATGCGTGCGCTGCGTTCGCCGACACACAATCGGCTGAGGCGCGGTTCGAATACGACGTTGTGCTGATGGATTTGAATTTGCCCGACTTTTCAGGCATCGAAGCGGCACAACGCATCAGCGCATCGTGCCAGGCTGCGGGGCGCACTCGACCGGCGCTGATCGCGCTTACGGCGAGCGCGGACGAGAGCGATCGGCTGGCGTGCGCGGCGGCCGGAATGCGCGAGCGCATTACAAAACCGGCAACAATTCAGTCGTTAAGAACAGCTTTAGCGACGTATGCCCTGGAAAAAATGAGGAACTCATTGCTTGAAAGAAATAATGAGTTAGCCAATGAACCCAATGAAAATATATATTCAGAGCGGCGTAAGAGCGAAATGTTGAATCTGAGCATGCTCCTAGGGCTCGCTGAGGTCGAAAAGCGCGGGAACACGCGCTTCGTCGCCGCCGTCATCACGGAATTCGTGGATGGACTTGACGCTGAGCTCGATGCGGTGTTCTCAGCACTGCGAACCGGAGACAGCGCCGCGCTCAAGCGACGGGTTCACGCGCTCTCGGGCGCGGCGAGTTCGGTCGGCGCGCGCGCTCTCGCCGATTGCCTTCGCGCGAGCGAGATCGATGGCGTTGCCAGCGCGATCGAATCGCTCACGCAGGTCGCTTCGCAGACCCGTATGGCGCTAATCGAGTGGCGCGATGCGCATGTCGCCCGATCGGCTCGCTGAAGGTGTGGGCATCGAGCGCCGGCAACGCGTTGTCTCAGAGGGTTCCTAAATTGGTCGCGTTCTCAGAAAAATCGTCGCAAATCCAGCGCTTCGCATAGACAATTCGTCCCGTGTGTGAATGGGGAAGTTCACGACGAGAGGAAGTAACAAGCGTGGTACAGATTGGAATTGCAGATGACCATCCGATTGTCCGGGCTGGTCTAAAGGGCATTGTCGCGAGCGACGCAACCTACGTTGTTGCAGGCGAGGCGCGCGATAGCGTGAGCACCATCGAGCTGGTTCGATCGAAAGCGCTCGATTTGCTGCTGCTTGATCTGTCGATGCCCGGACGTGGCGGCCTGTGGCTGCTTTCGCGCGTACTCGACGAACGGCCAGGGCTTCGTGTGGTGGTGATTTCATCCTACGACCCGGCGTCGCACAAAGAGCGTTCACTGGCGCTCGGAGCAGCCGCCTATTTGCACAAAGACACCGAACCGGCGGGCGTACTTGCGGCAGTTCGCGATGCGCTGCGCAAGCCCGCGCCCGCCCGCACCCGTCTGTTCGAAGCCGAACCGCATACGACGCTTTCGAACCGACAGTACGATATTTTCATGCACCTCGTTGCAGGCAAATCGGTGACCGATATTGCAGCAATGTTCAATCTGAGCGTGAAAACTGTCAGCACCCACAAAGTCGCGGTGCAGAAGCGTTTGGGCGCGGAAAGTGTGGTCGATTTGGTGCGCTATGCTGCCCGCCACGGGATTTCGGCAGCGGCTTAGTTTTTTTGCAGCGACCGGTCTATGTCAGGTTGCTGGTCGGGGTGAGAGGATTCGAACCTCCGGCCTCTACGTCCCGAACGTAGCGCTCTACCAGGCTAAGCTACACCCCGAATGTGCGCAATTGCGACGCGATACGATGTATTGGTGCCGATACGACGAAGATCGCGGGAGTTCGCATCTTTCACGCGTTTGCAATGTACGTGGCGATTCGCGTTGAGCTCCATCAGGACTGCGGGAAAATCACACATTTCGACGAACCGAATACTCGCATAATTCTAGCATCCAGCTTTTCGCGCGGGTCGTCGGAAGCGATGCGAGTTGATCGGCGGCGGAGGCTGCGTACTGCTCGGCAACCGCCATGCTTGCATCCAACGCACCGCAAGATTCGAGCAGCATGCGCACCCGAGGTAAGTGCTCATGGTCGTGGGTGTCGCGATTGCTGCGGATGACTGAACACAGCCACTGGCGCTCGGCGCTCGACGTGCGCGCGAGTGCGAGGATGATCGGAAGCGTAAGCTTGCCTTCAGCAAGGTCGTCGCCGAGACTTTTGCCGAGCGAGCCGGCATCGCCCCGGTAGTCGAGCACATCGTCTGCGATCTGGAATGCAACGCCCAGTCGTCGGGCATACTCGGCCATCATTCGCTCGCCGCTGGCGTCAGCGTCCACCGCAATTGCGCCTAGGGCACCGGCCGCCTCAAACAACTTCGCGGTCTTCGCCTCGATTACCGCCATGTAGTCGCCCTCGGTCAAATCGAGATTGCCAAGCGCCATCAGTTGCATGACCTCGCCTTCGGCGATTCGATTGGTTGCCTCCGCGACGATTTGCAAAACCCGCATATTTCCGGTGCCCACCATCACCTGGAACGCTCGGCTGTAGAGGAAATCGCCCACTAGCACGCTGGCTGGATTGCCGAACTCTGCGTTTGCTGTCGGACGCCCGCGTCGCAAATCGGAATCGTCCACGACGTCATCGTGAAGCAAGGTCGCAGTGTGGATCAGCTCAATCGTTGCTGCCAGATCGATTGCTTTTTTCGTGCTTGCCTCGGGTTTTATGGCTTTAGCTGCCAAAAAAACGAGTAAGGGTCGAAGCCTTTTTCCACCAGCTGATACGATGTAGTCAGCGATAGATCGAATAAGTAATACTTCCGAATCAAGTGTTGTGCGAAGCCGCGAATCAAGCGCCGACAGCTCCTCGGCGAGTCCTTGTGTGAGATCAGAAATCGACGTAGGTGCGACCAAAACCATAGAGGTCGATTGTAGGTGAGTGCGCATTTCGAGCCGCTTTATCGCCGATCATGCGTCAAGCAGCATCTACTGCGTTCAGGTCGCGCTGGCAGCGCGTGCCCACCCGGTCATTTGTTTTCTAAGAATGGTCTTATAGAAAGACGTGGCTTTAGCTCAATGTCATAAAGCGCTGATTTCATTCATTTTTTTCGGCAGGTCTGGCTGGCTTTTTCCAGGTTCGAGGGTAAAATTGGCTCAGTCTTTCGGGGCACCGCATGGAGCCGGGGTCGCGCATCGAATCGCGTGACAACCCGAGCGTCCGCTTTGTTCAGTGGCGAGCTAAGCGGTGCATTGGGTCTGGCGGCTTAGTTGCGGCAGCGGCGACGAATTGGGTGGAGAGTGCATGGTGTGGTTTTGCGTTTAGGCGGGTGTTGCGCGAAGCGGGGTCTCGTTCAGGAAAGTGCTGAGGCGTGCGCCTGCGCGATCCTGTGCGCGCTGGCAGCGCTGCCATTTTCTGCCAACGCAATCTCGAGCGCCGAACATGATCGAATGATCGAGCGAGCGCGAAATGGCGAATCGGCCACGGTCGTTCGCGACATGCAGATTGCGCTCCTTGCGGAGCCTGCAAATACCCGCCTGCGCCGTGACGCTGTGGTCGTTGCCAACTGGGCCGAAGAACACGAAACGGCGGTGCGCGAATACGAGCGACTCGGACCGGGGCAACCGATGTATGTGGTGTCGGTCGCGGCACTGTCGTACCGCCGACTCGAACGCTGGAAACCCGCAATCGAGGCCTATCAGCGCGTCGTGCGAGCTGAGCCTAAAAACTACGATGCGCAGGCGGGGCTCGTTCATTCGACGATCGGCGATGGCCAACTCGACAACGCTTCGGCGCTGCTCGAAGCGTTTTTGCCGGTGTCGCTGCGTGAGCGAAAACAAAAGCAATACCTGCCGCTGATCGAGGCTCTGGCGATGCTTCGCGAGCGGCAGGAACGTTGGAGCGAGGCGCTTGCGGCGTGGCAGGATGTGCTTGCCGTGAACCCAGAGTTTGCGGCGGCGAAGAGCGCAATCGTTTTCGTGGCGAGCCGCCTCGGAGCCGCCTCAATTGCCAACGATCGGGCGCGCTCGATTGGTCCGCCGCGCATCCAACCCGACGCACAGCTTAGGCTCGGACAAGATCGCACGGCCTTCCAGATGCGCCACGGCGATGTTCAGCTCTCGCTCGACACCGGGCAGGCGCGCTTTGGCTGGACCGACCGCGCACTCGCCTCGAACGATGCGGATCGAAAAGCCGCACCTGAAGATAGCAGCTACGCAAACAATGCGATGTTCGATCGCTTAATCGCGCTGCGAGATCGTGTGCGGATGGACGATGTGCTTGCGCTCTACGAAGAGATCAAGACACGCAAGTTAAAGACGCCGCCGTACTCGCTGGCGGCAGTTGCCGACGCCTACCTCTACAACAAAAAGCCGTTCGACGCACGCGACCATTACATTCGGGCGCTGGACGCCGTTGTACAGGCGGGCGGGAAGCCGGTCGAGGAATGGCAATTCGCGCTGATCTACGCCTACCTCGAATGCGAGCAGTGGCAAGCCGCCAGCGACTTGCTGGATCAGTTGCTTGCGAAGCTCAAACCCTTTCGCTTCGAGAAGTCTCCGCTGCAACGCGACAATCCGGAGTACGCGCGGGCGCGGGTGATGCGAGCATTGCTCGATCTCTACGGCGATCGTCTGGTGCCCTCGAAGGCGTGGCTCGATGAGTTTCTGAAACTCGCGCCGCACAATCTGTCGGCGCGCGCGGCGCTTGGCAGTTGGTACTCCGCCAACAACATGCCCAATCATGCGAACGAAACTTTTCTGCGTATCAAGGCGGAAGACGGCGACTACTTGACGGGTCGTTTGGGTCTCGCGGAGAGCAATTTGTCACTGTCCCGCTGGCGCGAAGCCCGCGCGGCGACACAGGCGATCGTTGCGGAGTACCCCGAAAATCGCGGCGCACAGCGACTCGACGACATTTTGCGCACCCATGACGCACCGTCGCTTCGCATGACCACACAGATGACCTGGCCGGTCAACGACGGGCCGCGCGGCGCGCTTGCAACTCGGCCCTCGCGTGCGGATCGCGACTGGAAAATCGATGCTTACGCCTACAGCATGCCGATTGCAGAGGACTATCGACTGTTTGCGCATGCCTTTGTGTCCGCCGCTGAGTTTCCAAACCTTCAGGGACGCCGCGAGCGCTACGGTCTCGGCGTTGAGCGTGAGGTGGAGTCGCTCGCACTCGCCGCAGAGCTACACGCAGATCGCCGACCCGGCAACACACAAGGGCTCTCGCTGTCGATGAGTTACCTGCCGAGCGACGCCTGGCGCGCGCGCATGTCGGTCGATACAAACACGACCGACATTGCTTTGCGTGCATCGCTCGCTGGCATTCGCGCACGCCAGTATTCGATCTCGGTCGATCGGCGCTACCCGTACTTCCGTAATCTGAACCTTGGACTCAACTACGCGCGCTACAGCGATGGCAACGAGCGCAGCGCGATATCAGGGACCTGGCATGAACGCTGGATTAGCCAGCCGCGACACAAACTCGACATGGATTTCTCGCTGTACGCGTCGCAAAACACCTTGCTCGGCGTGCCGTACTTCAATCCCTCGCGCGATGCGAGCGTCGATGGAACGTTTATCGGCGAATGGTTGACCTGGCGAAACTACGAACGCAGCTTTAAGCAGCGCCTGATTGGGACTGCGGGCGCGTACTGGCAAGAGGGCTACGGCACGCTGCCGGTGCTTGCCATCAAGTACGAGCATGAATGGGAGCGTCAGCGCGAGTGGGTCATTCGCTACGGGCTGGGATGGACGCGCCGTCCGTACGATGGAGTACAGGAGCAACGCGCGCAGATCTATCTCGATCTGGACTGGAAGCTCAAGTGATGGGCGGCACGCTTCGTCGAGTAACGGTCGGCGCACTGCTCGCGCTGTCTGTGCTTGTCGCTACCGCTGCGCTTGGCGCCGGCGAGCAACCGCTGCTGCGCCTGGATTTGACGCTAAGTGCGAGCACTTCGCCCCCATCGCTCGCCTCTGCGGCCGTGTCGGCATCGACGATCACTACCTTGAAGGGTTCGCGCGTGACGTCCGCCGACGCCGTTCTTTCGATTGATCGCCCGCCTGTGGCGGCGTTACGTGCGAAGGCGATTGCAATCGCCCCGCCCGCGACGTCAGCGCTCGCACGACGAGAACCACTCTCGCCGAACAATGTGTTTCACGTGCTTGCGTACCACGATGTTTTCCCTTCGCTTACCTCTAAGCAAGACGTCGGCGACGCCGGCGCGATCACGGTCGATGAAATGACGCGCCACTTTTCGTGGCTGCGCGACAACGGCTATCGCGTCGTGAGTTTGCAACGCGTGTTGGATGCGCGTAGCGGAGGCGAGCCGCTGCCGGCGAAATCGGTGATGCTGAGCTTTGACGATGGGTACAAAAGTTTCCACACCCACGTGCTCCCGGTGCTCAAACTTTTCGGCTACCCGGCCACGCTCGCAATCATTAGTCAGTGGATTGACAATCCGAGCGCCGCCACCATCGAATACGAGGCGACCCGCACCGTGGCTTCGCAGTTCATGAGCTGGGACGAGATTCGCGACTGCCTCGACTCCGGCTTAGTCGAAGTGGCCTCGCATACTCACGATTTGCATCACGGTCATCTGGGTAATCCGCAAGGCAACAAACAGCCTGCCGCGATTACGCGGCGATACGATCCGACGACCGCTAGCTACGAAAGCGAGGCGATGTACGAGGCGCGTATCCGCGCTGATCTTACGATGAATAGCGACACGCTTGCCGCGCGTCTCGGCGTTCGACCGCGCGCCGTCGTGTGGCCCTATGGCGCCTACAACGCGCTCACCCAGCGGATCGCCGCCGAGCTTGGCATGCCCATAGGGTTGACGGTCGGCGACGGCTTGAATTCCGACGAAACCTCACTCGCAGCAATCGGTCGCGATCTGATCGATCACGATACCGACACCTACGACATCGCTGCGAGTCTGCGCTCGCGAGATACGCGAACGCAGCGTGTAGTGACCGTCGATCTGCCAGCGGAAATGATCGGCTACAGCAATTTCGATGAAACCTCTTTGTCGTCGATGCTTGAGCGCATGCTGATACTAAAACCAAGTATCGTCATTTTGCGCGCACACGAAAAATTTTCTGCGGCAAAATCGCCAAGCGCTGTTTTTTTCTGGAACTCGGTGGTTCCGGTGCGCGCCAACCTGCTCAATCGCGTCGCCTGGCAGCTGCGCACGCGCGGTGGCGTGCGCGTGTTTGTGGAAGACCCTGCGGAATCGATGAACGCGCGCGATCGCTTGACCCTGCTCACTGAGCTTGGACGCTACAACCATTTCGCTGGTTTTGTGCGCGGCCTCGATGCGCCGAGCGCCCCGGCAACCGATCCTGGCGTTGCGGCTCTCGTGCAGAACCATCCCGCACTCGAGACCATGCAGCGGGTCGCGCTTGACGCGCGCTGCGGCGACGAATTGCCGTCGCCGAACGATGCGGCAGCTCGCACGACTCGAAACGCGAGCTACAGTCGCTGGCGCGAAGCGGCGGCGCTCAACCGGTGGGTGCTTCTTCGGGTGCGCGCGGTGCGGTCGGAAAGCTGCACTCTCAAGTGGTGGAAGTCGCTTGCGGCAATCGGTGCAACGATGCCGGATTGGCAACAGCGCACGATCGTCGAGATCGACAACGATATCGCGCGCGATCATGGCGAGGAAAGCGTGGTCAAGCCGCTACTTAACGCGTATGCAGCTGGCTTTCGGCATCTCGGCTACGCCCACGACGACATGCGCGCCGACCGCCCGACGGCGACGGTCGTGAAGCAAGCGATCTCGCTTGAAACCCACCCTGTCAAACAAAGGTAGCCGCGATGTTTGACTGGATCCACGACTATCGACTGCTCAAACCGCTGTTCGACTTCGTCTTCTACTACCCGCTCTTCATGGCGTGGATGTGGATTATTGGCGGGCTTTGGTACTACTACCACTACGAGCGAAAAGACCTGGCCATTGAGGGCGAGCCGCCGCTCAAGTCGCACCCAAAAGTCACGGTCGTCGTGCCCTGCTACAACGAAGCCGACAATGTCGAGGAGGTGGTCGCCGCGCTCGACAAGCTGGTCTATCCGAACTTCGACATCATCTGCATCAACGACGGTAGCAAGGATAAAACCGGCGAGATTCTTGATCGCCTACTACCGTTGTTTCCGCGCCTGCGCGTTGTGCATCAGGCAAAAAACCAGGGCAAGGCGGTCGGACTCAACACCGCCGCTGCGGTCGCCGACAGCGAATATCTGCTCTGCATCGACGGCGACGCCATTCTTGATCCGCATGTGATCCCGTGGATGATCCGGCACTTCGACAGCCCGCGTGTCGGTGCCGTTACGGGCAACCCGCGGATTCGCACCCGCTCAACGCTGCTCGGCAAAGTACAGGTTGGCGAGTTCTCCTCGATCATCGGGCTCATTAAGCGCGCCCAGCGCAGCTACGGTCGTATTTTCACCGTCTCCGGTGTGGTGACGATGTTTCGTAAAACCTCGGTACACCACATTGGCTATTGGAGCCCGGAGATGCTCACCGAGGACATCGACGTGAGCTGGAAGCTGCAAACGGCGCACTGGGAGGTGCGCTACGAGCCGCGCGCGCTCTCGTGGATTCTGATGCCGGAGACGCTAAAGGGTTTGTGGAAGCAGCGGGTGCGCTGGGCGATGGGTGGCATTCAAGTCATCATGAAATACACCAAGCCGTTGTTCACCAGTTGGAAGCAACGGCGCATGTGGCCGATCTACATCGAGTATCTGACGAGCGTGGTCTGGGCCTACTGCATGGCGCTTGTTTTCGTACTCTGGATTTTGACGATGCTCTGGCCGGGTATCCCGCACGGTCTGCACGTCGGCTCGGTGTTGCCGCAGTGGCACGGGCTATTGATCGGCACGACCTGCCTTGTTCAGTTTTTCGTCTCGCTCAAAATTGACCAACACTACGAACCGAAGCTCACGCGCTACTTCTTCTGGATGGTCTGGTATCCGCTCGCCTACTGGATGCTCACGACGTTCTCGACCGTTGCTGCGGTGCCGAAAACGCTCACTCGCAAATCGGGCAAGCGCGCGGTGTGGGTGAGTCCTGATCGCGGGCTCCGGCAGACACCTGTCGCTGGAGGCGCGGAAAGCGTACCCGCCAATCCTGCCGCGCCCGGAGCGTCGGTGTGAGCAAGCACAGCAAAGCGCTGATTATCGAGTCGCCCGGGCTGCAACGACCGCTGCCACGCTCCGCTTGGGCGCTCGCAACGATGCTGTTTTGGGCAGCGTGGTTTTGGCTCTGGTTGCCGCTGCTTTCAATAATCGGATGGGCGTTTGGCATATACACGGTTTTTGACCAGTTCGTCGTTCGCTGGGGATATATCGAGCTTTTGCGGCTACTGCCATACTACCTCCTCGTGATCGGCGTGAGCGGCGTTGCGCTGGTTGGATGGTCGTTGCTCCAGTACCATCGTTTTCACGGGAAGGAGCGGCGTAAGGCGTTTCCCGTCGTGTCGCGCGCCGACATTGCGAAGTCACTTGGACTGACCGAGGAGACCACCGTCCCGTGGGCGGCAGCGCGGCGGATGGTTGCGCATCACGACGAAAACGGGCGGGTCAGTTGGGTCGAAGTCGGGGAGAACGCGGTCGCAGCCGACGAGGCAAGTCCGCTTGCGATTACCGCTGAAGCCGACGCTGCCGCGCTCACCGCAATTTTAATTGAACCGTCGCCGCTTCTCAATACCGCAGCGCTTGCGAAGGCAAGCCGGACGCGAACCCCGATTGCTCCCCTCATTGTTGAACCAATCAACGAGCAGGACCGCGAACTACTACAGGGAGATTTACGGGATCCGACGAGTTCTGACTCAGAAATCAGTCGGCTCGCGGTCGGCGACGACCAGCTTCCGATCGAATCGCTTGCTTCAGAAAACACAATTGGTCGATTCGCATTCGTTTCGAATGCATCAGAAAACGCGTCTAAATCGAACGTGAATGAGGCAAGCGGCGATGAAGCTGTGGCTCGCACGCAGATCGAAACATCCGACGCGGCGCTCCTCAACACACCGAATCAGAGCCTTGGCCTGCGTCCTCGGCGAAAGCGCCGTGTGGCAAGCCCCGTCGTGCGGCGAACCGGCCATTTCGCGCTATAATATCGGGCTTTCCGGGCTCGACGCATCCTTGCGCAGAACCCTGAAAAAGTTCTTTTCACACAAAAAGGTTTTCATCAATGTATGCGGTCATAAAAACCGGCGGCAAGCAGTATCGTGTTGCCGCTGGCGAAAAATTAAAGGTAGAACAGATACCTGCAGACATCGGCGCAACCATCACCTTCAACGAAGTGCTCGCCGTCGGCGCGGGTGCGGATTTGGTGGTCGGTGCGCCGTTGGTTAGCGGTGCAAAGGTTGACGCTTCTGTCGTCGAACAGGGACGCGGTGACAAGGTGCGCATTTTCAAACTGCGTCGCCGTAAGCACTACAAGCGTCAGGGCGGCCATCGCCAAAATTTCACCGAAGTCTTTATCTCCGCGATTTATGGCGCGAATGGCGCGGAAATCGCAACGGCCAGCGCGCCAGCGTTGAGCGGCGTCGCGCTTGCTGCGGCTGCGGGTGCTGCGGCGACCACGAAGAAGGCGAGTAAGGTTCGCGGCAAGAATAAAGACGGCAGCGATGACATCGAGTTGATTGAGGGCATCGGCCCGAAGATTGCGGAATTGCTCAAAGCGGCTGACTTAGGTACCTTCGATGCGATCTCGAAAGCGTCGCCTGAGAAGCTCACCGAAGTGCTTCATGCTGCGGGCAGTAAGTTCAACATGGCAAAACCGGAAACCTGGCCTGAGCAAGCTGCGCTTGCCGCCAAGGGCGACTGGGCGGCATTCGACAAGCTCACCGAAGCGCTTGTTGGCGGCGTTCGAAAGTAAGGAGTTAAAGCACCATGGCACAAAAGAAAGGCGGCGGCTCAACACGCAACGGCCGCGATTCCGAATCGAAGCGTTTGGGCGTTAAGTCCTACGGCGGCGAATTGATCAACGCTGGCACGATCATCATTCGTCAGCGCGGTACGACCATTCACCCGGGCGTGAATGTCGGCATGGGCAAAGACCACACGCTCTACGCAACGGTCACCGGACACGTTCAATTCACCGTCAAAGGCGAAAAAAATCGCAAGTACGCCAACATCGTTCCGATGAAAGCAGCTGAGTAAACAAGTGTTGCTCTGTCAAAAAAAGCACCCTCGGGTGCTTTTTTTCTGTCTGCGCGGAGAATCGGCGTCAGCGCCTTTCAATCCGCCACATCATGATTGCCGCTGCGGTCAGGAATATCGCACCGGGCATGATCGCCCCGATGAAAGCCGGCCAATCGTAGAGCAACGCCAGATACGAAAAAAGCCGATTGAAGATGATAAATACGAGTCCCAGCAGGATGCCGATGAATATTCGTGCACCGACGCCCCCGCTTCGCTGTTGAATCTGCGCAAACGGCAGCGCGAGCAGCATCAGCACGCAGGTGGCGAGCGGGTAGAAGAATTTCCCCCACAGCGCGACCTCGAACCGCCGCGAGTCCTGATTGTTTGCCTGCAAATGCCCGATGTACTCCCAGAGTCCGTCGAGCGAGAGTCGCTCTGGCGCAATTTGAAGCACTGAAAGCATATTGGGCGTCAGCACCGTCTTCCAGTCGAGCTTTGGCGATTCGGTAACGCTCACCTTGCCGCCGCTGAACCGGGTTTCAACCGCGCGATCGAGACTCCATTGCTGTCCGGCGACGAAGCTCGCCCGCTCGGCCGTGACGCTGCGCGAAATGTTTAGGCTGTCGGCGTACTCGAATACACGCACCGAGCGCAGCGAGCCGTCGGGTAGCACGCTTGCGATGTTGATAAACGTGTTGCCATCCTTAAACCAATAACCCGACTGGAAGGCCCGCGCCACAAACGGTCGCGAACCGGTAAAAGCGCGAACCCGTTGTGCCAATTGCTCGGCGCGTGGAACGACATACTCGCCAATGGTGAACACGAGGGTCGCGATCACCAGTCCGACGCTGAGCACGATGCCAGCAATTTGCAGCACCGAGACTCCGGAGGTGCGCATCACTGCATACTCACTATTTCCAGCAAGTTGAGCGAGTGCGAATAGCGTGCCGATGAGTGCCGCGATTGGCAATAGCTCATAGGCGTAGCCCGGTATTGTTGCCGCAATCAAAACAAAAAACTGCGCCGCATTGAGTTGCCGGAGCGCCGAGAGCTCCTGCAGAAAGTCGTAGAACAGCAGCAGCATGAGTAGCGCGATCAGCGTGAGCATCGTCGCTGCGAAAACTTCCTTCGCGACGTATCTTGTCAACGTTTTCACGACGCGCCGCTCCAACTGCGCCGCTGCCACGGCCAGACAAATACCGCGCCTCGATAACGACGGTAATAGAACGCGGCGACCGCGAGCGCCAGCGCGCTATGGAACATGACTAACGCGGGAAAAAGCCCGATCGCTTGTTTGCTGATTTGCGCCTGCACAATGTTCATCAGATTGAGTACGATCATGAACAGCAGGATTGCCATGATCAAGTTAACGGAGCGGCCAAAGCGCGGGTTCACATACGCGAGCGGAATGGCCAGGAGCACGAATGCGACACCCGCCAGAGGAATCGAAAAACGATAAAAAATCCAGCCGTGCGAACTGGGCGTTCCCCGTTCAATCAGGGTCGCAGTGTCTAGCGCTCGCTCCTCTAGAGGATCGTCCCGAATTTCATTTGCAGTCATTCGCAGCCCGTATCGCTCAAAGCTAGCGAACTCATATTCATTGACCCCGGTTTGTGGGTTCAAGCGGCGCAGGCGCTTTCCGTTTTCGAGGATTACATAGCGATCGCCGAGCTGGTCTGTGTAGAGAAATCCGCTCTCGGCTCGGGTGAGCGACGCGCCGTCCGGATCGTCGGTGAAAACGAAGATATTGCGAATATTGCCCCGCAGCAGATCGGTCGTTTCGACGAAAAACACTTGCCGTTTTCGGCGCATCTCCTGAAAAATCCCCGGCGCGAGCATGGAGAGGTCGTCGCGTGCGTCGAGGATGCGTCGATACTCGGCTTGCCGCTTCTCCGCCCACGGCGACAGTAACAACGACAGTAGTGCCGCGACGGCGAGTAGCGGAAGCGCGAAGGTAAGTACGGGGCGAATCCACGCCGCGAGGCTTTGTCCCGCGCTCATCCAGATCGCAGTCTCGCTGTCGCGCCAGCCGCGCGAGAGTGTCAGTAGCGTGGCAAACGAAACCGCGATGACGATCAACGGCGGTAGCTGCGAGAGCAGGCGAAACCCGACCAACGGCAGCAGCCCTTCGGTCGGCAGCGACCCGGAAGAAGCTGCACCAATCAAACGGATCAGGAACTGAGTGACGAGAATTGCTACCAGCACCACAAATAGATACGTGGCGTTAATGGTCAGTTCGCGCAACATCGCTCGGCGAAAAATCATGATTGAGCGAGGCGCAGTGTGGCCGGAGAGCGGTACATAATTACAGAGTTTACCTATTCACGAAAGATCAAACCATGATCGACTTTTCATTGCGCACCGAGCATCCGGCCAACACCAAAGCCGACGCGGTTGCCGTGCCGGTTCATGAGGGACAAAAACTCTCCTGGCCGGCCCAGGAGATTGACAAAGCCAGCAAAGGCGCGCTCGCCGCCGCGCTCAAAGCTGCTTCATTTTCGGGGCGTCCAGGCGCGGTGCTGCCGCTGTTCAACCTTCCTGGCGTCGCGGCTTCGCGCGTAATCGTCTACGGCGTGGGAGAGGCAAATGCGCTTTCGGCGAAGGACGCGCGAACATGCGGGCGAGTCGTTGCGCTATCTGCCAACGAGCAGTCGATCGCCGACGTCGCAGTGTTTCCGCTCGGTGAAGAAGCGGTCGCCTCGATGTCGCAGATGGTGCTCGGTGTATCGGACGCGTGTTACCGATTCGACGAGACCAAAGGTCGTGCGGCCAAAGCCAAGACCGAGACGCCGACCCTCAAGCGTGTGCGCTTCGGTCTTCCCGAGTCCGCACACAAGGCGGCACCTTCGGCGTTGAAAGCCGCAGTCGCGTCGGCGCATGGCATCGAATTCGCGAAATATCTCGGCAATCTTCCGGCCAATCACTGCACCCCTGCGCGGCTCGGCGACGAGGCCAAGAAGCTGACCAAGTCGCACGGCTTGAAGGTCACGGTCATGGATCGAAAGCAAATCGAGAAGCTCGGCATGGGCTCGTTTCTCTCAGTCACCAACGGCTCCGACGAGCCGCCGCGCTTCATCGTAATGGAGTACATGGGTGGCAAGAAGGGACAGGCACCCACGGTCTTCGTCGGTAAGGGGGTCACCTTCGACACCGGCGGCATCTCGCTTAAACCGGCAGAGAACATGGATCACATGAAGTGGGACATGATGGGCGCGGCAACCGTGTTTGGTGTGATGAAAGCCGTCGCCGAGATCAAGCCAAAACAGAACATTGTGGGTCTCGTCGTTGCCTGCGAAAACATGCCGTCGGGAAAAGCGACGAAGCCTGGGGATGTCTTCACCAGCATGAGCGGGCAGACCATTGAAGTGCTCAATACCGACGCCGAAGGGCGCTTAATTCTCTGCGACGCACTGACCTACGCCGAGCGATACAAACCGCGCGCGGTGATTGATATTGCAACGCTCACCGGTGCCTGCGTCGTCGCGCTCGGTAGTGTGAATGCTGGACTTTTCGCGACAAACGATCAGCTCGCAGACGCAATCCTGGCGTCGGGGAAAAAAACCAACGATCGTTTCTGGCGAATGCCGCTGGAGGAGGATTATCAGGAGGCGCTTAACAGCAACTTCGCCGATATGGCCAACGTTGCGGGGCGCGAGGGTGGCGCGATCACAGCTGCTTGCTTCCTGTGGCGCTTTGCAAAGAAATACGACTGGGCACATTTGGACATTGCCGGCGTCGCCTACAAGGGTGCGGGCAAAGAAAAAGGAGCGACCGGTCGCCCGGTCGCGGCATTGGTTGACTACGTAGTGGGCATCGAGTAATCGTGCGGTAGGGTGCGAGACACATTGTGGCTCGCACCGGACGCATTGCCTAAAGTGCGAAGCGAGTTCGTTCGCGAATCGAGAAATGACAACGATTGAGTTCTACACCGGGGTAGCAAACCCGCTGCATGCCGCGCACAAGCTCGCGCTTAAAGTGCACGCGGCCAAGCGCCGACTGCGAATCGCGACACCGGATGCGGTCGCGACCGATCAGCTTGATCGCCTGCTTTGGGAGTCGCCCGACGACGGCTTTGTTCCGCATGTCCGACTCGACTCGACGCTGCGCGACGCTACACCGATCATCGTCGATCACGCGGACGGACATGACGGCGCGGCGGATGTGCTCATCAGTTTGCGCGGGACCCCGCCGAGCTTTTTCGCGCGCTTTGAGCGCCTCATTGAAATTGTCGGTATAGACGACGAAATTGCCAAAAGCGGTCGCGCTCGCTGGCAGTTCTACAAAGAGCGCGGTTACGAGATGACGCACACCGATCTGTCGCGCGCAAAAGCGCGCGCTGGTGGCTGAACCGCTCGCGCGCATAATCTCGGCACATGAGTAACTCCTCCGCCAAAGATCTGCTCGAGCAAGCCGACCAATTGATCCGTCGAGCGCGGGTGCCCGACGATCTCCCGGTGCTCACGGAGCTTGTCGCGGATCCTCCGCCCGCGCGCGCATCGCGCCGCTCGGCACCGACGACCAATGCGGCGGATCGTTACGGAGGCACGTTCGCCGACGAGTCGAATGGTGCCGACGAACGCGCAAACGTTTTCGGCGGCGAACCCGGACGGCGGGAGCCGTCGCTTGGCGCATTCGCCACCCAGGCAACTTCGGTCGGTTCGGTGCAACGCGCTGCCGTTGCCTCGGCGTTTGCCGATGCGCGACGCGAGTCTGCTGACGGCGCGTTCAGCCGTGAACAGTTCGACCAGGCGGTGATTGCGAAGCTCGAACAGATCCAGCACTCGGTCTATAGCCAGGTCATGCAGCAGCTCGAACTGCACGCGACCGGCGAGATGAAGCGCAAGCTACGCGAGGCGCTCGAACCGGCGCTGATGCAAGTCTCGCGTGACATCGCCGCGCAGGTGGCGGAGGAGACCTCCCTTCAAGTTCAGCATATTGTTTCCAACGCTGTCGAGAACGAAGTGGCGCGACTGCGCGAGCAGATTCTGAACAAGCGCAAAGAGACACGAAACTAGCTACGGCACTCGCGTCTTAAGCCCAGTAAAATATGGAATTTAGTCGAAATTAATTTTGTTTCGATAGTATACGATTTAGTAATGTAATCGTTATTTATAGAGGCGATGCGCTATTAATTTGTAAATTCCACGGCTAGAATGTGGCATCGCAAAATTTCGCTGCTTTTTCGAGCCACTTTCCTATGTCCGCCCCTGAGTCCGCGCTAGAAAAACTCTCCAAATCCTTCGAACCGAAAGCCATCGAATCGAAGTGGTACCCAGTCTGGGAACAAGGCGGCTATTTCAAACCAAATGGCGACGCCTCGAAACCCGCATACACGATTCAGCTGCCGCCGCCGAATGTGACGGGCACCCTGCACATGGGCCATGCGTTTCAGCAAACGCTCATGGACACGATGATTCGCTATCACCGCATGAAGGGCGACAACACGAATTGGGTCGTGGGCACCGATCATGCAGGCATCGCCACCCAAATCGTTGTTGAGCGGCAATTGCAAGCCGAAGGCAAGTCGCGGCACGATCTTGGTCGCGAGGAATTCACGAAACGCGTGTGGACGTGGAAAGAAAAATCAGGCTCCACCATCACGCAGCAAATGCGGCGCTTAGGCGCATCGGCGAACTGGGGCTTCGCGGACGCGAGTGGCGCGAATCAAGGCTATTTCACGATGGATGACCACATGTCGAAAGGCGTGGTCGAAACCTTTGTGAAGCTCTTTGAGCAAGGTTTGATCTATCGCGGCAAGCGTCTCGTGCATTGGGATCCGGTGTTGCAATCGGCGGTCTCCGATCTCGAAATCGAATCGGTCGAGCGCGATGGCTTCATGTGGCACATCCTCTATCCGTTTAGCGATGGACCGCAGAAGGATCATGAAGGCAACATGATTCCCGGCATGTACATCGCCACGACGCGACCCGAGACGATGCTCGCCGACGGCGCGCTCGCCGTGCATCCCGAAGACGAGCGCTACAAGCATTTGCTGGGCAAGATGGTGGATCTGCCGCTCTGCGATCGCAAGATTCCGATCATCGCGGATGATTTCGTGGATCGCGAATTCGGCTCGGGCTGCGTGAAGATCACCGGCGCGCACGACTTCAACGACTACGCCTGCGCGATGCGGCACAACATTCCGCTGATCACGATCTTCACGCTCGATGCGAAGATCAACGATGAAGGGCCCAAAGCGTATCGCGGCATGGATCGTTTCGATGCACGCAAAGCAGTGCTGCACGATCTTGAGGAGCAAAAGTTTTTGCTGAAAGCCGTGAAGCACAAGAGCATGGTGCCGGTGTGCGAACGCACTGGGCAGATCACCGAGCCGATGTTGACCGATCAATGGTTCGTTGCGATGAGCAAACCCACCGCGAAACACGAGAAAGGTCTCGCCGGTCGCGCGCTCGATGCGGTGGCGAACGGCGATGTGAAATTCTTCCCCGAGCATTGGACGGCGACTTACAACCATTGGCTTAACAACATTCAAGATTGGTGTATCTCGCGCCAACTGTGGTGGGGGCATCAGATCCCGGCGTGGTACGACGAAGACGGCAAGGTCTACGTCGCGCGCAGCGACGAAGACGCAAAAAAGCAAGCGGGCGGCAAAACGCTCAAGCGTGATGCTGACGTGTTGGATACGTGGTTTTCTTCCGCGCTCGTGTGTCACACGACGCTTGGCTGGCCCGAAGGCGTGAGATTTGAGAAGGATCGCGTTTACTTGCCAAGCAACGTGCTCGTGACGGGCAACGACATCATCTTCTTCTGGGTCGCGCGCATGATCGTGATGACTTTGCATTTCGCCGATCAAGTGCCATTCCGCGATGTGTACATCAATGCGATGGTGCGCGATGCCGAAGGCAACAAGATGAGCAAATCGAAGGGCAATGTGATCGACCCGATCGATTTGCTCGACGGCATCGAGCTCGAACCGCTCGTCACAAAATCGACGAAAGATTTGATGCTTGCTTCGCACAAGGAGAAAGCCGAGAAATACATTCGCAAGAATTTCGCGAACGGTATTCCAGCGTATGGCGCTGACGCGGTGCGCTTCACGTTTGCGTCACTTTCGAATCTCTCGATGACGCTCAATTTCGATCTCTCGCGCTGCGAGGGCTATCGCAATTTCTGCAACAAGCTTTGGAACGCCACGCGCTTCGTGTTGATGAACACCGAAGGCAAGCAAGCAACGCCGTATGCGAAAGCGCCACTCGAACAACTCACGTTCGTCGATCGCTGGCTGCTCGGTCGCCTGCAGCAAGCAAAGAAAGACATCTCGGAAGGCATCGAGTCTTATCGCTTCGATTTCGCTTCGAAAGCACTCTATGAATTTGTGTGGGACGAGTACTGCGACTGGTATCTCGAATGTGCGAAAGTGCAACTCGCAGATGCGGAGAAAAGTGGAAACGCAGCCTCGCTCGCAGCCACGCGAGGCGTACTCGTGCGCGAGCTCGAAAACACGCTGCGACTCGCGCATCCAATCATGCCGTTTGTGACGGAAGAGCTCTGGCAGGCCGTCGCGCCACTCGTGGGCAAAGCCGGACCGAATACGTCAATCTGTAATCAGAAATACCCAACGGTTGTTCCCGAAGTGATCGATGAAGCGATTGCAGCGAGGATGGTCTTGCTTAAACAAATCGTTACGGCCGTTCGCACCTTGCGCTCCGAGATGAAGATTTCACCTGCGGAACGGGTGCCGCTCGTCGCGCAATTCGCGAACGCAACCGATGCGAAAGCGCTCGCCGAGTTCAAGCCGTACATCGAAGCACTCGCAAAGCTCTCTGAAATGCAAATCGTCGAGACCTTGCCACAGAGCAATGCGCCCGTGCAAGTCGTTGGCAATTTCCGCTTGATGCTCGAAGTCAAAGTCGATCCGGTTGCCGAACGGGCGCGGCTTGACAAAGAAATCGCGCGACTCGCGAACGAAATCGAGAAATCCAGCGCGAAACTCGGTAATCCGGCGTTTGCCGACAAAGCGCCGCCACATGTGCTTGCGCAAGAACGCGATCGCCTCGCGCTTCACAGCGCCTCGCTTGAGAAAAACAAGGCGATTCGCGCGGCGCTCGGATAGCGGAGGGCGATGGCGCAATGCCGCGTTTGGCAGTACCGTGTCGCGACGCTCTCAATCGGTTCCGAGTGGAATTGTTGTTTTTGCACGGTTTTGTTGCCATCACGACGTCATGCGCGTGGACGGCGAGCGTTTCGTACTGGGTTTGCAGCGTGAATCGCTCAGTACGGCTTTTTAGTCTTAAGCCTGTAAAAAAATGGTGTTTATCGAAAAAATATAATTTCCGTAAAAAATATATTACTTCGTAGCTATTCGATTTATTGAGGCATTGCCTGCTCTTGTTGTTGCCCTGCGTCTGGTCAACGTTGCCGGAGCAATAAACGCGACGGTTCCGAACGACGGATTGACGCACGATAGGGTTGTGCGTGAGGTGTGCAAAGACGAGTCCGTCGCGCGCGTCGCTACCGAGCAGAAGGTCGAGCTCATCGGCGTGCGAGCGTAAAACCGTACTAAACGAATCGAAAACGTGACCTTCGTAAGTGTTCCCAATGGCGCGGCGATCGATCATCGCGACTGTTCGCGAGAAGCAGGGAACCTCACTGCAATCAACGTGCGGCTCGTCAACGCAAAAACAGATCGTTGCGACAGCGACCATTCGCGAAACTTTGACTTAGCGATTTCCGACACCACGAGCAGCAAGCTTGGCAACGGCGTGCCGGCCACTTTCACGCCGGCGTCTAGCGCTTCCTGGGCGATGGACACGATGAGCTACCCGATTAATACCGCGCTTGGCGTGCGTGTGTGCAACGGTCTCTTGGGCTAATCGAACTTGCATTTTGGCGTCGCAAATTCAAACCTGTTGCGAGACGACGGGGTGGCGCTAAATCAAGCCGATGTCAACAGCCATCCGTTCTACCGGACAACGATTGAAGATCGCCGCTACAACCTTACGGGCAACGTCGCCTCGCAGCCAACGATAGCGCTTAGGATGACGGGCAAGTACGAGGACGACAATGTTGACCAGAGCACGGTACTCCGTATGCCTGCGATATCGAATTTCTCGATAGTCGGGCTCAACGTAAACTGGTTTAGTCCTTGGATCGATTCGCGTGCCGGGATGAGCACAGTGCCGCAGTTAGCTTCGATTGCTGCCGTAGAAGCGAGCACAACGACGGTCTATTTCCTCGATGTAGCTACTCGTACCATTCATCTCAAACTGCGCACAGACGGTATTAACCGCGTCTATATTGATCGGCGATAGCAGCGACACCCCGATACTCAAACGGAGCCACAACATTGCTCGCCCGTCGTGGCGCGACGCGAGTGCGTCCATAGGTCGGGATCGTGTAGTGAGTAGAGCGCGAAAGCGCGGTAAGCGCACGCTCAGTAGCGACGCGTCCACCACGCCTCTCCGAGCTGCTCGCGCAACCATTCGGTGAACCCACTTACTTTTGCCGGCACCATGCGCGGTGACGGGAAGACGGCGTGCATCTCCTGGATCGGCAGCGACCAATCTGGAAGCAGTGAGACGAGCGCGCCGCTCGCCAGCGACTCGTGAACGACGTAAGTGGGCAGCGCCGCGATTCCCAGACCTTCGCACGCAGCCGTGAGGAGCGCGGATTTGTTATTGGAGCGCAGCGGACCCTTGAGCTGCACGGTTAGCGCTT
>JAAFJI010000080.1 GCA_013298045.1 Betaproteobacteria bacterium
TCACTGCTACTGCGCGTATTTGCGTGGAAAGGCTTGCTTGCGAGCAACGGCGTCATCAACGACATCCTGCTTGGTATCGGCGTGATTGGCGAGCCCCTCAAGATGATGAACACGTCGTTCTCGCTGGTCATCGGAATGGTGTACGCGTACCTGCCGTTCATGATTTTGCCGCTCTACGCCAATCTGGTGAAACTAGATATTCGCCTGCTTGAAGCGGCCGCCGACCTAGGAGCACGACCGCTCACCGCGTTCTGGAAGGTCACCATACCCCTGTCGAAAGCCGGTATCGTCGCAGGCTCGATGCTCGTATTCATTCCATGCGTCGGCGAGTTCGTGATTCCGGAGCTGCTTGGCGGACCAAGCACCCTCATGATCGGTCGAGTGCTCTGGGACGAATTTTTCAGTAACAATGACTGGGCGATGGCCTCGGCCGTCGCTGTAGTCATGGTGCTGCTCATCATCATTCCGGTGGCCATCTTTAACAAATATCAGACTGAGAACGCCGCCCGCGAGAAAGGGCGCGCATGAAATCTAGATTCGGTATCGGATGGCTGGTCGCGGTTTATCTGTTTCTGTACCTGCCGATCCTCACGCTCATCGTGTTTTCGTTTAACGACTCACGACTCAACACCTCATGGGGCGGATTTACTTTTAAGTGGTACGCCGAAATCGTGAAGGATCGCGAGATACGAGAAGCGCTCTGGCTTTCGCTACAGATCGCGTTTTTCACGGCGACCGCCTCGGTCGTTTTGGGCACGCTCGCTGCGTTTGCGATGACCCGCTTCACCAAGTTTCGCGGACGCACTATGTTCTCCGGGATGATCAACGCGCCGCTCGTGATGCCGGAGGTGATTATCGGATTGTCCCTCTTGCTCATGCTCGTCTCCGTTCAGCGCACCTTTGGATTCCCCGAGCGAGGCGTGATGACGATCTGGCTCGGACACACCTTGCTCGGCATGGCCTACGCCGCAGTCGTTGTCCAGTCGCGATTGATGGAGATGGACAAGGCGCTTGAAGAGGCTGCGATGGATTTAGGATGCCGCCCCCATCAGGTGTTTCGCTTAGTTACCTTGCCGCTCATTTCGCAGTCAATGGTTTCGGCGTGGTTGCTCACGTTTACGATTTCATTGGACGACGTCGTGCTTTCCGCGTTTTTGTCGGGTCCGGGATCGACAACGCTGCCGATCGTCATCTTCTCACGCGCGAAATTGGGCTTGTCTCCTACCATCAATGCCGTGGCCACTGTGATGATTGCGATTGTGGCCGCCGGAGTCATTTTTGGAAGTATTTGGCTTGCACGCCAGGAAAAACGCCGCGCTGAAGAACAAGCCGCTGCTTACCGCGATGCATTACCTACTTAATCCGTACACCTCATAACAAACGACAGACGCCACGCACCTTTAGGAGAAAAACATGACCCAACCGTTCAAACTCAGCCTGCTGGCCACCGCCCTCTTAGCCGCTGGTCTTACTCTGCCTGCTTTCGCGCAAAGCAACGACGAAATTCTTAAAGAGTTGCGTGCGCTCAAATCGCGCGTTGAGCAACTGGAAGAGCAACTCAAAGCCGAACAGGCAAAACCAAAAGTCGAGGCTGCGGAATTCAACCGCATCGCGGTCAAGACCGAGGCGATCGAGGACGCAATCGAAGCGCAGGGGCTCAAGCAGTTCAAGTTCAGCGGCGGCATGGACCCGACTTTCATCGCCAATCGCGCGCAGAAAACATCGAGCTTCCAGTTTCTGAACAATTTCCAGAACGGCGAGGCTTACGCGTATGACAACTCATACTTCGGTATGGCCTGGTTCGACATGCAAAAGGAGATGGATGGTGGCACACGTTGGCGTTTAACGCTCGCGCCGCACAAGAGCACCATTTCAGGATACAACCTGGGCTCTATCGTGCATGAAGCCTCAGTCTCCATTCCGATGGACGGACTGCAAAAGCGCCTAATTGCTGGCGCAATTCCTGATTGGAGTGGATACGAATATCTGCTCCCGAATGCACAGAAATTCATAACGCACAACCTGTTGTTCGACTTCACCGCACCGACGTACTACGTTGGCGTCGGCGGCGAGATCACCGATGGCAAGTGGATCTACAAAGGTGTACTCGGCAACGTCAACGCCAACCGCTACGGCAGCAATATCCGCACCCCGCTCTTGTCCTACCGTGTGGACTACGCCAAAGGCGAATTCAATGGTTTTGGTTTTGCTGGGCAACACGGCAAGATTGGCAACGCCGTTGCCGGGGGTACGAGCACGCTGCATGCGCTTGAAGTCGATGGCTACTTCATTCGCGGACCGCTCACGCTCCAGGGTCAGGTTGCGTACGGGCAACAAAAGAGCGCTGCGTTCAACGGTGGCAACTCGCGTTGGTGGGGTCTTTCGGGTCTCGCCGCCTACAAAGTCACGCCGCGTTTTGAGCTCGCGGCGCGCGCCGATTACATCAACAACAGCAAGAACGGCGGCGGAACGTATAACGTGTTCTTCAACGGCGCATGTGCTGCAGCGCGCAACGAAGACGGCACCTTGGGTAGCGAGCTCGATCAACCCTGCGCCGACGGCGTCAACGGGTTCGGCCCCGGCATGACCTTCGTGACCGACGCAAACGGCGAGAACGGACAGTGGGAAGTCGGCGATCCTAATAAAGGCAGCAACCGCTACGCCCTCTCCCTCGGCATGAGCTATCTGCTCAACCAGTTCACAACGATCAAAGCGGAATACCGCTACGACGCGTCGAACAATCGCGTGTTCCAGTATGTTGGTGATGGTTCGTACAAAAAGAACAACCACATCTTCGGCGTCTCAACTGTAATCACGTTCTGAGTCCTTGGCTGCAACTAAACAAGAGCTCGTCTCGGCGGGCTCTTTTGTTTTTCGACGACACCCGCTACCGCTCAATGCTCTAACCAGAAGGCTCTTGCCTGAGAGACTCCCATAATGAATCAGCCCCTCCCCTCCGATTGGCGCACGAAAGCCGATGCCCTCGCGTTCGACGCGCGCGGCCTGATCAACGGCCAACGTGTTGCCGCGCTCTCGGGCGAAACCTTCGCTGTCATCTCCCCAATCGACGGCAAAACGATTGCACAAGCTGCTCGCTGCAAGGCGGAAGACGTTGATGCTGCGGTAGCGGCCGCGCGTGCCGCGTTTGACTCCGGTGCGTGGTCCAAACAAGCGCCAGCGAAGCGCAAGCGCGTACTGATTAAGTTCGCGGAGCTGATCCTCAAAAACAAAGAGGAACTGGCGTTGCTCGAAACCATCGACATGGGTAAGCCAATCAAGAATGCGCTGGCGGCGGACGTTGGCGGTTCTGCCAACTGCATCGCTTGGTATGGCGAAGCGATCGACAAGGTGTACGACGAAATTGCGCCCACACCGCACAATGCACTGGCGCTCATTCGTCGCGAAGCGATGGGCGTAATCGGCGCAATCGTGCCGTGGAATTACCCAATGTTGATGTCGAGCTGGAAGATCGGTCCGGCGCTCGCGGCGGGCAATTCGCTCGTACTGAAGCCGAGCGAAAAATCGCCGCTCACCGCGATGCGTCTAGCGGAACTCGCAATCGATGCAGGCTTACCGCCTGGCGTGTTCAATGTCGTTCCTGGCTTTGGTCACGAAGCGGGCGAAGCACTCGCCCTGCACATGGATGTGGACGCAATTGGTTTCACAGGCTCCACGCGCGTCGGCCGCAAGATGCTCGAATACTCGGGACAATCGAATTTGAAGCGCGTGTTTAACGAATTGGGCGGCAAATCCGCGAATCTGATCTTCGCCGATTTCGACGACTTGGATCGCGCGGCCGCCACGTCGGCCGGCTCCATGTTCTATAACCAGGGCGAGAGCTGCAACGCGCCGTCGCGCCTTTTCGTGCAAGATTCGATCGCCGATGCGTTCGTTGAAAAAGTATTGGCGCAAGTGCCGAGCTATCTTCCCGGCGATCCGCTCGACAGCAAAACAACACTCGGCGCGATGGTCGATCAAGGTCAGCAACGCACGGTGATGAATTACATCGAGTCAGGGAAATCCGAAGGCGCACGTTTGGTCGCAGGCGGTACCGCGGCGCGCGAAGAAACCGGCGGCTTCTACGTGAACCCAACCGTGTTCGATGGCGTGAAAAACGACATGAAGATCGCCCGTGAAGAAATCTTCGGTCCGGTGCTTTCGATCATTCGATTCAAGGATGAAGCCGAAGCCGTGAAGCTCGCAAACGATTCGAGCTACGGTCTGCACGCTGCCGTTTGGAGCAGCAATATCGATCGCGCGCATCGCGTGGCGAGTGCACTTAAAGCCGGAACGGTGCACGTGAATCAATACGATGAAGACGACATCACCGTGCCCTTCGGCGGCTATAAGCAATCGGGCAACGGTCGCGATAAGTCGCTTCACGCACTGGAAAAATACACCGAACTCAAGACGACCTGGATTCGTCTTTCGATGAAATGAGTTTCCCGGAAGTCGGCGGCGACGCACGCTTGATCCTCGCGCAATTCGTAGACATCAATGGCATTGCCAAAGGCAAGCTGGTGCCGCGCGCATACTGGGACGATGTCGTCACGATTGGTGCCGGCTTCGCGGGGCCTTCGATTGAAGGCACGGGGCTGCCGCGTCACGGTGCACGATCGGAGTTCTACGGGCGCGCCGACGCGCCAACTGCGCGCCGACTGCCATGGCAGCGCGACACGCTGCACGTGATCTGCGACGGCTTTGTTGCGGGCGAGGTGTTCGACGGTTGCTCGCGGCAAACGCTCAAACGCGCGACTGCGAAGCTTGCCGCGCTCGGATACACGATGAACGTCGGTATCGAGCCTGAGTTTTTCCTGTTCGCACGTGATGATCGTGGTCGGCTCGGGACGCCGGACGCGCTGGACGATTTGGCGAAGCCCTCTTACGATTTGAAATCGTTGCAACGCGGTCGCGTGTTTGAGTGTTTGCGTGAACTCGAAATCGCCCTCGCCGAGTTCGGGCTCGACGTGATTCAGATCGATCACGAAGACGCGCCGGCACAGTACGAGGTGAATTTCAAGTATGCCGACGCGCTTGCAAGCGCCGACAATCTCACGCGCTTCAAACTCACGGCGCATGCGATTGCCGAGAAGCATGGCCTGGTCTACAGCGGCATGGCGAAGCCGTTCGCAGATCGACCCGGCTCAGGCTTGCATTTCCATCTTTCGCTCACCGACACAAAAGGCATCGCCGCGTTCGACAACGGCGCGGGCGGTCTTTCTTCCGTTGGCGTACACGCGCTTGGCGGGCTCTTGCATCACGCCGCCGCGCTCACTGCGATTCACGCGCCCACGATCAATTCGTACAAGCGATTGACCGGCGGAGGCTCGCAATCCGGCACGACCTGGGCACCGGTCGAAATCGGCTGGGGCACGAACAATCGAACGATGCCGGCGCGCGTCACCGCCGGACGAATCGAATGGCGGGTGCCGGATCCGACGTGCAACATCTACCTCTCGCTCGCGGCGGTAATTCACGCCTTCATCGACGGCATCACGCGACAGCGCTCGCCGGGTGAGGCAACCGAGATCGATGCGTACGACAACGCTGCGGCATCGCCAAAGTCTCTCCCGAAAACGTTAAGCGCTGCGCTCAACGCGCTCGAAGAGAACGCCGAACTCGTCCATGCAATCGGTTCGCACATTTGCAAGCAATTCATCGCAACGAAGCGTAACGAAATCGAACAATTCAACGCGACGATTCACGAATGGGAATGGAAGGCGTACGCGGACCGGTTTTAGCGATGAGATCGATAACAAAAAATAAGCTTCGTCGCTTTTTGCCCTATAAAACATAGCAAATTCTAAGTTTTGCATTGTTATTGATAAAGTAACAAAATTCGACTTTAGTTATATTTTATGAAGCGATAAATAACTTAGTTGTTAGCCGGCAGTCGACGATCCATGAAAACGAGTTTCGAGCCCGTTGAGACGACGCAAACGCACCGCGCTCTATGCTCCCGTACCGTTCATCAACGCCGTCGTGCGCGACCATCATGCTGCTACCAATTTACTTTCCCGACTGGCTCGAACAGAACGCACAGCTGCTTAAGCCACCGGTCGGCAATCAGCAAATTTGGAAGAACACCGACTTCATCGTCACCGTCGTCGGCGGGCCGAATCAGCGCACCGATTTTCACGACGACCCGTTCGAAGAATACTTCTGGCAATTCAAAGGCAACGCGTTTCTGAACATCATCGATCGCGGCAAACGCGATCGCGTTGAGCTCAAAGAAGGCGCGATGTTTTTGATGCCGCCGCACATGCGCCATTCGCCGCAACGCCCCGAACCCGAGTCACGTTGCTTGGTGATCGAACGCTCACGCCCCGAGGGCGTGAAAGACGGTTTCGAATGGTATTGCCCGAAATGCGACGGGCTTGTGCATCGCGTTGAAGTACAACTCAAAAGCATCGTCGACGATTTACCGCCCCTCTTCAACGCGTTCTACGCAAGCGAACAACTGCGCACCTGTCCGCATTGTGGGCACGTCCATCCCGGAAAAGGCTAACGCTTGGAACCCTGCATCGACATCCACAGTCATTTCTTCCCAACGAACGCGCCCGACTTCGCGAAAAAATTTGGCGACACCTCTGGCCCTTGGGTCACGCTCAACGATCACGGTGACGGCACAGGCATGATGATGCTCGGCGACAAGCCGTTTCGTCCAGTGCATTCGGCATTGTGGGACACGAAAGCGCGACTCGCGGAAATGGATGCTTCAAACGTGTCGCTGCAAATTGTTTGCGCGACGCCGGTGATGTTCGCGTATGGCGCACCCGCCGATCAAGCCGCGTTCGTCGCTGCGACCTATAACGATCTCGCGCTCGAATTCTGCGAAGGCTCGAACGGTCGTATCAAAGCGCTCGCGCAGGTGCCGCTGCAAGACGCCGATCTTGCCTGTAAGGAACTCACACGTGCGATGCGCGCCGGTTGCGCCGGCGTGCAAATTGGTAACCACGTCGGCAATCGTGAACTCGATGACGAAGACATCGTGCGCTTCCTCGCGCACTGCGCAAACGAGGGCGCGCCGGTACTCGTGCATCCGTGGGACATGTTGGGCGGCGATCGCTTGAAGCGATGGATGAGCGCGTGGACAGTTGCGATGCCAGCTGAGACGCAGTTCGGCATCATGTCGATGATCCTAGGCGGTGCGTTCGATAAGTTGCCACGCGAATTGAACATTTGCTTCGCGCATGGTGGTGGAAGCTTCGCTTTTCTGCTCGGACGACTCGAAAACGCCTGGCATCGTCGCAACATCGTGCGAGGCGAATCGAAGCATCCGCCGTCACACTATCTTGATCGTTTCAGCGTCGATAGCGCCGTGTTTGATCATCGAGCGTTGCGACTTCTTATCGACACGATGGGCGCGGATCGCATCATGGTGGGCTCGGACGCACCGTTTCCGTTGGGTGAAGAAAAAATCGGTCAACTTGTTCGCACTATGCCCAATTTATCGGCTAATGAAACGTCCGAAATGCTGCATCTTAACGCGGAGCTTTTCTTTCGTGTTCGGGCGATTTAATGGAGCGATCCCGTTGATTTTTAACGAGATGTTCTGAATCGTAGTGCCGGCTCCCCCTCCCGTAGCGCGGGAGGGGGTTGGGGTGAGGGCGCGTGCGACAGAGAGAGACGGTCACGCGGCGCGACCCTGCTCATCCACCGCCCTCACCCGCCCTATCGGGCACCCTCTCCCGTGCTAGGGGAGAGGGAACCATACGCACGACCGCAAATGCACTTTACAAGCTAGGTACGCTATTCCGCTACGATAACAACACGCTCCGCCCGCAAGCCTGCGCGGGCCGACAACGACGACGATGACCGCCTCAACCGAGACTCTTAGCTTCGCACGAACGAAGATTCAAGCGCCGCGTCTTCGCGCGGGCTTGGTTGCTCGCGCAACCCTCACCGAGCGCATTGCGAACGGTCTGTCTCACGCGAAGTTAACACTCGTTTCCGCTGCCGGTGGTTTTGGCAAAACAAGCGCTCTGATGCAAACGCTCACAGCCCAGGCGTCCGAAATCAAATTCGCTTGGATCGGTTGCGAAGCGAGCGACACGTTGGGGCGCTTCGCATCTGCCTTGACCGCAGCGCTCGACCCCTTCGATCCGCCGTGGCGCACCTCGCCGGATGCGTTGGTTGCAGGACTCAGTAGCGCCGACGGACGCCGAGTGTTTCGCGATTCATTGATCAACGCATTAGCGGTAACCGAGGTCACGCGCGCCGTGATCGTGCTCGACGACGCTCATCGATTGACCGACGACACCTTGCATGAGTTCTTGGCCGAGCTGCCTGAGCGTTTGCCGGAGAACTGGACGCTTGCGATCATCGCCAGAGAAGATCCACCGTGGTCGCTTGCACGGATGCGCGTGAAAGGCGAGTTGGTCGAGATTCGGCAAGACGATTTGCGTTTCGAAGCGAGCGAAGTCGAAACACTCGCCAAACAATCGAAGGCGCAAGCTTCAATTGAAGAACTCATGTCGCGCACCGAAGGCTGGGCTGTCGGCATCGCGCTCGCGCTGGCCTCGGATGGTAAAACCGCGCTGGTGCGCAGCGAACGGCACGCGATCGAATACTTGCAAACCGAAGTGCTTGCCGCGTTGCCGGAGGACCTGCGTTCGTTCCTTGTGCAAACGTCGGTGCTGCCCGAGTTGACTGCCTCGCGCTGCGCAGCGGTGACTGGGCGCAACGATAGCGATCGCTGCCTAGATGAAGTCGAGCGTCGCGGCCTCTTCTTTCAGGAAGTCGAAGGCCATGATCGCGCAATTCGTTTGCACGACATCTTTCGTGATGCACTCGCGGTCGAGCGCGATCGTTTACCGCAAGACGAGCATCGCGCGCTTTGGAAGCGCGCGGCCGAAAGCGAAGCCGACGCCACGCGCCGCATCGAATACTTGATCGCAAGCGAAGATTTCGAAAGCGCTGCCGTAGAGTTCGCCCGGACTGCGCCGATTCTCATCACCGCAGGGTTGAGCGACGCTGCGAAGGCGATGCTCGCACGCTTCCCAGGCGAAGTTGCGCAGAATTCGCCCGAGCTCTCGATCTTGCGCGGACTCATGGCCTGGGAATCAATGCAGTTTGATGCGATGCTCGCGCATATGAAACAAGCGCGTGCCGAATTCGAACACAGAGGCGACGCGAAAGGACGCGATCTGGCAACGGCCTATGTGAGCCTAACGATCGCGGGCACGGCACCGATCGGCGAAACGCGAACCGATCCGACCTATCGCATTGCAATTGACGACAACACCCCGCCGCTCACGCGCGCGATCGCCTCACTTGACCGCGCATGGGAGGCCTTCGATCTGGCAGACTTCGATGCCACCAACGCGCATTTCAACGACGCCTTGCTGCAAGTGCCCAAGCTCGACGATCCCTCGCTCTGGTTTCAGCTCCTGCCCGGTACTGGCTACATGGGTTTGCGCCCACTAGAGCCACTCTTAACTCGCTATGCCAACGGCGCAATAGCCGCCGCTGGCGACACTTATGTAGCGCTGCGTGCGGTTGGCCTCGGCTTGCGTGGCGGGCTTGCGATTTGGCGCGGCGAACTTGACGCGGCGCGTGTCTCCCTCGACGAAGCCGCATCGCTTGCCGCGTGGATCAATCATTCGATCAACGTGTGCTTCTATTCGATCGTGCCGCTTGCATGGTGCCGCGCATTGCAAGGCGATATCGACGCATCGCGACAACTCTTGCACGATGCCATTCGCAACACGAATCTAGCCGATGGCAGTGCGTCGGGCTCCGCCTGGTACTTTCATTGGATGGAGCTGCGCTGTGCGCTGATCGCCGATCGCGACGACGTCTCCAAAGAAGCGCTCGCATCAATTTGGAACACCATTCGCCCGGAAAGCTACGACCGCCACGCCGGTGTCGTCACCATGTTCGAAGCGGTCGACGCAATGCTCAATCATCGCTATGAGCTCGCGAGCGAGCGTATTCAAAGCGGGCTCAAGCGCTACGGCAACAACGATGCGAATAGCGTCGTCACCACGCTCAGCTTGCTGCACACCCGAGTGCTCAACGAAATGGGCGACCACGAAAATGCAGTATCGAACGCAAAACGCGCACTCGATTTCATTGCCGCCCGCGGCTACCCCATGTCGGCACGATTCGCCGGAACGCGCGCGATCGAATTGATCGCAACGCCGGCGTTCGCCGAGCACTACGACAGCGTCCAACGCACGACACTCGCACAAGTCCTCGCACGACTACCGCAGTGCGATCACGAACCGGCGCTGCGCGCCGCGAGCCTAGAATCCGCACGTCACCTTGCGGCAAAGCCCCACGAAGCCATTAGCTCCAGAGAAATGGAAGTGCTCGCGCTGATCGCCGCAGGCGAGAGCAACAAAGTGATTGCGCGACGGCTCGACCTCTCACCTCACACCGTAAAGCGACACGTCGCCAATATCCTGGGCAAACTCGCCGTCGATTCGCGTGGGCAGGCAGCGGCGCGCTATCGGGAAATGACCGATTAGCCCCCAAATATTTCGCCTCATTAAATATGACTTTTTTCTACTTTACTTATTAAGTCGAAAGCACTTGTAGACGTAGTTTTATCTATATTTTATGAGGCTATCGACGCTTTAGTTAGTCTCGCGCAATCCCTGAGCGCGGCGTTTGCGCCCACGAGTCACTGGACTCTCCGCACCGTCTCGGCGGCGGCTTCGCGTGTTGCGCGCAGTCCGCATTGAGCGCGCTCGCGCACTGACTGCGGCAAAAAAACACCGAAAACTTGCCTGCTGAGCTAGAGTTCCAGAATGTCGTGCGCCTACCTGACCCACCCCGCTTCGCTCGCGCACGAAATGGGCGCACATCACCCGGAATGCCCAGATCGGGTTCGCGTGATTGATGACCAACTGCGTGCTGAGGGCTTGCTTGATTTCATGCAGGAAATCACAGCACCCGCCGCGTCGATGTCGGCGATATTGCGGGCGCATACTGCGCGTCTCATCGACGAGCTTGAGCGCTCGGCTCCGACGTCGGGCTACGCCGCGATCGATGGCGATACGATCATGAACCCGGCGACGCTCAACGCAGCCAAACACGCTGCCGGCGCGGCGATCGCAGCGGTCGACTGGGTGCTCTCGGGCAACGCGCGACGTGCGTTTTGCAATATTCGACCGCCGGGCCACCATGCCGAGCGCGATCAAGCGATGGGGTTTTGTTTCCTCAACAACGCCGCCATTGCCGTGCTGCATGCGCTCGAAGTGCATGGGCTCGAGCGCGTCGCAATCATTGACTTCGACGTTCATCACGGCAACGGTACAGAGGAGATTCTCAAGACGCAATGCGACGACGGGCGGGTGCTAATGTGCTCCACGTTTCAACATTCGATCTATCCCGGGAACGGCGTCACGCCGCTCTCGGAAGCGATGGTAAACGTGCCGCTTGATCCGTACTCGAAGGGAGACGCCATGCGCGATGCGGTCACCCGCCGGTGGCTGCCGGCGCTCAACGCGTTCAGTCCGCAACTGCTGGTGATCTCGGCCGGGTTCGATGCGCACCGCGACGATCCACTCGCCATGCTCGGGTGGGTTGAGGCAGATTACCGCTGGATCACGCAACAGCTGTGCGCTGTGGCTGACGTCCACGCTCAGGGTCGCATCGTGTCAACGCTTGAAGGCGGCTACGATCTGCATGCGCTATCGCGAAGCGTTGGCGAACATGTGCGGGTACTCATTGGTGCCGATTAGAACGTAGATCGTCATCTCGATCGCCTCGTGCTCTTGAAGTGTTGACTTAGGTGTCAAAAAAATTTGATCGACGGCGGGACTAGAAATCGAGTTCGACGGCAAAGCCTGCGCGCCGTCGTCCGGCGCCTAAACACAAAAACACACAAGTCGCAGCGCGCATCGAATCGGATCAACGCAAAAGAGGCGCTAAGTGCAATCGCGGGACACCTGCTGGGCAGCTGCGGTTCGCGACAGTGCGGACGCGTAGCGATTGTCTGTCGTAGCCGAATGCATACTGCTTTGATGCGTCGAAACAAGCAATTTGCGCGATCGCCCTAATCAATAACGTTTACATCGCAGAAAAATAGACCTCGCTGTATCTACTTATCGCCACTGACAATCTATATCAAATGGCGATGCGCAAAATAGTCAACGTGCCAAGGATAGATGCGAGCGGCTGCGTGCTCGACCTTCTTCATGTTCCGAACGAACGCGTTTTTGCAAACCACTTACGGGACGCGCGCGAGCGCTGCGAGGTCTAGCTTTGCAACGCCGGAAACAGGACGTCGGTGAATCCAAAGCGGGTCATATCCTCGACCCGGCGCGGATACAAGACGCCGTCTAGGTGATCGCATTCGTGCTGCACGACCCGAGCGTGAAAGCCTTCGACGCGACGCTCGAACGGTATACCTTCCGCATCGTATCCACGATAAGAAAGACGCTCAAATCGCGGCACTTCACCGCGCAGTCCTGGCACCGAAAGGCAACCTTCCCAACCGGCGGACTTTTCGTCGCCGGTTGGCTCCAGCACCGGATTGCAAAGCACGGTGAAGGGAATCTCGGGTGCGTCCGGGTAGCGCGGATTTTTTCCGTTGCCACCAAAGATGACAACGCGCAGGTTCACCCCAATTTGCGGAGCGGCAATGCCCGCGCCGCTTGCCGCTTTCATAGTGTCAAGCAGATCAACGACCAGGGCGCGCAGCGTGTCGCCACCAAACATTTCGCTCGGCACCGGTTCTGCGACGCGCAGCAGCCGCGGGTCGCCCATTTTCAGAATTTCACGGATTGGCATGGATTGATATTGGCAGTCAATGGGTTTCGCGAAGCGACTCGCCGCGCGAGGCTGCATAGTTCGCAATAATTCTGGCGACCCGAGTCACGCTTTCGCGCATGGTTTGTTCGATCGCGTCGTGCGAAATTGCGATCGTGCTGTCGCCGCGCCCGGCTGCCCAGTTGGCGACCACGCATAGGTGGGCGTACGGCAATTCCAGCTCGCGCGCGAGCGCGGCCTCGGGCATGCCAGTCATACCCACGAGGCTCGCGCCATCGCGGGCAAGCCGGGCGATTTCGGCGGTCGTCTCGAGCCGCGGTCCCTGGGTTGCCGCGTAGCAGCCGCGCTCGATCACCGGTTCGTCCAAGCGCCGTGCTGCGGCAATGAGTGCGTCGCGCAACGCGGTGTGGTAGGGCAAGGTGAAATCGATGTGCCGAACCTGCCGATCGCCGCCGTCGAAGTACGTGTGTTCGCGCCCGGAGGTGTAGTCGATGATCTGATCCGGGATCGCGATGACCCCGGGCGCGCAATCGTCGTCGATTCCGCCCACGGCTGCAATGGAGACGACCTCCCGCGCGCCGGCCTCTTTAAGCGCCCAGAGATTCGCCCGATAATTCACCTGGTGCGGCGGGTGAATGTGGCCCGGACCGTGACGCGCGAGGAACACGGCGGTTCGCCCCGAAATCTCACCGAAATTGAGCGGCCCCGAGGCCTCTCCGTACGGCGTTCGTGCCACGACACGACGCTTCATTTCAAAGACCGCCGAGCCCACCACGCCGCTTCCACCAATGACCGCCAACATACAAGATTCTCCAATCCGGCGCATTGAGCCATGTTTTACTTGAGCTATAGCGCGTAAGTCGTTATTCTCGCAGCATTATCTGCCGAGATCATCGGCACACTCACGACACACCATGTATCTCACCCGACTCCTGCAACTGATGGCCGAGCGCGAGGCCTCCGATCTTTTCATCTCTGCCGGCGCACCGATTCACATGAAAGTGAACAACGAAACGCTCCCGGTTTCGACCCAGGTGATCGATGGTCCGACGGCCAAAAAGATCGCCTACGAGGTGATGAGCGAGGAGGAAATCGAGCGCTTCGAACGCGACTGGGAGATGAACCTTTCGCATATCGAGCCGGAGTACGGGAATTTTCGTATCAATATCCTGCGCCAACGCGGCGCAGTCTCAATGGTGGTGCGCTACATCCGCAGCAAGATTCCGGCGTTCGAGTCACTGCGGCTGCCGCCGGTACTGCTCGATCTGGCGATGGAGCGGCGCGGACTGATCCTCGTGGTGGGCTCGACCGGCTCGGGCAAATCAACCTCCCTCGCCTCGATGATCGATCACCGCAACACCAACTCGACCGGACACATCCTGACGATGGAAGACCCGATCGAGTACCTCATTCGACATAAGCGCTGCGTGGTCAATCAACGCGAGGTCGGGCATGACACCAAGAGCTACGAGAACGCACTGTCGAACGCGCTGCGCGAAGCACCGGATTTGTTGCTGATCGGCGAGATTCGCACTCGCGACACCATGCAGCATGCGCTGACCCATGCGCTCACCGGAAACCTCTGTTTGTCTACGTTGCACGCGACCAACAGCTATCACGCGCTGTCGCGGATCGTCAACATGTATCCGCAAGAGGCGCGAAGCGGACTACTGGCCGACTTGTCCTACGGTCTCAAGGCAATCATCGGTCAGCGTCTGGTGAAGAACAAACAAGGTGCGCTGCAACCGGCGGTTGAGGTGCTGATCAACACCAAACTGGTGGCTGACATGATTGCAGCCGGCGACCTCTCGCGCGTCAAAGAAGCGATGGAGCAAAGCCTCACGCCGGGTTCCTGTACGTTCGAGCAAGCGCTTGCGAAGCTCTACCTTGGCGGCACAATCACCTATGAAGACGCGCTGCAATCGGCCGACTCGCCGACCAATCTGGCGTGGATCATCAATCAATCTCAGCAGTCGCAGGCGACGGCCAGTTCGCGTGATCGGTCGAGCTTCGTTGCGAATTTCGAATCGTTTGAGTTGCAACCGAATCGGGCTGAAGCGACGCAATGAAGTCGGTGGCGTTTCCTGCCGCGCCACCCGGCGAGCTGACCACGGTCGGCGATTGGTGGCGGTTTGCATTGAGTAGCCTCAATCGTGTCGGCGCGGTGTACGGGCAAGGCACGAGCGACGCCGAGCAAGATGCGAGTTTTCTCGTGCAGGGCGCTCTGGCGTTGCCGCTTGACGATCTGGATCGCTTCCGCAACCATCGACTCACCGTCGGGGAGCAGGCGCATCTGTTCGAATGCCTGCGCAGGCGCGTGGTCGATCGCCTTCCCACTGCCTACGTGGTCGGATTCACGCAGCAACTTGGCGTGCGCTTCGCGGTCGACCCGCGGGTGCTGATACCTCGCTCGTACCTGGGCGAGTTGATCGTGGCTGGGCTGGATCCGTGGGTCGAGGACAGCGACGCCGAACTCTCGATTCTTGATCTTTGCACCGGCTCGGGTTGTCTCGCAATTCTTGCTGCGTACACCTTTCCCAACGCGTTCATCGCCGCGAGCGATCTGTCGCACGAAGCGCTAGACCTGGCGGCCTCGAACATGGCGGCACACGACATGAGCGACGAAATTCGCCTGCGCGAAGGCGATTTGTTTACGCCTTGGGGAATCGAGCGGTTTGATCTGATCGTCTCGAACCCACCGTACGTGACCGACGAGAGCATGGATCGCCTGCCGCCCGAATTTCGCCA